>SHOI01000059.1 GCA_004294855.1 Sphaerochaeta sp. | reverse complement strand
GCATCAATCCCGCTCGTCCCGCCGCTGCCAACGATCCAAAGCGCCGTGGCGATCCGTGAAGAGGTAGTTTCTCAACCGGTTGTTGTGGAGGAACAGATCAGGCAACCCGAAAAACCAACCGTTGATCCGGAAGTTCGAAAGGAACAGATCCGGCGCCTCTGGTGGCTGCTTGGCAGGCCCTAGAAACCCATCGAACCTCCTACGCTGATAAACGAGCCCTTGCTCATGTGGAACGCAAAGAGGGGAAATCTTCCCCGGTGATAGGTGACCATGACTCGTGCCTTCAAGCCCTCTTCCCGCGTGGTGAGCGATTGGGCCAGCACGATCTGGAACTCCGTTTCCCAGGGAGCATCTTTTTCATAGGTGAATGTATACTTCTCATACTCGCCGTTGATGACGGTTCCACTGCCCTGGGGAACGAATTTCCCCATTTCATGCAACGTCATATCAAAAGCTACGGTGAAATCCCCTACATACGGAATGGGAAGACTGAGCTCCGCTCCCACTTCAAGCTCGCGGGCCCGGTATCCGTCGGCGACCGCTTCATCGCTGATGAACTTCGGCTTAAAAATCTGTGCCGTGTCTCCCAACCTCAGCTCGCCATACACACGAAGATGGTTCAGGGCATTGAATGAAAGAGCGAAGGTAAGAGGATCCTGTCGAACATAATCTATCTGCCGGTCATGCAACAGCGAACCGTCCACCGGGTCTTTTTTGTCGATCGTGGCGATGATCTCGTCGCCAATATGTCCTGAATGATGCTTCTTTCCAAAGGAAAACGTCAACAGGTTTCCCAACTTTGCGTTCATCCCTAAATAGTATGTTCCGTCAAATCCCAAGAGATCCGTCCCCCTGTAGGCAAAAAAGAACGCTCTGAATCCCCCTCGGATGTTGGCTTCAACTGCTAGAGGTCCCACACTGATCCGGGCGAGAGGCACGGAAGAGCCGGTTCTCATCATGATCATATTGGTCCCGTCGGTATAATACTTATTGATCTCCAGCCCCGTATATTCAACGCCGCTGCTGCCGCTCGTCACCTTGTACAGATACGCCGGACGATCTTCTTCTGACGAGAGGTACATATATCCAAGAGCCAGATCCGTATTGAACGGATCGGCCAGATAGGGAAGATGCAACGGTGTCTGCGGATTCAACTCAAAAGAAAATGCGCCGAGCTCCATTGCCGAGAAGCATACGAGCACACACAATAAAACGGAAATTCGCATCGTTTTTTTCACATTGACTCCTTAAACCTGTCAAGCAGAGAAGACGTTACGAGATCAACATGTTCGGCAATTATCAAAATCCACACCGCTTGAGCAAAAACGTATAAACCGCATTATCCCATAGATGCATGTTTGCCGCAATAAGAGATGAACAAATATGTTCCAAAGGTTCATCTTTCTTTTTAACGCTTTACCCGATACGCTTGGACGACCGTATTGAAGACGATGCAGAAGAAGACGATCGCTCCCCCTAAGATCGTGTGAAGGGACGGGGCTTCGTTTAGGAAGATCCAGACATAGATAATCCCGATGATCGTTTCCAGACTGCTGATCAGGGCACTCTCCGCAGCCGGGATGAACCGGGTTCCGTGTCCGATCGAGAGCTGGGCGAACGGAATCACGATCGCCCCGAGAACGATGAGCGGGAGGAGATTCTTGAAGGGGATGACGATCTGGAATCGGGAGATGAAGAGTGCCAATATCATCGCGGTGAATCCCCCCAGAATACTGATCCCTTGGCGGTTGAGCGTCGGATTATTGCGCAGATAGGCAAGATTGGTTCCATACAGGAGCGGTGACCAGATGTTGTAGAAGAAATCTTTCGCTTCAAGGGTGCCGAGCTGCGAGCCGAACATGTAGACGATTCCCCCTACCGCTCCGAGAGCGGCCAGCAAGGTCAACGGGTGGGGTTTTTCCCGGTAAAACAGAAAGGACTGAAGCGAAGCGAAGAACGGACCGAGGCTGATCATCACCAAAGCGATCGAAGCACCGCTGTTGTGTACTCCGATCGCAAATGCAACGCCGCTGGAGCCCCACAGCAAGGCGGGAAAGAGCATTCGCTTGTACTGAGTTTTTACAATAGTTGCGGCCTCTTTCTTGTTGGTGATGAGAAAGATGATTGACACGGACAAGAAGGTAAACAGTCCCCTCCAAAAAGCGGCGCGAAACCCGGGCACACTGCTCATTCGAATAAGCAAGGCATCACTGCTTAAGACAAGAACCCCCACAAACGTGATGAGGATTCCTTTGAGGTACTGAGAATCTTTCTTCATGTCAGATCAGGATGTGCATCTTCTCCTTGATCCGCTCAAGGTTCTCATTGCCGATGGCATTCGCTTTCTTCGATCCTTCATGAATCAGGTCTTTGACGATATCGATGTTGTTCTCATAGTAGGCACGGCGCTCGCGCATCGGCTCAAGCAGATTGTTCAAGACCTCGTTGAGCCGCTGTTTGCAGGCAAAGCAGGAAAGCGCTGCGCTGGTGCACTCTTTGTGGATCTCATCCGTCTCCCCGGGGTTGAAGACCTGATGGTATTTGTAGACGTTGCACACCTCGGGATGCCCTTCCATGTGGGCATGAACCCGGGAGGTGTCGGTCACCGCTTTGCGGACGTGTTGCCAGACGACCTCGGGGGAATCGGAAAGGTAGATTGCATTGCCCATCGACTTGCCCATCTTCGCGTTGCCGTCAAGGCCCGCCAAGCGCCCGACTTCACTGAGCTTTGCCCGGGGAACGGTGATATTCGTACCATAGAGCTTGTTGAACTTCCGGATGATCTTTCGGGAAAGCTCGATATGGGGAACCTGATCCTCACCGACGGGAACCAGATCCGCATTGATGAAGGAGATGTCCGCAGTCTGGCTGACCGGATATCCCAAGAATCCATAGGAGAGATCCTCGTAGCCGTAGTTGGCCGCTTCGGTCTTGATCGTAGGATTGTGCCGGAGCTGATTGACGGAGACGATCATCGAGTAGAAGACGGTCAGCTCGGCGATCGAGGTGATTTGGGACTGTTGAACAAATGTTACCTTTTCCGGATCGAGCCCTACGGAGAGGTTGTCCATCGTGACATCAAGAATCGACGAGTTGATCAGTTCCGGCTCTTCAAAGTGGGTGGTGAGCGCCTGAACATCGGCAAGGAGGATGAACGTCTCGTACTCATCCTGAAGTTCCACCCGGCTCTTCAGGGAACCGACATAGTGACCGAGGTGCAGCTTTCCCGTAGTTCGGTCCCCGGTGAGGATTCGTCTTCGGCTTCTCATCTCTTCTCCCCCTCTTTCTCCTTGGTTGAGACAGGGATATTCACCCGGACCATCGTGTGCTTCATATTGCAGGAAGGGCACACCTCGGGTACCTGGTGCTTACCGACCGATTGCACCAACTCAATTGTTGCCTTGCATAAGCGGCATGTGTACTCATATGACGGCATGAGCGGACTCCTCTATATCAAGCCATCCAAGCCCGCAAGGATCTTGAACAGCTCATCTTCCGTTATCTCTATTCCTTTGATTGTCACAAGCTGACCGTCAAGGAGGAACATCTTCATTAATTCAGCAATCACGTATTTCTGATTCGCTTTTTTCAAGTTCGCGATGTAGCCGCTGCGAACCATCTGCGAAAGCGTCTTCGCCTTCTTCTCATCGCCCATCGTGATGAACGCATTCAGGACATACCCGCCTTCTTCACTTCGATCAAAGAGGAGAAGAATCGACTCGCTTTGGCGAACCACCTCTTCACTGACTCCCAGATTGAGATCGAAGAATGTCCTTGGGTACTCGGCGTAGAGGGCTATGGCGCTTTCTTTCATCCTTTCGGCGATCTCGGCGGAAAGCCGCTTCCCGTCTTCTTTCGAAAGTTGCTCATACACAGCCGGGTAGTCATCGAGGGTGAACAGGAGCTTGCCGTTTTTTGGCGAATACAGCTCAAGATCGCTTTCCTTCATTTGGAAGTAGGAAGGGTCTTCATGGAGATCTTTTTTCGTTTTTGAAGACCACATGAGTGCGGTGTTCATGGCAACTCTTGAGTACGTCGTCTCCATCACCCCATAGATTCGGCTTGCCTCGAGGTTCAACGGATACACATCATCCTCGGGTTCGATGACGACACTGATCCGTTCGCTTCGATCCGCAACATCGGGAAGAACCGCTTGAATGATTCCGGGATCGTTGGTCGTAACCAGAATCGTCCGATGCGTCGGCAGCTCTTCAATCGTGAATGCCGGCCGCTTGCGCACCGTTGTCGTGGTGCAGCTGCCAAGCAACATCACCGCGAACAGAGCCAACAGTACAATCTTTGCTTTCTTCATCATACCTTCTTGAGCTCCAAACGAACTTGATATTCCTGCAGTTGAAGGGCTTCCCCGCCAAGCGGCTTTGAGGTAATTTCATCCGCAAGCGTTTCATCGCTGATGATCGATTCAAACTTCGTAAAAACGTCGTGGATCTTATCATCACCCTCATAAGCGATCATGATCCGGTCGGTGACGTCAAACCCGCTCTCCTTTCGAAGATTCTGGATCGCTCGGACAAGATCGCGCATCAACCCTTCATCAAGCAGCTCTTCGGTCATCGTGGTATCGAAGCCGACGGTGAGCGTTCCGTCGTTGATCACCTTCACTCCTTCGATCTCGCTTCGCTGGACGATAATTTCTTCAACACCCAAATCAATCGTACCATTGGAGTAATGAAGCGTGTAGACCCCTCCGTCAAGAATGCGGGCAATCGTTTTTGAATCCAGTTCCTGGATCAAAGCCGCCACTTCCTTCATGTCTTTACCGAGCTTTCCGCCAAGCAGCTTGAAGTTGGCCTTCGCGCTGTAGGTGACAAGCGCAGTTTCATCCGCTTCGATTGAAACGCTCTTCACGTTCAGCTCTTCGGCGATGCTCTCCTGCATTGAAGCGAGCACTTTGCGCTCATGTTCATTGCGATCGACGAGGAAGAGCTTGGAGAGCGGCTGCCGGATCTTCAGGGTGTGAGCGGCCCTCAGGGCCCGGCCGAGGGCGATCGCCTTCTGGGTGAGCGCCATCTGCTCCTCCAAAATGAAGTTTCGCTCCTCTTCCCGGTACACCGGATAATCGCAGAGGTGGATCGACTCGGGCAGCTCGTTGGAACGGAGGTTCTGATAGATCTCTTCAACGGTGAACGGAATCACCGGAGCGGCAACCTTGATGAACGTCATCAGGGCATGGTAGAGGGTATCATACGCCTGCTTCTTGTCCTCATCGTTCTCCCCTCTCCAGAACCGGCGCCGACTGCGGCGGATATACCAGTTGTTCAACTCATCCAGGAACGGGATGAAATAGGAACATGCCTTTTGGATATCATAGGCATCGAAGGCGGCGGTGGCGTTTTCCACCAGCCGGGCGGTCGCGCTGACGATCCACTGATCCATCGGATTCTTCAGATCCGCGTGGTTCGTTGCAGACGGCTCGTAGGAGTCGATATTCGCATAGGTGACGAAGAATGAGTACGCATTCCACAGCGGAAGCAGAAGACCTTTAAGGACATCCTTGACCGCCTCTTCGCTGAACTTCAGGTCTTCCGCCCGAACGACGGCGCTGCTCATCAACGCGAAGCGGAGAGCATCCGCTCCATACTGATTGATGAGTTCCATCGGGTCGGTGTAGTTCCGCTCGCTTTTGCTCATCTTCTTGCCTTCGGCGGTCAGGACGATTCCGTTGGTGATGTTGTTGTAAAAAGCGGGTTTTTCATACAAACCGGCCGCCAATACGGTAAGGGTGTAAAACCAGCCGCGGGTTTGGTCCAACCCTTCACAGATGAAGTCGGCGGGGAAGTGTTTTTCAAAATACTCTTGGTTTTCAAAAGGATAGTGCAGCTGTGCATACGGCATGGACCCGGATTCAAACCAACAGTCCAAGACATCGGGGATCCTCCGCATCGTCGATTTGCCGTCGGGACTCGGCCAGATAAGATCGTCCACGAAGTGCTTGTGCAGATCGGTGACTTTCTGACCGCACTTCGCCTCCAGCTCTTCCAAACTGCCGATCACCTCGATGTGATTTCCATCATCGCTCTTCCAGACCGGGATCGGATTGCCCCAAAAGCGGTTGCGGCTGATCGACCAGTCGCGGGCGCCCTCAAGCCACTTGCCGAAGCGGCCGTACTTAAGGTGTTCCGGCATCCAGTAGATCTGCTCGTTCGCTGCAAGCATGAACGGCTTGATCTGGTCGATATCGACGAACCAGCTGCTCATCGCCCGATAGATCAGCGGCATCTTGGTTCGGTAACAGAACGGATACGGGTGAACGATCGTTTCTTCGAGGAAGAGCAGATTATGCTCCTTTAAATACTCGATGATGTCGTCATCGCAATCCTTGACGAACCGCCCCGCATAGTCGGAAACCTCTTCGGTGAAATTGCACTCCATGTCGATCGGGCAGATCGTGGGGATTCCGGTTCCCTTCAACACCTGATAGTCATCCTCGCCGAAACCCGGGGCGGTATGAACGATGCCCGATCCGTCTTCGGTCGTAACGTAATCGCCCAGAACGGTGACAAACGCTCCGCTCTTCTCTTTTTCATCGGCGAAGTACGGAAAGAGCGGCTCGTAGTGCAGCCCTTCATAGAAGGAGCCCTTTCGGGTATCCACGACCTCATACAGCTCTTCATCGGTGTAGTAGTGGGACAGCCGGTCTTTTCCGAGGATGTAATAGTTGCCGTCCCGCTTGTCGAGAACCTTCACATACTCGATCTGTGGCCCGAATGCGAGAGCGAGGTTGGAAGGCAATGTCCATGGTGTCGTGGTCCAAGCGAGGAAATAGGTGTTCTCCTCGCCGTCAACCTTGAAACGAACGGTGAGCGCGGGATCCTTGACATCCTGGTATCCGCCGAGGTTCACCTCGAAGTTAGAAAGCGGACTGGCAAGCTTCGGACTGTAGGGAAGAATATTGTATCCTTCGTAGATATATCCTTTTTCATAGAGCGTCTTGAACACCCACCAGATCGATTCCATATAGGAGAGATCCATCGTCCGATAGCTGTCCTCCCAATCGACCCAGCGACCGGTCCGTTTGATCGTGATCTCCCACTCCTTGGTATAGCGTAATACGATTGAGCGGCACATCTCATTGAACCTGGCTACGCCAAACTCGACGATTGCCGAATAGCCGCTGATCCCTTCGCTCTTTTCGATCTCATATTCAACCGGAAGGCCGTGGCAATCCCACCCGAAGCGGCGGTTCACCCGCCTTCCCTTCATCGTTTGATATCGAGGAATCGTGTCTTTGATCGTCCCGGGCACGATGTGGCCAAAGTGCGGAAGACCGGTGGCGAAGGGAGGTCCGTCATAGAAGACGTACTCTTTTTCTTCCGGGCGGTATTCAATCGACTTCTTAAAGATATTCCGCTCTTCCCAAAACTGAAGAACCCCTTCCTCCATCTTGGGAAAATCTACTTTCGGATTAACGGGACGAAACATATTTGCTCCTCGCCTCAATCGGGCCTTGTGTATCAGTGTCATTCTATTCATTCATCGCATAAATGACAACCATGAATAGACCGTTGACCTCATCCCGATGAGGGAGTACTGTCATCATATGCGAACCTTTCCGATAACCGGCAGAATAAAACGCTTTGCCTCCGTCTTCCGGGACAACGGCTACTCTCTTTTTGTTGTCGGCGGTGCGGTTCGTGACTTTCTCTTAGGCTTGGGGAACTCCGATCTGGACTTTACCACCGATGCCCGTCCCGAAGAGGTGATCGCCCTCTTTCGAACCGTCATTCCGACGGGAATCGCCCATGGGACCGTGACCGTCATCTTTGAGGGGGAACACTACGAAGTTACGACGTTCCGAAGCGAGGGGGAATACAAGGATGGCCGAAGACCTTCTTCCGTTACCTTTATTCCATCCCTGGAAGAGGACCTGAAGCGCCGTGACTTCACGATCAATGCATTCGCCGCTTCGGCGATCACCGGAAAGATCGTCGATAATCACAACGGTGAACAGGACCTGAAAGACGGGATCATCCGGGCGATCGGGAATCCCTACGAACGCTTTGATGAAGATGCCCTGAGGATCATGAGGGCCGCTCGAATCAGCGGAAAACTCAATTTCACGATTGAAGAACGAACCTTCAATGCGATGGGTACATTGAAAGAGAACCTCAGGCTCGTTTCGGTTGAGCGGCTGCATGATGAACTGGTGCACTTAGTGAAGAGCGCTTATCCCAAAAAAGGATTTGAGTACCTTCATGCAAGCGGAGCCCTTGCGGTCATCCTTCCGGAGCTTGCCCAAGGCGATGGAGTCCTGCAAAAAGGGTTTCATCATGAAGATGTCCTTCAGCACTCCTTGACCACCTGCCAAAAAGCGGCGGACATCGGCTCCTCCGTGCATGTTCGCCTTGCAGCCCTCTTTCATGACATCGGCAAAACCGCCACCCGGAAACCGGATGGCGACCGATTTTCTTTTCACAACCATGAAATCGTGGGAGAAGCGCTCACGAAAACGATCCTCAGGCGCCTGAAGGCCTCCAACGAGGAGATTGATACCGTCTCCCATCTGGTGCGCCACCATATGTTCACCTACACCCCCGAGATGACGGACAGCGCGGTGCGCCGCTTCATCGTTCGAGTCGGAATCGAACATATTGAAGACCTCTTCAAGCTGAGGATCGCCGATCAGATGGCGATCAGCGGCCGGGCCGATACCGATCTTCTGGATGAATTTTCCAAGCGAATCAACGGAATTATCTCATCCGACGACGCCCTCTCCATCAAAGATCTTGCAATCGGGGGAAACGACCTCTTGGCGTTGGGAATACCCAAGGGCAAGCGGATCGGTCAAACGCTCCAATACCTGCTGGAGACCGTACTGGATGATCCCGCTCAAAACACGAAAGAGCAGCTCTTCAGGATCGCTCTGGCCTATCAGGAGCTCTGTGGATTTACCAGCGATTGATATGCGATTTTAGCCACCGCCTGCTCGGCGGCCTTCTTGCTTCGCCCATGGGCGGGACCGAAGACTTGTCCGTTCACGTCCACTTCGACATAGAAGGTGAAGTTATGATCGGGTCCGGTTTTTGACACGAGCCTGTAGGTGGGCACGATTCGCCACTTCTTCTGCATGTACTCTTGAAGAGCCGTTTTATAGTCGCGATGATAATCATCTTCGACGACAGCGGTGATCCGTTCTCCGAGGGCTCGACTGACGAACGCCTTCGCCGCCGGAAAGCCGTTGTGCATATAGCACGCCCCAAAGAGCGCTTCCGTGCAATCCGCCAAGAGCGCTTTCTTTCTCCGCCCGCCGGTCTGCTCCTCCCCCTTTCCCAGAAGGAGATATTGAGCGACGTTCAGTTTCTTGGCGGCGAGAGCCAGGCTGTCTTCGCTGACGACGATCGATTTGATCTTGGACAGCTCTCCCTCCTCTTTATCGGGATATGCTTCCAAGAGCAGATCGGCGACCGCAAGACCGAGAATCGAATCGCCGAGGAATTCAAGTCGTTCATTGTTCCGGGTCCGGTCGCCCGTCTCGTTGGCATGGGAACGATGGGTGAATGCAAGATCGAGGAGATCGAGGTTATCGACCCCGATCCCACTTGCTTCATTAAATGCAAGAAGCTCCCGTTCTCGCTCTGGGGCAAGAGAGGGAGCTTCCTTGGTACGCAGCTCGTCCATGGAATTTTAAAGTTCGGATGCGAGGAACTCGACAGCGTCCTTGACGGTTTCAAACTCGTTCGCTTTTTCGTCGGGAATGGAGATACCAAGCTCTTCTTCAATTGCGTATACCAGTTCATAGGTATCAAGGCTGTCGGCACCGAGGTCCTTGCGGAAGGATGCTTCCATCGTAATCTTGGATTCTTCGATCTCAAGCTTCTCAGCGATTAGGGCTTTGACTTTCTCAAATACTTGCGTATTATCCATAGTTAACTCCTGATGTTCTTATTTATCTTGCAGTTCAATGACCTGCACACCCCGATAAAAGCCGCACTTTGGGCATACTCGGTGAGGAACGACCATGTTCCCGCACGTACCACAACGTGAAAGTGTAGGAGCGGCAAGCTTCATATTCGCCGATTTGCGGCTCGCCGATCTTGCCTTTGAAGTCTTATATTTGGGTGTTGCCATAACGTAGTCCTCTTATTCTTTTCAAAATTTTGACACGGTTGGTAGGATAGCTAAAAACAATTAACGCGTCAATCACCGGGTGGTTACACCGTAAAGACATCTCATTATCCAAAACCAATATGACATTTTTAAAGAATGTGTAAATATAACATATCAAGCCCCTTTCGTTCAAGAGGCTGCTCTCGATATATCACAATTCAATATAAGAGTTTTTCTTACTCTTTAGCGGCCTTGAGCCGTTGTTTCATGATTTGAGCGACCAACGGGGGAACCATCGTAGAGATATCAGCGCCGAACGCCGCCATTTCCTTGATTGCGCTTGAGCGAAGGAGAAAGTATTTCGGACTGGTGGGCAGGAAGAGGACTTCGAGGCCCGGATACAGCTGCTTGTTCGTCATTGCAAGTTCAAACTCGTACCCGAAGTCGGCCAGAGCCCGGACGCCTCGAACCATCACTCCGACCTTGTGGGTTTTGGCAAAATCGACGACGAGACCGCTGTGAGCCACCACTTCGATGTTTTCATGCTCTTTCAAAATCTCTCTGAGCATTGCAAGGCGCTCTTCGGGGGTGAACAGATAGGATTTATGCACGTTATCTGCGATAACGACATAGAGCCGATCATAGAGCCGGGCGCTTCGTTCGATGATATCGACATGGCCAAGCGTCGGGGGATCGAAGGATCCGGGAAGCATCGCGGTACGGATGTTGCTGTTCACGCTTTCATCTCCTCAACGTATTTTTTCATCGCCGCAAAGGATTCGGGGGATTCCCATTCGATTCTCTTGACGAATGTGTACGACCCTTCGCTGTTCTTTTCAGCAACCGCGAACATTCCCCGACCGATATAGCTGATCGTCTGGTTCTCCTTCAACTGTTCTCTCTCGGTGAGGAAACCAAGCACACAGTCGAAATGGCAGTATCCGCCTTGCGGATGGGTAAGCGCGTTGGCGATCAGGGTGATCGGCTTCTTGCACATCACGCAGACCTCTTTCGGTTCAACAACTTTCTTGACGGGAAGCGGAGGCAAGGTCGGAGTGAACTTCTTCTCACTTGGTTGAACGAAAATCTCCTGCTCGACTTTCTTTTGGCTCCCTTTCGCTTTCCGATTTCGGCGATTGCCGCGCCGACGATCCTTTTTGGGCTTCTTTACCTGACTGTCCATAGACCAAGCGTACTCTCTTTTA
>SHOI01000058.1 GCA_004294855.1 Sphaerochaeta sp. | reverse complement strand
TGCCCGAAAAGATATCGAAGCAAGGACAGGCAGGTCCGTCCTCACCCAAAAGAATTCCCTTGATTTTTCCAAGCTTATTGAAGATGTTGCGGATAAAACGGAAGATGATCCCACATAAGATGAGTTCGACGGGCCAGCCTGTAAAATTCGTCTTCGGATTTCTCTTTCACCTGATGAGAGCCGGTCTTCATGTGCGGAATCGAGTTTGAAGATTAAATGGTCTCATTGAACGGATTGGCGGTCTTGAATAGCGGAATTGCGGCTTTAATCAAGCGGAAGAATTCCTTTGACAACCAGCCGATTTGACGACCGGCTTTCTTGCTCCTTTTTCCGTCCTCTCTGGATGGCACAAGATCCCTAATACGACCTAGTCGACCCGCTAAAACAGCCCCCTACACCTACATACCTTAATCCAAGTCAGCTTGCTGAGCGTATAAAGCTTTAAAATCATCAGGAGTAAGGACTGTCGACCAGCCACCCACCGGTGCATCTTTATGTTTATCCACTCCGGTATAATTAAGGCTTGCTTCCTCATAGCGTCTGAACTTAAAGATCGCATCGTTCCAGACAGCCTCATTGAACAAACCGATCGATTTCAGCAACTCAAAATCTCTCACATACAGACCCGTAACCTTTTTAAAGAGTCCGGGTTCAATTTTTGTTATCACATCTTGGAGCGTTAATTCACGATAGTCGGTTAGATACATGAAGATTGGAATGCGAGTGGAAAATTTAATAAGCTTGTCTTGAATCTGTTTACGCTTGCTTCGATATTCCTTTTCAGCCTCGCTCAACTCCTTTCTCTCTTTCTTGGTCTTTTCCTGTAAACCTTCTTTCTTGGCATTTTTAACTTCGGTAGACTTGTTGATAATCGTTTCAATGTCAGTGTAGAGCTCTCTAAATCCCTCAATACTCATTAGCGCTTTCATAGCCTTGGGGTTGTTCAACAGTCTTTCCAAGACGTCATTTGTCACATTCACAAGGAGAGCTGATTGCCATCTTCTTGCAAGCAACGTTGCGGATGTTCCAGCCATGGCAATCTCGAGAATTGCACCTGCACTGATTTTATGAAGCTCATTTCCTTCATAGGCCAATACGGGAAGGAATCTAATGAACTCCCCCACTTTTACTTCAGGGTTCTTTTCAGACGTGTTCAAACGGTTACTATATTCGGCAATCTGTCGAAGAGTCCTGTTTGGGGCAAAGTCAAAGACATAGCATTCCTCTTTATAAATATGACCATCTATCACCCAAGGCGACTGAACTCTAAAGGCGGCTTGGAAATACGTTTCAGGTTGTTTCAAATTCCTCAACATGAAAATACCGCTCCAAGGCTTGACCGTGACTCCCGTTGTAAGTTTTCCGCACGTAAGAGTAATTGTTTTACTCTTTAATGGATCATTGCCCATCGCTTGTTCAACCGGTATTAATGCTTCTGCACCCTGCCCCGCCTCGCTTCCTGCGGCTACAACAACTTTAAAATCCCTATAGAAGGTGTTCTGTCCTCTTTGGGCAAGAAGATGCTTCATCGCATAACAGGAATTTACCGATGGCAGATACCATACCATGTGAGTCAGCGTTTCAATCAACCGGATATCTGAAAAGGGAAATGGGGATTGGTTTCTCGTTCTCAAATCATCAACCGATGTTTCGATATGCTGCCCTCTGATGAGGTTTAGCCACTGCTGAACATACCCCTCATAAACAAACCTTGCATCTTGCCTATCTCCCGTAGTACTAAAGAATACATTCAGATCAAACTCATTAAACTCACCTTGCAACGCGATCTTTCGGATTGATTCGGGTACTTTATACGTAAGCATGACCATCCGAGGAAGAGGGGCATAAGGATTGTCTCCGTTGTTCTCATCCCATTCCTCCTTTGCTCGTTGCTCATCCGAGTATGTCCAAGAGAAAATTTGTTCTTCAATGAATTCCCCCGAATTGAGTGCCCTGAAAGGTGTTCCAGATAAAAACAAATAATGGCTTGTCGTGATGGGGAGAAAGGATTCGTCATAGACGCTGTCCGGGTCATACTTCTCTTGTCTGGCTTCCAGATCTTCTTCAGCCTCTTCATCTTCTTTCTCAAACAAATCTTTTGCTTTTTCTTTCCAAGCGCCAAAATGGTATTCATCGAAGACTACCAGATCCCAGTTCATTGTATGGATCCATTCATTGTGAGCTTTTATCGCTCCAGTATTCCTGTCAATTCCCAGCAGATCCTGAAAAGAGCCAAAACAAACGATGGGGCGATTTTTATCAGCTCGACTATATTGCTCATCCATGCTTTCGGATGTGGGTGTGGAACCTGTAGGCCTTGTAATGAACTGCCATCCTTCAAAATCTACATGAGTATTTAAGTCATCTCGCCATGCATTTCGAACAGCAGGTTTAAACGTCAGTACCAGTATCCGCTTGAAGTCCATTTTTTTGGCAAGTTGGTATGCAGCAAACGTTTTACCAAAACGCATCTTTGCATTCCAAAGGTATTTCGGCGCCTTCTTATTATTTGGATCGGCACCAATTGAATTGTAGTATTCAATGGTGCGCCTCACAGCTTCTTCCTGTTCGGGACGCATCCTAAATTCAAGAATACGGTCGTTTGCCGTCTCCTTCCTGTCTCTTACCGCATGAATTGCCTTTTTTACATCATCAACGCTACATTCAAACCATTCTCCATCTCTGGCAATAACACCCATCGATTTGAGCATCCTATGGACTTCATGATCGGTGAATCGAGTTCCATCGGAACGCATTGCACTTTCATCAATGACTATTCTATAGGGCTTTTTCCCATCGGGACGCAGCGTTGGATATTGTTCCTTTACTCGAATCTCGACATCCTCTCTACCGGTATATCCAACTTTCAGACAGCCCGGATAAAGCTCGTCGGAATAAGCATATATTTTAGGTGCTATCGATTTGTCTCGTTTGGGGAACAGATCCTTCGCCATCGCTATCTCCCAATTACATTGGCTTTATCATAGACTCGATAAACTCTATTTCATGTTCTTCAAGATGATATTTTTTATACAGCTCTTCGTCTGTCCACGATTTACTAAAATCTTGCAAAGGCACGAACGTAAAAACTAGTTTAGACAGATTTATTGAACTTATAGAAAGCAATAAAAGAAACCTTACAAATTTTGTACACAAATATGAATATAAGTTTTCGGCTTCCTCATTACTTTCAAACTGACCAATAATAAAATATGAATGAGTGCATATTTCACCCGGACCGATCACTTTCATTGAAGAGGTTAAAACTTTAAAATCTCCTTGTTCGGAAGGTTCTCCAGCATGCTCAGAGCTCGTTTTGCTGATGAGGATTTTGTAATAATCAATGTATTCATGCCCCCTTGGTACCTCTTCAGGAGATACATACGAGATACCCGTACTGGCATGGAGAGTATAATCCCCAGGATTCTTCCTCTTACGGCCACGATAATCAGTTCCTAATCCAAACGGCATCAAAGGACTGATAATCTCTTGGATTGATTTGAAACTTTGATGTTGAACTTTGGATAATATCGATATCCCTTCATTGAATCTCACCAATACGGAATGAGTATTAAGATCTCTCATCATCGTATTGCGTTTACCTTGAATAATATTTGTAAACTCACACTGCCCAGGATTGTCTCTATCCCATAAAAAATAATTAACACCACCAACACTACTCTGAGGAAAGCAATCTTTTCCATTCAAATAATCAACTAATACGCGTATATGCTTATCGTTCATCATGTCTGATCTAAACGTATCCAACCCCATGCCTCCTGCAAACCAACGTGAAGGAGTAATCATTGATAAATATCGCGGTCTTAATTTCTTTGCTTGCTCTACAAAAAGGTGATAAATGGGTCTAGCTTGTCTTCCAGCTCCCTGAGTTTCAAGCTGGTATGGAGGGTTGCTGATAATCAAATCAAATTTCATCTTTTCAAGTTCCTCAAGGTCTTTCCTATGAATGAACTCATAGGCGTGGGTTTCGAGTTCCGGTCCCCGGTCAAATTGTTCTTTGGAAGCTCCACAAAATGTACATTTACCGCTTGAATCCCAATCATGTTCAATTCGTTCAAATCGGATATTTCCATCGGAATTGTTAAATGTGGTGGCTACCGAATAAGGTCCATCAGCATGTTTACTGCAGTAGAGGCTTCTTCGGCTCATCAGACCGGTAAGCTCGGTAATTGCGATTCCGAATATTTGGTTTTTGAAGATATGATCCAGTCGTTCCTGCAAATCGGGTATTTCTTCCCTCAGTCCTTTAATCAGTCTTCGGGCGATTTCTCTGAGAAAGATACCTGATTTCGTAGCCGGATCGAAAAACTTGGTATTCGGGTCTTTGAAAAGCTCCTGTGGAACCAGATCCAACATCGCTTTTGCTACTTCCGGTGGGGTAAACACTTCATCACTTGAAAGGTTGGCGAGGGTGGAAAGAACATCAGGATTATAGCCTATTGAGTTTGCCATTGTACTCTCCAATACTCAATTGGTTTATACTCAGCGATCGGCTGAGGAATATACGCTCCAA
Source organism: Sphaerochaeta sp. (assembly GCA_004294855.1). Classification (GTDB taxonomy): domain Bacteria; phylum Spirochaetota; class Spirochaetia; order Sphaerochaetales; family Sphaerochaetaceae; genus Sphaerochaeta. The sequence goes on along the minus strand of SHOI01000058.1, from coordinate 6,943 downwards.
TCTCTTGATCAAACGTATCGGAAGAGAGAAATAAATCTCCTTGGTCGCCAAGCTCCTGCATCTCAAGCATCGTTGAAAGCTCAAAATCCCTTCTTTTGAACATCACTCCGGCTACCAGAGACCATTCTGAAAAGACAATCGGCTTTCCATCTGCTTGACGAAGGGAAAGAGCATCACCACAAAGAATATTTCTGTGAAGCAGAAATTTTGCTGCCTCCTGGCAATCTTTGTTTACCGCTTTTTTCATTTGATTCGTGTAGGCATCATTCCAGATAGTAAACAACCGCGTTCGGCATTCCTCGGCGTTATCTTCCAAGAGCTCGACACCATAGATGCTGGATACAGCTACAATCGAGTATTTTTCATAATCACTGAGATTCTTAGAATATCGGATCTTAACCGTATTGAGTTTTCGACGTAACACTTCGGCCAGAAAGTTTCCATCTCCGCAAGCGGGTTCAAGAACACGACTGTCTATTCGCTCCGATTCGTCTTTGACCAAATCAAGCATCGCTTTAACTTCCCGCTCATTGGTGAACACTTCCCCAAAGTTAGCTACTCGTTCTTTGGATTTTATCGACCTGCTCATATGAGAGTACTATACCACAGCGAGGTATCAATTCAAACGCTATACACCTTCCTGACAAACTCCCTCATCCCCCTGTACGCCTCTTCCTGGGCATCTTTGTTCTTGTCGTAGGGGATGTAGTGTCCGGCTTCTTCGAGATGGAGATGGGTGAAGGGGCCTTGGATCTTCTCCTTGACCAGAGCGACCACGTCGTAGGGGATGATGGGATCCTTGCCTCCGGTGATGAGGAGGGTGTTCGATTTCAGGTTGGAAAGGTTGTTGACCGCTTCCTTGCGGACCTTCTCAAGCTCCAGAAGGGTCTTGGGAAAGGCCCAGGACCAGTACTCGCTTCCTAGGTATTGGTCGTCATCCTCTTCGCTTTCGTAGTGAAAAGTGTACTCGGGATCGGGCTGCCAGGGGACTGCGATCTTTTTGATAAACGGGGCGATCAGGCGAAGCTTGAAGACGGGAACGAAGGGAATCAGAAGCCCGGGGGCGATGAGAATCACATTGGAAACGGAATACTCCTTGGCAAGGGTGACCGCCAAGGCGCCGCCCATCGAGTGGCCGGCGATCAGGACATCATCGTACTTTTTTTTCAGATCATCCATCCCGTTTCTCAGGGTTCCGATCCAGTCCTTCGCCCTGCTCTTTTGGAAATCCCCGCCGCTGGTTCCGTTGCCGGGAAGCCGCGGAACATAGACATCGAGCCCCTCTTCGAAGAGTTCCCGCCCCACCCTGATCAATTCACCGGGATAGCCGGCATATCCATGGATGAGCAGCGCCGCGTTCTTTGCTTTGGGTCGGGTCAATGTAAAGGGCTTGGCACAGGTGCGAACCGGCGCCTTGTCCTGATAGCATCCTTTGGTCCAGGGGGGAAACGTGTAGTCGAGGTTCATTGGTACAAGCTCTGCTTTACGACGTTGAGCAGGTCGATCCGGGATCGAACCTGCGTCTTGGAGAAGATATTGGCCACATGGTTGGTAACCGTGTTGGCGCTGATATCCAATTCACTTGCGATCTCCTTGTTGGTGAGACCTTGGCTGATCAGGGTGATGATTTCGAACTCCCGTTCCGTGATGTTATAGGGGGCGAGATCGTCGACCGTCAGCTGCCGGGTATGCTGCTTCTCCTCCCTTCCGAGGCGGACGAACTCCATGAACAGAAAAACCATGATCGTGATCGAAAGCGCAAGGAAGTAGACCGCGTAGAGAAACGGTTTGAACCCGGGGAAGAACAGGGCGAGCATGATCGCCGGAACCATTGAAAGGCTTACAATGATGATCGTCAGCGCGCTTGTCCGAGCTATCTTGTTCCGGATCGAACCGAGATTCCGGACAAGGACCACCAGACAAAAGCCGATCACGAACACGAAGAGAACGAATTGCGCTTGTTCAAAGAACAGCAGCGGACGAATCTGATTGACGATCCCCAACCCAAGGTAGACAGCCGCCAGAAATGGAAAGAGCGCGGCATAGGGCTGGCGCCACGGATGGGCGATCACCCACGAGGTGAAAAAGGGAAGAAACACGATCAGGAACGCCGCGTCGGCAAGAACAACGATCCTGAGAATCAAGGAAAAGACTTGTCCTCCGAAGCCGGTGATGAAGAGTTTGGTGAAGGTTTGGAGCGCCAAAAGCATCATCGCTCCAAGCAACGAGGCATGGCAGACGATGAAAAAGCTGGCCCACCGCTCCTTGTGGGCCATGCGATACACGATCGCCAACGCCAGCGTCATGGACCCGAGGGCAAACGCCAGCATATAGATAAGCAGCAGGAAACCACTCACGGCGTCACTTCTTCAATCCCAACTGTTTCTGGTTTCGGGACAGATCGGCAAGGCCGCAGATATCGGTGATCTCATTAAGCAGAGCGATCATCCTCGTCGGCTCCAAACCGGCTTCCATTCGGGTCCGGTCATTATACATCGCCCCGTTGACCGCCGCTTTGCTCTTTGCCGAGTACAATCGAAGGTGGAAATTATCACCATCGTTGAGGAAGTACTCGCTGGTATAGGAGTATCCGTCGATCGCCTTCTCCAGCGCTCCGTTGATCGCCCCCATGTCCCGGACGAACGCCTTGGGCTCCTGGAAGTGGAGATAGAACCACAGGGGAAGACCGGGGTTGTTCCACGCAAGGTGAACCCGCTTCTTCTCAGCATGTTCAAGCTCGGCGCGGACGTCGTGGGCGCTGAGACCCAAATCGGCGAGTCCGAAGACCAGCCAGACGGTGGTGAAACCTCCGGCACTTCGCTTGCGGGCGGTGAGGTTGATCAGATGGTGCAAATCCTTAAACACCGGCTGATGTTCGACAGTCATGTTGGAATAGCGGCAATCCTTACGCATTTGTGAGAAATACAGACTCTCAATCTCACTGGCGGTTACCAATAAGATCGTTTTGCGAGGGGGTTGGGAAAGACGTTTGCGTGCCATAACTACTCCTTATCTTGTGCACTCTCTCGGTCATAGGAAAATTCCGAGAGGATCGGGAGAGCTCCGAATGCTCCGTTCATATACTGAATCTGGGTTCGGTCGTTAGCTTTTGAATATCGGAAGTTCGCCAAACTGGTGTACACTGTAGCGCTCTCGCTGTCCTTCTGGGCGAAGTAAACACCGTCGCGGCGGAGCAAGCCCGGCTTGAGCAGGGACGGGTTACAGTCAACGACCAGCATCTGCGAACCGTTCTCATCGTTGTTCGCCTCAAAAATCTCGACGATGTGCGTCAGTACGTTCGGATGGAGCAACATGCCGAAGTCATCGATGATGAGAGTTTTGCCCTTGGTGAAAGACTCGAAGAACGCCACCCCGATCAAGCAGAGCCTTCTCAGGCTCAAGCTCTCCAAGCTGAAGTATGAAGCGTAGTGTTGTGTTACGTTGGTATGGACGAAGATCACCTTGTCATCCTTGACCCGGATGTCGCGGATATCGGTGATGTCGACGCTCCACAGGAAGTTGATCAGCTGGGAGACCCAACCGGGATGCTCTTCGATCATTTGGGCCAAATACTTTTCACTGAGGTTTGAAACTCCCATCGGAAGAAGGTGGAGTCTGTCAACGATCCACGAGTAGAAGAGGTTGCTTGTTTCACTGCCCTTTTCCGCGGAAGCTTGAATGAACGTGTGCTTCTCATCGACTTTGCCGACCAGACGCTTCTTGTCACCCCGGTAGTGTTTGCCCCAGCGGTAGGTGTAGGTCAGTTCTTCATCATTGAGAGCAAGCTCATCTTCTTTGAGAATCCGCTCAAACATTCGTCGTTTCGAACGGCCGATTACGTGATGGAGAGACTCTTCATAAATCTTTGTCCGATCCGCCACGAGCGTATAGACACCGATGATCGGTTCCCCGCTCTCCTCATCATTGCCCAGGATGCATCGGATGATAATCGTTGCAGGTTGGTTCTTCTCCTCCGAGTATGCAAATGAGGTCCCGCTGAGAATCGCTAGCGGATTATTCGTTTCTTCCGTAGCGGTTACAATCGCCTTGAGCGCTTCCAAAGCTCGAATGAAGGAGCTCTTGCCGGCTCCGTTCGGACCTATGATTGCGGCACTCTTGATGAGCTTGAGTTTCTCAGTCACCGAGACCACCTTGGAATCGCTGAACCGGTTATCCCTGACGGCTTCAAACGAAATGGTCTGTTCGTCCCTCACGGATTTGAAGTTCGCAATAGTCATATCAAGCAGCATGCGCTACCTCCTCAATCTCACCCTTCGGTGGTATTACCAAATTTCTTCCATCCGTTTTTTTACGAATGGCCACTTTTCCATCGTTTGGACCAAGCTTAACGGCAATCGCTCATTACCATGGTTGTCAGTTGCCAGTATATCAAGAAGTTCCGCTTCAAGATACGGCAAAGCGGCGCCACTTTCAACCGCCTCGACATTGCCTTGCAACAGACATCCCATTTCCTTCAACTTATGAACCAGCGCATGTTTGGGATCCAACCACACGTATCGTTCAACATGGGCGATGATCGGAACAAAGCCGTCGTCAATCAACTTCCTAAGCTGCTCCTTCAAGTTGGGAGGAGGAAGAGCGAGCGAAAATTCGACAAGGACGAATCGGTCAAGAATCGGAATCGCCCGCAAGACACCCTGATCGGCAATGTACAGCTCGCTGCCGAGATGGAGTGATATTCCAAGCGCCTCGGCTTCATTTTTCGCCCACTCGAATGTAGAGCGGATCCGCTCGACGGCTGTTCTGACGAAGGGGTTGTAGATATGGGGTGTTGCAACGATATGGTCGATACCACACTCGCGATAAATCTCAAGCATTCGGATACATCCCGCCCGGTCCAAGTATCCGTCATCGATTTCCGGCAGCAAATGGCTGTGAACATCCCACAATCCCATACAGCCCTCCCTTTGCGCCTATTATACCCTTAATTACTCACAAGGGGAAGGAAAAAGAGGGCTCATTACCTTACAAGGCCATCAAAATTCAATCATTGGCCGGGCTTCGAGTCCGGAATTTGCCAGATGATGCTTCACTTCACCGACCTCGCTGACCATATCGGCGATCGCGACCAGTGTCTCGGGCGCACCCCGTCCGGTGATCACGAGGTGGGGGAACTTCTCATCATCGTTATGCTCGGTGATAAAGGAAACAACCTCTTCCACATCGATATACCCAAAGGTCAACGGATAGGTGAATTCATCCAAAACGATCAGATCGTACACCCCGCTCAACGCCCATCGTTTTACCGTTTCCCATCCTTTGGAGGCGAGGATTCGATTTTCCTTCTCATTGCCTTCGATCCAGGTAAAGCCGGCACCGAACGATCCCCACGTTACTCCAAGTTCTTTGAGTATCCGTGCCTCTCCGCTGTCCAGCAGATCGGGATCCTGCTTGATGAACTGGGCAAACGCAACTTTCGCATCGTGTCCGAGAGCCCGAACGACCTGTCCAACCGCGGCAGAGGTTTTTCCTTTGCCATTGCCGGTATAGATCAGCACCATCGGTCAACGTCCTTCCGTGTACATCTGTGTGACGAGTGTGAACTCCTCAAGACACTCCCCGCAGATCTGCATCTCCGCTTTCTGCTGATCGCGGAGGGCATCCCTCATTCGCGAAAGGGCTTGGAAAACCAGATTGGACGGGTAGCCTGAATAGACTTCATCCATCAACACAACCGCATTTTCCAGTTCGCCGATCCCCTGGAGCAGCAACGCCGCATTGTAGCCCCACCTCCAGTCGCCGGTATCTTCATAGAGACCGAGGAACCGGTGATACGCCAGCCGATATTCACCCCTGTCGACCAGATAGTAGATCTCCTTGGCCATCGCGTCCTTCGGCCTGTTAGGAGCCAGATTCACCCATTCGGTAACCGTCGAGGGGGCAAGTTGTCGGGCGATCGTTCTTTCAAATGAGCGGAGGATCTCCTCAAAGAGCGGCAGGAAGGAGGGGCTTCGGGTGAAGGTGAACCGGCGGATGATCTTGTAGGTATTGCTGGTCGGATCAAACATCCGGGTTCCGACCAGATATTCTTTGGTGACCTTATCTGCATAATTGGAGGTGTACAGGATCGATCCGGTCGATACTTCCATAACCTTGATCGAGAGCGCGACGGCCGCACTCTGCACAAGGAAGTAGGATTTTTCTTCGCTTCCTTCACTTTCACTCCGTTCTATGATCCGCTCAGAGAGATCCATGAAGGTGATCTCGCTCTTTATCACCGCTTCGGCGGCCCGACTGGAGGTGACGGAGAGATGATCCGTTGATTCAATCGCCCGCTCCAACGTTCGGGTTGCGGCATATGAAACGTCCTCGCTCAAGGTGGAATAGTATCCGCTTGGGAGCGTCAGCTCCATTTGACCACTACTTCCCTCCACCCACGCCGGAACCGGACGCCATGAAAAGAAAAATTCTTTTACCGGTTCGACTCGAAGCATCTGGATTCCGTGAAGATTGGCTTCGGCGGGAACCTGGCGGGTGATTGAAAGGCCGGACACACAGGAGCTTAACAGGAGAACCGAGAGGGCTCCGATGATGAGGGATATGCGCAATCTGTTCATGTGGTACCTCCAACAAAGAATGAAGCGGCCTCAAGGGCTCTGACCATCCCCTGCTCATTGGCGATTCCCTTCCCGGCGATATCGAACGCGGTGCCGTGATCCACGCTGGATCTGAAGAACGGAAGGCCCCAAGTGATCGAGATGGTGTTGTCAAAATCATAGGTTTTCGCAGCGATATGCCCTTGGTCGTGGTAGAGGCTGATCACCGCCCGGTAGTAACCGATTTTAGCTTGGTGGAATACGGAGTCCGCCCCGATGGGACCGACTACGTTGATTCCCTGCTTTTGGGCGGCCTGAATCGCCGGAATCACTTCAAGCAGCTCTTCTTTACCAAAGAGTCCTCCATCCCCATTGTGGGGATTGAG
>SHOI01000183.1 GCA_004294855.1 Sphaerochaeta sp. | reverse complement strand
AGGAGAATCGGAAGAATTTCGGTGGATTTTCCCCGATTCTCCGCCTTCTGTTGGATAGAAAGCTCATTCACAATGAAAGTACCATGAATATTTTTGTTCCTAAAGGAGGGACTCATGAAAAAAGTATTATTCGTTTTAGTGATTGTCAGTCTCCTCGTTGCCCCGGTTTTTGCCCAGGGCGGCAAAGAAGAAGCAACGAAGCAGATCGTCCTGCGACTCGCCGACAACCAGCCGATCGGATATCCGACCGTTCTCGGTGATGAGGAGTTTGCCCGTCTTGTGGAGCTCTACTCCAATGGTCGCATTAAGGTAGAAGTGTATCCTCAGGGCCAGCTCGGGGATGAGAAAAGCGCCATCGAGCAGGTTCAGTTTGGCGGAATCGATTTCACCCGGGTCTCGATCAGCCCCCTTTCCGACTTCCAGCCGCTGCTGAATGCGCTTCAGATGCCGTACCTCTATCGGGACGCCGACCACATGTGGAAGGTCCTCAACGGCGAGATCGGAGATTTCTTCCTCAATTCAATGGAAGAGAAGGGCTTCGTAGGTCTTGTATACTACGACAGCGGCGCCCGCTCCTTCTACAATACGAAGAAGCCGATCTACACCGTGGCCGACCTCCGCGGAATGAAGATCCGGGTTCAGGAGTCCGCGCTGATGATGGGTCTGGTCCGAAGCCTCGGCGCCGTGCCGACACCGATGGCCTATGGCGACGTCTACAGCGCCCTGCAGACCGGAGTCATCGACGGAGCCGAGAACAACTGGCCTTCCTACGACACCTCCAGCCACTATGAAGTTGCGAAGTACTACTCTCTTGACGAGCACACCCGTGTTCCCGAGATGATCGTGGCAAGCAAGATCACGATGGACAAGCTTTCCAAGGAAGATCAGGAGATCATCAAGCGGGCTGCCCGAGAAAGCCAGAAGATCCAGATCGACTCATGGGCCGAGTACGAGAAGAAGAGCGAAGCGAAGGTTCGCGCAGCCGGATCGCAGATCAACAAGATCAAAGACCAGGCCGAGTTCGCCGCTGCGATGGCTCCCTTGTATCAGTCGATGCTCAGCGACGCCCAGCGCGAATGGGTAGAGAAAATCAAGGCTGTCCGCTAAGGGATAGTGACCGTTTCATGTGGGTGTGGGCTTGCCCGCACCCACCCGTTTGTATCTATTGGAGGTATCCCTGTGGATAAGTTCAAGAGTGTCCTTGACTCCGTGTTCAAGTGGGTGCTCAGATTGGCGATGGTGGGGTTGTTGGTGATGGTCGTTGTGGTCTTCATCAACGTGGTGCTCCGTTATGGCTTCAAGTCCGGCATCCGCTGGGCGGAAGAGATTCCCCTTGTTATCGTTATTTGGTTTACGTTCATTGCTATGGCTCTTGGAGTACGGGAGAACTTGCACATCAATATCTCGATTCTTCCAAAAATCCTTGGAAAAACGTTTTTCTTCGTTCTGGATGTGCTGAAGCATTTCTTGGTCATGGTCATCGGGATGGTGGTGATGGTGAACGGCTGGAAGCTTGCGGTTCACGGGATGCGCTCGCGCCTGCCTGCGACCCAGCTGCCCAATATGGTCAACTACGCCGTGCTTCCAATCGCCGGGGTGTTCATCGTCCTGTATGCGCTCATCCATCTCGTTGAAGAGATCCAGCGTTTCAAGAAAGGAGGTGCAGCATGAATGGATCGTTTATTTTAATAGGCTCCTTCTTGGCATTGCTGATCTTCAAATTCCCGATCACCTTCTCACTCTTTCTCTCCTCGATCATCACGGCGACGTATCTGAACATTCCCTTGATGTCGATCGTCCAGCGCCTCGTCAGCGGGGTGCACTCCTTCAGCCTTCTGGCGATTCCCTTCTTCATCCTAAGCGGGGAGATCATGAGCCAAGGGGGGATCAGTCGGCGCCTGGTCCACTTCTCCAACGCGCTGGTGGGGCAGATCCGCGGAGGCCTCGCCCAGGTAAACATCATCGCCTCGATGCTCTTCGGCGGAATCAGCGGTTCGGCGGTCGCCGACGTCTCTTCGATCGGGGCGATGCTGATTCCGATGATGGTCAAGGACGGGTATGATGCGGACTTCTCCGTGGCGGTGACCGTCACCAGCAGCCTGG
>SHOI01000182.1 GCA_004294855.1 Sphaerochaeta sp. | reverse complement strand
AAGGCGGATCACTCATTGGCGGATGGACATAAGATCAACACCCTGATCGACTCGCTGATGAACGATGAGCACGGCAAGTAGGATCATCCTGCTCGATAAGGAACCCGGGGTAACGAGCTTTGCCGCCCTCGCCAAGGTCAAAAAGACCTTTGGACGGAAAGTAGGCCACGCCGGGACCCTGGACAAGTTCGCTCAGGGGTTATTGATTGTCCTCACCGGGTCGATGACCAAGCTCAACCCGCTCTTTTCCTCAATGGACAAGAGCTATCGGGCCCACATCCGGTTCGGTAGCGAGACCGACACCCTCGATCCGGAGGGAGTGGTTGTCGCGACCGGAGAGATTCCTTCTTTCAAAGCCGTCAAGGAAGCGATACAAAGCTTTCATGGAGAGATGCTTCAAACACCCCCGATCTACTCCGCTCTTCACGTCGGAGGGAAGCGGGCGAGCGCCTTGGCCCGGAAGGGAAAACCCGTCGAATTGGAACGTCGACCGATTCGGATTGACTCTTTCAATGTCGTAAGCTATGAAGATGGAATCCTGTGTGCCGATATCCGGGTTTCAAAAGGAACCTATATCCGCTCAATCGCCCGCGATCTGGGGCTCGCAGTTTCTTCACGGGCACATCTGGCTTCTCTGATTCGAACCTCGATCGGTCCCTTTGCCCTCTCTGAAACGACTGAAGTCGATGAACAAGTTGATTTGACGAACGACTACCTCGGCCGCCTCGAACAGATGGCGCTCGCCACCGTCAGCGATGATCAGCTGTTCCCCCTTGCAAACGGTCGCTATCCCGATCACTATGACCTTATGAAAGAGGGAAGCGACTATATCGCCTTTTACAGCGGGGATGGAGTGCTCCGAGCAGTGGGCAATGCACGGGAGCGCCGCCTGATCGCTCAGGTGTACAGGGGAGGGCGAGGGTGAAGATTCATCGGTTCATGGATCTCAGTCGAACAATGATTCTCAAAGACGTTCCGATGGTCGTATCGGTCGGGGTCTTTGACGGGCTGCACGAAGGGCACCTCTCTATCTTGAAGCGAGTCAAGGAGATCGCCGATTTCAACCGGATGGAGTCGTTGGTCATCGTCTTTGACCGCAATCCGAAAATGGCGGCGAAATCGGTCACCTATCATGATCAGCTGATGACCGACAGGCAACGGGACGAGCTTTTTGCCTCCTTGGGAATCGACCACCTTGCCATTATTGACTTTTGCCCGGAATTCAGTAAACTCACAGGGGAGGAGTTCCTCGCTTTGATCAGTGGCCTTTGCCGCCTTGAGGCGATGGTTGTCGGCGAAGATTTCCGCTGCGGTGTCCCGACGTCATCAGTCGGATCTGTTCAGCTGCCGGAACATCTGAATCGATTGTCACCGGGATCCTTTGTTGAAATCCCTCCGTTCGTGCTCACAGAGGATGGGGAGATCATCAGCAGTTCTCTGGTGCGTAAAAAACTTCTTGAGGGCGCTTTGGAAGGAGTCCAAAGTATGCTCGGCCGGCCTTATACGTTGGATTTAGTCTCCCATACCCCTATATCCACGGTAAAAGGTCTGCTGTACCGTACCGAATCCTTCAGCCAGTTGTTACCGAAAGAGGGCGTCTATGACGCTACCCTTGCGTATGCCGATTCCCGTGAGGTCGACCTGGTCGCTCATGTTATGGCAGAGGGTGTTCTTTTGAGCAGCATGGCGGAATTGAATGCGGACGGTATATCATATCTTAGCCTCTACGCTAAGGGGAGTCGTACATGATTACGAAAGAACAGAAAGAAGAGATCGTCGTCAAGTTTGGCGGCGATGCAAAGAATACCGGGTCGACCGAGGTGCAGATCGCCCTCCTGACCGCCCGCATCAACGATCTTCAGAACCACTTCAAGAACAACCCCAAGGATCATGCCGGCAACCGCGGCCTGCTCAAGTTGGTCGGACAACGTCGCCGACTTCTCAAGTATTTAAGAAACCGCGATATTGAAGCGTACCGCGCCCTGATCGCCGAACTCGGCCTGAGAAAGTAGGTGATGGGGAACCGATGGCAAGCAGCTCCGGTGACGCGCCAGGTCATTGGAGCTCTTTTGCGTCAAAGAAGAATAAAGAACGAAAGAAGGAATG
>SHOI01000057.1 GCA_004294855.1 Sphaerochaeta sp. | reverse complement strand
GCACGGATACCGATCGAGGATCAGATCTTCATCGCGATGTTCATCAAGACGAACGGCTCGATCAAGCAGATGGAGTCGATCTTCAATATCAGCTACCCCACGGTGAAGAACCGGCTCAACCGAATCGCCAAACAGTTGGATATCGGTGACATCGAGGTTCGGACCCCCTCCCGCATGGCCGATCTCCTTACCCGGCTGGAGGAAGGCACGATCACGGTCGCCGATGCGCTCAAGGAGATCGAGTGATGCCGCCGATGCTTATGATCTTCAGACTCAAGCGACCGGAGAGAAGACCGATCAGCCTCTACATCCCCCTGCTGCTTGCATACATCCCGCTCCTGCCGCTCGTCCTCCTTGCACTGGTGAGTCTTCCCTTCCTGGCGATTTCAGAGAAAACACGCCAATACCTGCCCCTCGTCAAAGCGCTGCCGTCGCTGCTGATCGCCACTCGGGGAACCCGGATTTCCGTTGAATCAAACGATCATACGATCTATCTATACATCAAATAAACAGGAGAACCACAATGAGTGAAGAACGAATGAGAATTTTGAACCTGCTTGCCGAGGGCAAGATTTCCGCCGAAGAAGCCGAGAAGCTCCTCGCCGCAAGCGAAAAGGCCGTCAAAGCGCCAAACGTCAAGAGTGCGGCAGGCAAGTATTTCTACGTCCAAGTCGACCCCAAAGAGGGAAAATCCTCAGAAAAGGTGATGGTGAAAGTCCCGATGGCTCTCCTGAAGGCGGGGCTCAACATCTCGAAGCTGATTCCATCCGAAGCGCAGGACTCCATTCGGGAATCGATGCAGTCCAAAGGGATCGCCTTCGATTTCGCCTCCCTTGACGGAGAGAACATCGATGAGATCTTCGAAGCTCTCAAGGAGATGAGCATCGACGTGGAGACCGAAGAGACGACAGTCAGGGTGTTTTGCGACTAGGCAATCGATATCTTTTCCGGATTAAGAATTGACTATCCAATACCCTCGTGATACCGTTCAAATGCTTTTAGTTTTGTGTTGCAGCTCGTTTCATTTTCCCTAGTTGTCCGATCGGCGTTGCTGAATCACTCCCATTGGCAGGTAAGAGTCACAACTGCGCCACATTAAGCAATATTGATCAAACAGGCGCAGCCTGTGAAGGATGCTTTAGTACATGGCAAAGAAAATCTATGTTGGTAACATGAGTTACAACACTTCCGAAGCGGAACTTCGGGAACTGTTCGCCCAGTTCGGCACTGTCCTCAGTGCGAACATTATCATTGACCGAGAGACGCACCGCCCCAAGGGTTTCGGGTTTGTCGAGATGGAAGACAACAATGCGGCGGAAGCTGCAATCTCCCAGCTCGATGGCAAGGAATTCGGTGGCCGCAACCTGCGGGTCAACGAAGCGATCGCCAAGAGCCGTCCGGCTTACGGATCGCACCGCAACTAACCAATACCATTGATTCAGCAACGAGGACGGAGCCCGCAGGCTCCGTTTTTTCATTACCAGGCTCCCCCTCCTCCCCCGCTGAATCCGCCTCCGCTGAACCCGCCTCCGCCGAAGGAGGGGCTGATCGGGCCCCGGCCGGAACCGGAAGAGGCCTGAGTGTAGAGCGCCTTTGAAATCGCACCGGTGGTGAGGTTGTTCGCCATCGAAGCGTAGAAGAACGGATGGATTCCACCCGAGCCGATATACCAGGAGGCCTGTGTCATGGCGATTGAGTCGAACTTCTTCGCCCACGTATTCTCCAGACCAAGGACGACCGCATACCCGAGTACATGGTAAAAGAGCTCGGGATCGTCTTTGATCATCACCTTCAGCTTGTCGATCTCGACCTTCTCGATGAACTCGCGATAGCCGACAATCTCCTCCAGAATCTTCTGACCGTAGCTGCTGCGCTTGGCGGTGATTGCTCCGAAGGTGGCGAATATGATCGGAATTCCGAGGGCGCTTGCGCTGAAGAGCAGTGAAAGAGCGGAAGAGAGAAGGACTTCCTCGCGATACATGATGTATATGATGCCGAAGGAAGCGAGGTATACCAGCAAAAATGCGCCGCTCTTCAACAACGCTTTTCCTTTGCGGGCGAACATCCACGAATCGAAGATCTTCGGAATCGCGACCGCGGTGAGAACCAGCAAGCCGATCCCGAACGTCAACGGAAGCGTGAAGATCACACCTCCGGGATAGCTGTACGTGGTCCCCCACGCATGGAAGACGACCAGCAGGACTCCATACAGGAACGGAACGGTTCGCTTGCGTTCGGCCTTCTGATCCTTGAGCTCCCGCTCCCCGGTGAAGTAGGAGCGGGTCAGACTCTTCGTCTTCTCGATATCCTTTGCGAAGGTGGTTGACTTGGAAAGATTCTTCAGATCGACGCTTGTTCCGTCGCCGCGTTTGAAAAATGCATTGAAGAGCCTTCGTTCATGTTCTTTATCGGAAACAAGGTCTTTGAGCTTGATGATGCGATAGTCTTTTTTCCCCAGTTCCTCGATCTGGATGTACCCCAGATCCGCCCAGTAGAAGAGCATGCTGGAAAGGTCTTTCATGTCCACCGTTCCGTCAAAGAGGTAGCCGACCTCCAACGGTGAAAGGTCCGTCGGAGGCTCAAAGCGAACCACCGGTACGAAGGGATCGTCCCGACCGTAGCGCTTCCAGAGCGCAAAGGAATGAAATCCCAGCAGAAGGAAGAGGATGATCGCACCGATGTAGAGCGGAATCGTCAGATCGATAAACTTCTTCACCTCGCTGAAGTACCCCTCCTCCAGATCGATGTAGAGGGTCAGCGCTTCCCCGGGTTTCATCTTCTGAGCGCTTCCGGTGATCGTCATCCGATCGGAAGAGATCATGTATTCACCCCGCTGAAGGGTCGAGCCGGACCTGCCGCCGGTCAAGGAGACCTTCTGAGGATCGATCGGATGTGGGAACTCAACCGTAAAGGTAAGGAGGCCGATCTCTTCCTGCCATCCGGGACCGATGATATTGTAGTAGAAGAAGTCACCGTAGCGATTGCGGTCATCCCCGATCTCCAAGGTGTAGGAGATCACATACTCTTTGAGACCTTTTATGGTAACATTGGCGTCACCAAGCCGGAAGGTCGCCCAACCGGAGGAGACGTCGTCCTTGATGATCGGATCGCTCGCCTGAAGATTCTTCAGCCCGATCCGCTGATTCCCGTACCGGATGGGAATCTCCCGAAAGATTCCATGCTTGGGAACGAAGAACTCCGCCACGATCCGTTCCGTAACATCATAGGAGTTGTCCGGACCCACCTTCACGCTCAGATCGATCTGCCTGAACGTATAATCGCCGGCTGTGAGTGATACAAGCGCAAGCAGGAGGAGAAAGGCAAGGAAAGATCTTCGTTTCATCAGAACTTCACGTCTACGCGGGCGCGCGCTTCATCCTCGATCTGCAGATACGGCTTCTTTGCAAAGCGGGCAATCGAAGCGACGATGGAAGAGGGAAACACCTCGCAGATCGTGTTGAGCTGCTTGATGATCGCATTGTAGTACTTTCTGGCGGAAAGCAGCTGGGTCTCGATCTTCGAAAGCTGTGCCTGAAGGTCCAGGAATCCCTGGTTTGCCTTCAAGTCGGGATACGCTTCACTGAGAGCGAACAGAGTCTTCAGCGAAGCGGAGAACGATGCGTTGAGCTGGTCCTTCTCCTCCAGCGTTCCCGCGCTCATCGCCTTGTTTCGGGCTTCAATGACTTTGGTGAGGGTCTGTTCCTCATGTTTTGCATAGCCTTTCACCGTTTCAACCAGATTGGGAACCAGGTCATACCGCTGCTTCAGATGCGCATCGATCGCGCTTTCCGCTTCCTCGGCCTGGTTTCGGAGGCGAACGTAACGGTTGTATACGGAAACTCCCCAGATGACGAGGAGAACGACGAGAGCCAACAGTACATATACGATAAGCATAGGAACCTCCAACACGTATGGTCATCTTTAGCTTGCGCCGATGAATAGGACGTGTCAAGATGCGTGACCGCCTTGATTGACAATCAAGATTGCTGTATCTTTATTCGTGTCCGCTGTATAAATATTCTGAACGTAAGGAGCGCCCAGAAGATGAAATCTCGTCACAACCGCTTAGCTGTCGTAAAAGAACTCATTCGAAACAACCGGATAGACAATCAGGACACCCTCCTTTCCATGTTGAAAGTGGAAGGATTCACCGTAACTCAGGCGACCCTCTCCCGCGACTTGAAGATGCTGAAGGTTGGAAAGATCAGTGACGGCTGGTCGGGATACTACTACAGCCTGCCTGAAAACGATTTGGTCAGCGAGTCGGAAAAAAGTTACATTCAGGATGTCCGCCGAGGGATCATCTCCATCGAGTTCAGCGGAAACTTCGGTGTGGTGAAGACCCGTCCCGGCCACGCCAACAGCGTCGGAATCGCATTGGATATCTTGGCCATTCCCGAGATTCTCGGGACCTTGGCCGGCGATGATACGATCTTCATCATTCTTCGGGAAGGAATGACGAAAGAAGACTTGCTGGAGTCTTTCAAGACCCGCATCCCCGATATAGAGGAATAATCCATGAAGTACATCAATCTCACTGAAGCAAACGCATTCAAAGCGCTTGAACGCGCTCCGCAGATCGGCAGTAAAGACCTGCTCACAAAAGAACGGATACTTTCCTGCTCCGTTCCATCCGCCCAGGGCGTCGCCTACAACTACGCCGCGATGCCGGTGACCGAAGAGGTCCTTGACCTCTTTCAGGCGTTGAGCGATGAGCTCCAGCTCACCGAGAAGTACCAGATCCTTCTCGACGGGGCGGTGATGAACACCGGCGAGAAGCGGCTGGTCCTTCACCACCTCACCCGGGGGCAGATCGGAAAGAACGTCATGGTCGACGGAGAAAACAAAGGGGAGTTTTACAGGAAAGAGCTTTCCAAAGTCCAAACGTTCGCCAAAGAGGTTCGCTCGAAATCCCTCCTTCTTTCCACCGGAAAGCCGGTCGCCAACGTCGTGCAGATCGGAATCGGCGGCAGCGATCTGGGGCCGCGTGCCCTCTACCTCGCTTTGAAGGAGTGGGCGGAGAAGGAGGGTAAAGACCATATTCCCGCCTCCTTCATCTCGAACGTCGATCCGGACGACCCGAGCGCCGTCCTTTCCGCCCTCGACGCTGAAGAGACGCTTTTCATTCTGGTTTCCAAGAGCGGAACCACGTTGGAGACGTTGACCAACCAACGGTTCGTCGAAGCGTGGCTGAAAAAACGGAACCCCGCGATCGACCCCTCCAAGCACATCGTGGCGGTCACCAGTAAAACCAGCCCCTTGGCGAAGAGCAAGGAGGTCTTTCGCTCCTTCTTCTTTGATGACTACGTCGGAGGCAGGTACTCCTCCACGAGCGCGGTCGGCGGAGTCATTCTTTCGATCGCCTTCGGCTTCGAGGTCTTTGAAGCGCTCCTCAAGGGAGCGCACGAAGCGGACAAGGCCGCTCTTCATCCCCATGTGAAGGAGAACGCCGCCCTCCTCGACGCCCTGATCGGCGTGTACCTGAGAAACGTCCTTCATTATCCGACGACGGCGATCCTCCCCTACAGCCAGGGGCTCAGCCGCTTTCCCGCCCACTTGCAGCAGCTGGACATGGAGTCCAACGGCAAACAGGTGAACCGAGACGGAAAGCCCGTCGCCTATCCGACCGGCCCGGTCATCTTCGGCGAGCCGGGAACCAACGGCCAGCACTCCTTCTATCAGCTCCTTCACCAGGGAACCGACATCGTGCCGCTGCAGTTCATCGGTTTCAGCGAGAGCCAGCGGAAGGATGACATCGCTGTTGCAGACTCGACAAGCCAGGAAAAGCTTGTCGCCAACCTCGTCGCCCAGATCGTCGCCTTCGCCCTCGGAAAGGACGACGACAACCCCAACAAGCGCTTTGAAGGGAATCGCCCCTCCAGCCTGCTGTATGCCAAGCGCCTCACCCCCGAGGTGCTGGGAACGCTCCTGGCCCACTACGAGAACAAGGTGATGTTCCAGGGCTTTGTCTGGAACCTCAACTCCTTCGACCAGGAAGGGGTTCAGCTCGGAAAGGTTCTCGCCACCAAGGTCCTTCAGGGGGCCGCGGGGGATGAGATTCTCCAAGCCTATCGAAGTCTCTTCTGATCCGAAGCCCCTTCGGGGGCTTTTTTTCAGGAGATTCGATCCCTTTTCCTCCTCTTTCGGTTGTCTACAATACCCAAGTTCGGTACTATCGGAAGCACATGATACCGGCACTGAGAAAACAAGCGGTGGGGAACCGCCTTCCGACATTTCTGACCATCCTCTTCGTCCTTCTCGAGGTCGCCATGGACGTCACGATCCCCTATCTGATGGCGAATCTGCTTGATCGGGGAATCAGCGGCGCATCGATGAACGAGATCATCTTCTGGGGGGCGATCCTGCTTCTTTGCAGCTTTGTCGCCCTTGCCTTCGGAATTCTCAGCGGGCACTTCGCCGCCCGGGCTTCGACGGGGTTCGCCCGCAACGTACGGAAATCCCTCTACCATAAGATTCAGGAGTTCTCCTTCGCAAACCTGGACCGCCTGCCCTCCTCCAGCCTGGTCACCCGCCTCACCACCGATGTCACCAACGTCCAGATGGCCTACCAGATGCTTACCCGGATCGCCGTCCGCAGTCCGGCGATGCTCTTCTTCAGCTTCTTCATGGCGTACACGATCAACGCCTCGCTGAGCCTGGTCTTCCTGGTTGCGATCCCGACCCTCGCCCTCGGCCTCTTTCTGCTGATCCGCGCCGCCTACCCGATCTTCACGAAGGTGTTCAAGACCTATGACCGCCTGAATACGGTGGTTCAGGAGAACATCCGCTCCATCCGGGTCGTGAAGTCCTTCGTTCGGGAAGAGCATGAGATTGAAAAATTCAACGGGGTGAACACTGAAATCTACAAGCAGTTCTCCAAAGCGGAAAAGATCATCGCCTTCAACAGCCCGCTGATGCAGGGAACGATGTACATCTCGATTCTCGTGATCAGCTATATCGGAGCGAAACTCATCACCTCATCGTCGATGACCACCGGCCAGCTGATGAGCTTCATCACCTACACCTCACAGATCCTGATGAGTCTGATGTTCCTCAGCATGGTGGTGGTGATGCTCACGATCAGCCGTGCGGCGATCCAGCGGATCGAGGAGGTCCTCAGGGAAGAGAGCGACATCACTGAAAAAGCCGATGCCGTCACAACTGTCAAAGACGGTTCGATCATCTTCGACGATGTCTCGTTCAGCTATACGAACCAAGCTGACAAGCTGAACCTCGAAGGGATCACTCTGGACATTCCCTCCGGTTCCACGGTGGGCATTCTGGGGCCGACGGGAAGCGGAAAGAGCTCGCTCATCCAGCTGCTTGCCCGCCTGTATGACGTGTACTCGGGAAGCGTGAAGGTCGGGGGGGTCGATGTCCGCGACTATTCGATCAAGAGCCTTCGCGACAGTGTCGGCGTGGTTCTGCAGAAGAACACCCTCTTCAGCGGAACGGTCGCCGAGAACCTCCGGTGGGGAAACGAGGACGCCTCGCAGGAGGAGTTGATCCGGGTGGCGAAAATCGCCCAAGCCCATCCGTTCATCGATGAGTTGGAGGAAAAATACGACAGCGTCGTCGAACAGGGGGGAACGAACTTCTCCGGAGGGCAGCGCCAACGGCTTGCGATCGCCCGGGCGTTGTTGAAACGTCCCAAGATTCTGATTCTTGACGACTCGACCAGCGCGGTCGATACGAAGACCGAAGCTTCAATCCGCGCCGCGTTGAAGAATGAACTGAAGGAAACGACGAAGATCGTCATCGCCCAGCGGATCAGTTCGGTCATCGACGCCGATCAAATCATCATGCTGGAGGATGGAAAGATTCATGCAGCGGGGAGCCATGAGACGCTCCTCGGGTCGTGCGCCCGCTATCAGGAAATGTACGCCGGCCAGATGCGGAAGGAGGAACGAGCATGAGAGGTCCCCGGATGCATGGCGGCGGTGGCGGTCCCAAAGGCCGAGTCCCCGTAAAACTGGATTTCGGAACGTTCAAGCGCCTCCTCGCCTACATCTTTGTTCCGTACAAGGTCCGTTTTGTCATTGTTGTGATCGCGATCCTCCTCAGCTCCGTCGCCGGAGTAGCCGGCTCGCTCTTTCTGAAAGTCCTCATCGATGACCATATCACTCCGATGGTCGCCCAAGGCAGCGGCGCCTCCTTCGCCCCGCTTCTGAGGGCGATCGGGGTGATGGCCTCCATCTACCTCGTCGGAATCGTCTCGACGCTGCTCTACAACCTGTTGATGATTGAAATCGCTCAGGGCTCGCTCAAGTCGATCCGCTTGAAGATGTTCATCCACATGCAGAGTCTGCCGCTCTCCTACTTCGACCGGCGCTCCCACGGCGATGTGATGAGCCTCTACACCAACGATGTCGACACCCTCCGCCAGATGGTTACCCAATCCTTGCCGCACTTCGTAAACAGCGCGGCGACCGTCAGCGCGATCTTCCTTGCGATGATCTTCTCGTCTTGGCAGCTGACGCTCGTCATCCTCCTCACCCTCTCGATCGCCCTTCGGCTCTCGACCATGGTGACGGGTAAAAGCGGTTCCTACTTCATGAAGCAGCAGCAGGCGCTGGGGAAAACCAACGGATTCATCGAAGAGATGATCCACGGTCAGAAGGTGATCAAGGTCTTCACCCATGAAGAAAAGGCGAAGGCCCGGTTCGACGAGTTGAACGAAGAGCTCTACAGCTCCGCCTTCAATGCCCACCGCTTCGCGAATATTCTCATGCCGATGATGGGCAATATCGGCTACATCCAATACGTCCTCGTCGCCATCGTCGGAGGTTTGCTGGCAATCCATGGAACCGGTGCGATCACCCTCGGAACGATCGCCGTCTTCCTCCAGCTCAGCCGGAACATCAACCGACCCATCACCCAGATGGCCAACCAGCTCAACAGCGTAGCGATGGCCCTTGCGGGAACGAAGCGGATTTTCGACCTTCTCGACCAGGAGAGCGAGATCGATGAAGGATCGATCCGG
Source organism: Sphaerochaeta sp. (assembly GCA_004294855.1). Lineage (GTDB taxonomy): Bacteria > Spirochaetota > Spirochaetia > Sphaerochaetales > Sphaerochaetaceae > Sphaerochaeta. The sequence continues at coordinate 2,651 of SHOI01000057.1, read as the reverse complement.
CTGGTGAACATGTGCAAAGACAACCCCGACTCCGTCCAGGTGGAGAAACAGACCGGATGCTGGGGGTGGAAGGATGGAGAGAAGATCACCCGCCTTCGCGGTGTCGTCGAACTTGAGCACGTCGATTTCAGCTACGTCGAAGGCAAACAGGTTCTTCATGATGTCACCCTGACGGCGGATGCGGGAAAGAAGATCGCCCTCGTTGGAGCAACCGGAGCGGGCAAGACCACGATCACCAACCTGATCAACCGTTTCTACGATATCGACGGCGGGACGATCCACTATGACGGGATTCCGATCCGAAGGATCAGAAAGGCGGATCTCAGGCGCTCCCTCGGGGTCGTCCTGCAGGAGGTGAACCTCTTCAGCGGAACGGTTATGGAGAACATCCGCTATGGCCGCCTGGACGCCACCGACGAGGAAGTCATCGAAGCTGCGAAGCTCGCCAACGCCGATTACTTCATCTCCCACTTGCCGGAGGGGTATCAGACCGAACTGAGGGGGGATGGCTCCTCCCTCTCCCAAGGTCAACGGCAGCTGATCTCGATCGCCCGGGCGATCGTCGCCGATCCGCCGGTTCTGGTGTTGGATGAAGCGACCTCCTCGATCGACACCCACACCGAAGAGATCGTTCAGAAGGGAATGGACGCGCTGATGGAGGGACGGACCGTTCTGGTCATCGCCCACCGCCTCTCGACGATCCACAACTCCGACCTGATCATCGTCCTGGAGAACGGTTCAATCATCGAGTCGGGAACGCACGACGAGCTGATCGCCCGGCAAGGTCAATACTGGCGCCTCTATACGGGAGTCTTTGAGCTGGAGTAAGTGACCAGAACGACGCCCAGCGAAACGGCGACCATCGCGCCGATCAGCTGAACTCCGGCGATCGACTCCTTCAGGAAGAGACCCGAGAGAATCGCTCCGAAGACGGGAATCAACGAGTTGTAGATCGTGATCGAGCTGACCTTGTTGTATTTCAACAGGCTGGTCCAGATGGAGAACGCAATGGCGCTGAGCGCAGCCAGATAGAGCATCAACAGATATCCGCTGAAACCGCTCGTTGGGAAATCCGCCCCCATGAGAAGACCGATTGCAAGGAGAACGATCCCTCCGATGGCCAGCTGCAGGCCGGTGAGAAGAACGGGATCCACCTCCTTGGCGATATGTTTCGAGTACAGCCCGCTTGATGAGTGCAGGAGAGCGGCCAGAATGATGAACCCCTCCCCCTGAATCAAAAAGGAGAAGTTGAGATCCCCATCCAGGTTCACGAAGATCACCGCGCTGAATCCCAGCACGACACCGAGGCCTTTGCGCAGGGTGATCTTGTCATCGGCATGGAAGAAATGGGCAAGCAGCGCGCTGAAGAACACCGACGAAGCGTTGATGATCGCCCCTTTGGAGCCGCTCGTGTAGGAGAGACCGATATAGAAGAAAGTGTAGTGGATCGTGGTTTGAAGCAGGCCAAGAATGATTATCTGCTTCCAATGGCGTTTTTTGAGGGTTCGGATTCCTCCTTGGCTCTTGCCCATCAACGGGCGAATCGCCAAGACGAGCAGGCCGCCCAAGGTAAAGCGCAGTCCGGCATACGCCATCTTCGCCGCGGTATCGTCGCTTCCGACCTGAAAAAGCTCATATCCGATCTTGATCGCGGGATAGGCACTGCCCCACAGGAGGGTGCAGAAGATGGCCAGCAGTGCGGCGACGACCGGTTTGGTGAGGAGTGAAGAGTTATCGTTCATGAAAGAATCTCCGTAGCGAATGCTTTCAGGCTTCCATGGCGGAAATGAGAAAGCGGGATGTTGTGCGGGTTGATCAGACAATCGGTGACGAGGTAGGCCTTCATTCCCATCTCGAGGACAACCATGTCTTCACCGACATCGTTGCCTACCATCAGGCAATGGGAGGGATCAAGATCCAATCGATCGACGATCTCGCGGTAATACCCCAAGTTCGGCTTGGAATACGAGAAATCTTCGTAGGTGGTGACGCAGGCAAAATCATCTTCAAAGAGGTTCGCCCACCGCATCCGTGTCAGCGTCCCGACCCTCGGAAAGAGGGGGTTCGTCGCCAAGACAAGGCGATATCCCTTGGAAGCGAGGGTATCGACGATCGTTCGCGCCAGCGGTGTTGGAGCGGCATATTCGACCAACGATTCAAACATCCCCTCATAGAAGGGAAGAAAGCGTTCGTTCATCTCTTGAGCGTCGTAGCCGGTGACGGACGTGAACACCGAATCAAAGCGCTCCTTGTTGGTCATCGACCCGTCATTGTTCATCATCGCCAGCAGGCCGGCTTGAAGACTTTTTGCCATCGCTTTCACGTCGTACCCAAGCAGTCCGCTCTGTTTGGCAAACAGCTCAAAGTACCCTTGGGCAAAACGATCCTGATCCAGTGGAAGCAGGGTTCCATCCAAGTCGAAGAGAATCGTGTCGATGTCGTTGATCATGGCTGAATAGTACGAACTTTCATTCATCGGGGTCAACTCGGGGCATAAAAAACCCCCAAGGAAAAGGAGGTTAAACCTTGGGGGAACAAAAGGAGGTTAGAAAAAAATCCGATATATGTGCTCTTGAACTGGTGGGTTCGCAAGCTGTCGTTCTCTTTCTTGGATGTACAGTACTGACTCTCTAAAAAAGAATCAAGTACAT
>SHOI01000056.1:4730-11653 GCA_004294855.1 Sphaerochaeta sp. | reverse complement strand
ATGCGGCGAACGGGCTTGAAGTCCAGGATAGATGATCCCGGTAGTATCCGAATTGTGTTTTCGGCTCCCGGTTCGTTTCCTCTTCCATGCTCACCGCTTCAGGCGCCACATGGAGCAGCACGCTGGTGATCATCTCCCCCCCGTGTCCGGTTCCCCACGCCCGGTCATCAAGCACATCGACCGTTCCCATCCCGACCGAACGCCACCAGTCGATCAGGAACGGCTTATGCCCTTCGAAAGCGAGTTTTCGGCATACATCGTCAACCGCCCGGTTGTTCAACGAGTGGAAGGTCAGAAAATAGATCGACAACGAAGGGAATTGGTGCAAGAACGATCGGGCAACGCCCATGTAGTAGCCGCTGAGGACATCGGTCGGAATCATCACGTTTCCCGCAATCTGCGGCAGCTCGAGCGTATCCCCATACGGAATGACGGGAAGATACACCGCCTGAGCTTTCTCGGCGACCAGGGGAGTGACGTGTCCGGCCACCAGAAAATCCGCACCTAAAGGTCCATGAGTCCCCAACGCCTCGAATGAGGCAAGGGGGATGATGAGCCGATTCGACTTGTTCAGAACCGCTTCCAACTGCCGGGAAGTCATGATCGCCGCATTGAACGTGTTCATGACAGCAGCACCGGTTTTTTGGTCGACACCGATTCGTTGATCGCATGAACGATATCCATCGACTTGCATGCGTCTTCCACGGTGCACAGCGTCCTGCCGTCATTGATGATCGAATCGATCAGGTCATTGAACTCTTCCTTGAACGGATGGTGGTCCACGGCGCCGGAGTTGGGCGTGATCGAAGTGAACTCCATCCAGTCGTCCTGATAAGGAAACAGATCCCTTGCATAAAAACGATTATCGCGGCACAGCCCTTTGGTTCCCAGCAGATCGATATTGAACTGGTACGGGGAAGCCAACCCGTCGAGGGAAGCGGACAGTTTTCCAACGGATCCGTCGACGAATCGCACGGCGGCCACATAGGTGGTCAAATAGTCAAAATCATCTCTGGCCTTGGTGGCGAATGCATGGACTTCGGCAACTTCTCCATGGAGATAGCGAATGATGTCCGTGGCATGACTGCCCCCGGTAATCATCGCCCCGCCGGCATACTGTCGCTGCCGGATCCATTGGTAGCTGCTGAAGCGGGGGGAAATCCCATGCCAGTAATCGGCCTGAGCGTAATAGACCTCTCCAAACGCGTTCCTGTTTAAAAGACTCTTTATGTTCTGAACCATCGGATGCCATCGAAGAACGAAGCTTACCACCGTCTTCTTATCCGAGCGCAACGCCGCATCTAAAAGCGCTCTGGTCTCTTCCGGTGTATTTCCCGCCGGTTTCTCCAGCATCAGGTGCTTCCCGGCATCGAGGGCAAGCACACCCTCCTTGGAGTGCAGATGGTTCGGCATGCACTCGGAAACGATATCGACCGATTGATCATCAAGCATCGCTTCGTATTCCCCATATGCTTTCGCACCGGGGGTGTGCAGGGCTATGAACTCCTCCGCCTTTTCTTTCGAACGCCCGCAGACGGCAGCCACATATGAATGCGGATTCGCTTGAACGGCCAGAACATGCTGTACGGCTACTTGGCCGGTTCCTCTGATACCAACTCCAAATCTCTTCTTACTCACTACTATGTTATCTCCAACATCTTGTATAGCTTGACCGCATACTCACCAAACTGCGGGGTGGTACGCACCTCCAATTTCCTTGGCCTCGGGAAGTCGATGTCCACGGCTCCCACCATTCGGGACGGCCTGGCCGACATCACCACTACACGATCCGACAGGAATACCGCCTCGTTGATTTCATGAGTGATAAAGATAATCGTTTTCTTCGACTCCGACCAAATCCGTTGAAGCTCCAAGTTCATCTTCTCTCTGGTTATCGCATCCAAAGCACCGAAAGGCTCATCCATCAGAATGAGCTTCGGATCATGGATCAATGCCCGGGCAAGGGAGACCCGTTGCTGCATTCCACCGGAAAGCTCATTCGGATATGCATTCTCAAATCCCTTCAATCCTACCAGCTCAAGCATCTCCATCGCCTTGCTTCGGTATTTCTTCTTGTCGAGCTTCAGGATTTCAATCGGAAGCAACACATTGTCCAATACCCGCCTCCAGTTGAGGAGAAGTGCTTTTTGGAAAACAAAACCAACTTCGCGCGTTGGATCGAACATCGCTTCATCAACATGGATCTCGCCCTCGCTCTTGGGCAATAATCCCGCAATGATTTTCAGCAATGTGGTCTTTCCGCAACCCGATGGACCGACGATGGTCACAAACTCTCCGGGATACACATCGAAGCTGACGCTCCCCAGTGCAACAAGCTCCTCACCCTGAAGCGGAAACACTTTCTTCAGATTCTTAATCGACAGCAACGTCTTTTCACTCAAAGCAAACCTTCCTATCGATTTCCCAGCGCGAGGCTGGGAAATCATTCATGTTTTCCTAACAGGCGCGTTCTTAGAAGTTGTATTTGTACATCGGGCTCGGCAAGAAGCTCGCATCAAAACAATCTTCCACAGGGAACGAAAGCTTCTGCTGATATTGGTCAACCAAGCTGTACGTCTCTCTGATGCGCTGCGGGTCGATATACCCGATACCGTAGTTCTTGTACCGATCCGTCTTGAAGAACTCCATGCAGACCTTCAAGTTTCCGAGATAGTCCACTTTATTGATCGGGTGGTATTCGGAGAGAATCTCGATCGCTTCCTCAGGATTGTTCAAGGTGTATTCCCATGCCCTGTAGGCAACCTTCAAGAACTTCTTCAAAAGCTCCGGCCGCTCCTTGATGGTCTTGTCACTGGCGATATAGGAGTGCGCGTACGCATTGAAACCGTAGTCCGCCCAGACGAAATATCCCAATTGATCAGCAGGAATCGCCTTCTCCATGAACGGCTTTCCGGTGAAAAGCTCAAAGACCACATCGGCCTTTCTGCTGGCAAGCGCCGAAACTTTTGCCGCCGGGTCGATGTTGACGAATTTCACGCTGTTGGGATCCACGCCGATCTGTTTGGCGAATGCAGGCCACATAACCTTGTGCCCGTCAGTCGCAGGAACGGCTACCGTCTTGCCGGCCAAGTCCTGTGGGACCTTGATTCCGCTATCCTTCCAGAAGTAGCTGCAGTTCGGGTGTTTGTCGAAGATGATTCCGATGATTTTTACGTTTGCCCCCTTCTCGCGGCTGGTGATTGGCACCGGAGCATCTGAAATCGCGATATCCGCTTTTCCCGAATCAACAGCCTGTACTGAATATCCGGATCCCTGGCCCACGATGATATTCACGTCCAAGCCTTCCTCGGCGAACCATCCGAACTTCTGTGCGACATAATACGGAGAATGGTCGCCGGCAATCGTCCAGTTCAGCAAAAAATCCACCTTTTCCAGTTTTTTCGGCTCCGTACCACTCTCAGGTACCCCCGCTGCCCACATCATTGATGCAGCAAGTACGAGAACCATACCGATCATCAATACTTTCTTTCTCATACCAAGCCTCCTTTAGCTTTCCTCTAACCTTTTTGTTCCTTTTTGAATGCCCATGGCATTATAAGACGCTCTGCCAACGCTACCACCCAATACAGTCCCGCCCCAGCCAATGAAATAACGATCAATGAAGAGAAGATGGGGGGAGTGCTCATCGTGTATTGCGCACTGATGATGATGTAACCCAACCCCCGATCGGAAGCGATGAATTCTCCGACGATCGCCCCCACGATGCTCATCGTGGAACATATCTTCAGTCCGGAAAAAATATACGGCAACGAGTTGGGAATTCTGATCTTTATGAACAACTGCAATTTGCTTGCATTCAAATATCGGATCAAATCAAGCAAATCATCCTCAATTGAATCCAATCCCGTCATCGTGTTGATCACGACGGGGAAGAAGCTCACGAGAAACGCTATGAGGATGTTCGTCTTGATTCCATATCCCATCCACAGCAAAATCAACGGTGCGATTGCAATAATGGGAAGACTGTTTATGAACGTGAATAACGGTAACACCATATCTTTAACTTTTTTCGACCAGACAAAAACGATTGCCAGCCCGATTCCAAGCACCGCTGTCACACAAAATCCCAGAATGAACTCTTGAAGAGTCGTCCTGATATGAAGCGGCCAGTTGTAGTTCGCATCGGCTTGTTTTATGAACAGGTGCTTCAATGCCGCCGAGGGAGGAGGCAGAACAAACTCAGGAACCTTGAACCAGACGACACTGAATTCCCAAAGAAGGAAAAAGCCGAGGATTACCAGGACTGAACGATAGTTCTTTTGAATTGCTTCGACAGCCTTTTTGCACCATGCGCTTTTCGCTTTCTGCCCATTCTTTTTCATGCTTCACGTCTCCGGTTCCATGGCATCACCAGTCGTTCCAACTGTCCGATTGCAAAGAAAAGCGCCAACCCGATGATGGAGAGGAGAAACAGGCAGGCGAACATCGTAGGAGTATCGATAAATGCCTGGGCATCCCGCAGGAGATACCCCAATCCTTTATCCGCTGCGATGAACTCGCCTACGATCGATCCGACGACACACATGGTTGCACTGATTTTCAACCCGGCAAAAATGTAGGGAAGCGAGTTTGGAATGCGAATCTTGATAAAGATCTGGGCTTTTGTCGCATTCAAGTAGTTTACCAAATCCAACAAGTCTTCCTCGACCGCCATCAAGCCCGCAGCGGAGTTGATGACCACGGGAAAGAACGCAACCATAAACGCCACGAGAATGTTGGGAAGAAATCCATACCCGAACCAAACCAGAAACAATGGCGCCAATGCTATCTTCGGCAATGAGTTGAAGAGAATGATGATCGGAGAAAGCAACTGATTCATCACCGGGGACCAGCAGATCATCACCGCGATAAAAATTCCGGCTATCGCTGTTGCAACAAAGCTCACGATCACTTCCATGAATGTCGCCCCGACATGGAGCCACCAATTATACTTTGCGGCGATGGGAGGATAAAAAAGGTGTTGCAGAACTCGGATGGGAGAAGGCAGAATGAACACCTTTATCTTGAACACGACGACGATGAGTTGCCAGATGACGAGGAAGAGAAGGAAATTGAACGCTTTCGGAGCAGCATTTTTGATAAATGTCTTTATGCCTTTACCCATGGATCCTCACCCTTTGCCCGTATACGCGCGTCCTCAATCTCCTCATATCGGTAGCCGAATCCATGCCTGCCCAATGTCGAGAAGTCAACCTTTCCCTCCCTGCGGACATACAGACCCGGGTGGATTCTCTCTTCATGAATCGATGCCATCGGATAAAACTGCATTGCATTCGCCTCAACGCCCATGATCGTCCCGGCATGTGCGGCAAGACTGACATGAGGTATCATTGCCAGCATCGGATTGGTCAAATCCTGAACCATCAACGTCATTCCATGAACCTTTGCCCAACAGAGGCTCAGCAAAGCTCCGGAAAGCGTTTTGCACGTCTTCAACGCCACTCCGCTCCAGCCCAGCTCACGACCGAGCACGACATGATGCCAGTCATGGGCGCTCTCATCCATGAACAGCGGTTTTCGGGCGCTCACGGCACGAACATCAATGGGATGAGCTATGATATCATATGGAAACGGTTGTTCCACATAGAGAAGCTTCGCATAGATTTCCGGTTGTTCAAGAAGCAATTGGTCTAAAATGTCACACACGTAGGCCGGATCTTCAACGGTGCAATTGAAGTCCGCAGTGAGCCACAAAACCCCGCTTTCATTGGCGATCCGCCCAACATCAATCAGTCGGGTATAATCCCAGTCCCGATCGTTTCCCGTCAGCTTCACCTTGAGACAGGTCAGTCCGTCCCGGGCGATCCAGTCGGTCAGGAAGAAGGGATACCCATCCTCGACAACAGGCCCGTCATACCCTTCGGGTTCAAGGATGTCCTTTGCACCGACAAGGTGCCAGGCGACCAGCGATGTGGCAGCATCGGCTCCTTCCGCAAAGAAGTCGGCGGGGTATTTGCCGACGAACGGCTTGCCATGTTCCTCTCCAAAGTACCGGGAGAGGTCATGATTCATATAGTCCTTCGTAAAGGTTTTCCACGTATTTATTTTATGGACATTACCATATGCATCATGCAGAGCCAAATCAAAAAGCGAGTTGCAGACCAAGGCCGCCAACCAAGGCATCTTCTCATCTTCGTTGCAGCGCGCATTTTCTTTGTTCCAAACATCCTTCAGCGGACCTTCAATGAACCGATGCCCTATTTCCATTGCGTGTCCGCTATCCGTATTCGTTCTCCACAATTCGCAAAGAACCCTGCAAAAATCCTGCAGCCGATTCTGACGGTAGGAATAGGCAAGCGAGCTTGGCCAGACCCACGCTACACTCAACGGGGTTTCACCCCGTCCGACTGCTTCAGCACCACCTTTTGAGCGGACGTGAATCGCTGTGCGCGCTTCAATTACATGGGTTGTGGTCTCAGGACCGAACTTCAGAGGAACTCGTGTCTCTATCGGACAGAAATAGAGCTCACAATCGTCAATACGGATATCCAAATCACTCATTGGCGCTCCTTACAGTAAAAAGTCTACCACAGTTCCCTATTATGTCAATCTTCTGAACAAAATTGATATCTATCTTTCAAAGGATGAATTAAGATGGTTTTTCCGAATGACCAAGGTTCTGAAAATCATTTTTTTCCATGCATTATTCATGAGCCGGCCATGGTTCCGAGACTGACGGCATTATCGCATGCCGATACTCCGCACCACTCCCTCATGCCTGTGACAGCAACAGACAGTCATTGTAAAAAGGTTGAGCAGTGGATTGATTTTCAAGAATTCAAGCTAATGAGGTTTGGTTTCGGCAAGCAGCCGTTCGAGTCGTCTTCCATACTCGACAAAATTGGCTATTCGGCGATCTTTCGTGCTGACGGCTTTACTGTCATGAAACACGACCTCCATAT
>SHOI01000056.1:0-4630 GCA_004294855.1 Sphaerochaeta sp. | reverse complement strand
ATTCGGCGATCTTTCGTGCTGACGGCTTTACTGTCATGAAACACGACCTCCATATGCGGTTCAATGCTGTAGTACCCTTTGTATCCGTCTTGCTGTAAGGCGGCAAGGATTTTTCTTACATCCCCTCGCCCTTCACCCGGAAACGTGTAATGTTCCACCTTTTCCAAATCCGAGCTCCAATAAGCATCCTTGACGTGGACATGAACGACATGCTCCTTGACAGCGTTGTAGAACTCAAACGAGTTTTGGGCAGTATAGGGAAATGAAGAATCGGCATCAATGGTGATGGGGGGATTTCCCGTGTCAAACACGAGCTTCATTCCCGGACAGTGTTCGAGCATGCGCAAGGTATGACTGCTGCTTAACCCACCATAGGTGTGGCAATTCTCATGAACCGGAGTCATCCCCTGATCAAGGAAGGCTTGTGTAACCCAGTTCAGGCGTCTGAAACGCTCTTCCTCCATTTGATCCTCCAGGATTCGCCCATCAGCGTCTTGGAGAACCTGATAGCTCATGATTCGAACCAGCTTGCTTCCCAATCGGTTCATTCGGGTGATTGAGCGCTTTACAGCGGATTTCGTTACATTGAAATCCTCGTGTACCGGCTTTGCCCAATTCGCAATTCCGCTTGCGAAGCAGGGTACGCTGATCTGTTGTTCTTCAAGGTAATCTGCGACTCGGGAAAACTCTTCATCTGTGAGCTCATGAGCGAGCTTGGAATCAACAGTTCTCAGCTCCATCGCACTCCAACCAAGCGTATGAAGAACTGCCACCTGATCTTCAATTCGATCAGCGGCTTCATCAGTAATTCCAGTCAATAGATACATATTTTGCTCCTATCCGATCATCAGTTATTATACACTTCTTTGACTCTACCATCATTTATTAATTTGTCAATCTTCTGTACAAAAGCTTCAGTTCACTTCCGGCTGTCAAACCAGCGTTGGGCTAAAGGTATTTTTCTCTTCAAAGCGAGACTCGCCGCACCAAGCGCACCGGACCAGCTGCCGAGGATGCTTTGTTCGATATTGACCGTTGAGAAGGGAGATTCCATCGCCCTTGATGATGCTTCGCTTCTGATAAGCTCCGTAAGCAACGGCCCCGCATTGGAAAGACCGCCCCCGATAATGATTTTTTGCGGATTCAATATGTTGATCAGATTTGAACTGGCGATGCCGAGCTGAACAGCAATTTTTTTCATGCACGAAAGAGCTATTTCATTCCCTTTATGCGCTTCATGAGCAATGAAGACTCCGGTAAGCCTTCCCTCACTCAATACATCCCATAATATATTCGGTTCGACCCTCTCACCCAATGATTTCAAGGAGCGATATCGCTCTTCAACGAGACGCACCAGGGCTTGACTGGAGGAAAATGCCTGCAAGCATCCGTATCTGCCGCATCCGCAAAGGGGACCGTTCGGGTCAATCAGCATATGACCGATTTCTCCGGCACTATAGTCTGCACCTTCGAGAAGAATCCCATCATTGATGAACGCTGCACTGATGCCGGTCTCCACTCCGATGTAGATGAGATTTTTTACCCCTCGCCCCGAGCCGTATCGGGCTTCCGCCAAACCAGCAGCCCTGTGCCTGTTCATTACTATGCATGGCAACCCGGTGTGTTTAGTGACCGGTTCTCCCACTGCAACCTTTTTCCAACCCAGATCATCGGCACGAGAGATGACTCCGGTGGTGCTGTTGACCAATCCGGGGGTTCCGATGCCAATCAGAGGCAGAAGACGTCCCGGAACACGATCAAGCATAGAGTCGATTCCTTCCAAGAGGGTGGCAATGAACCGTGAAGGGTTAATTGGACCGGTAGGAACCCGGTGAGTTGCTACCGGTTTACCATACAAGTCACTGAGCAAAAAGTTCCATGTTTCACTATGGTAAGAAGCACCGAGAGCATACCAGATCGATTCCGTTAATCTGAGGGGAATGGCGGGCCTTCCACGTCCATTGATTGAGGAATCAAGCTCCTTTACAAGCTCCAGTTGCATTAATTGTGAGATAATGCTGGAAGCCGTGGTTCTGCTCAGCACAAGCTGCTTGGCTATGAAAGCTCTCGTTGCCTTTGACTGTTCCTGTTCAATCAACGTAAGTGCAGCTTCTATATTACTCTCGCATGGGGAAGTCCAATACAACTCCGGGCTTGCCATGTCTTACCTCTCCCTGTAACCAGCGAAGCTTCCGCCTCACAATTACTCATCAGTGTACTACCTCCATGCCAAGATAGCAAATGGTACAAGATTGTTTACACACCGGGAACATTCTTGGAATCGCTTGACCACTCCCAAGCTTTTTGCAGCTAAAAATGAAAATCTTCTACCTCCATTTTTCCTGACCAATAAGTAAAACATCGGTGTCTACGTATTCATCATCGGAAATCGTTTCCGCCAATTCGATATATTCCTTCAACTTTTTCTGCAGAAGTTTCCTGTCAATCAACTTCAAATTGTATTCGGAAACCATTGTCGGGGATAAGCTGCGGCTGAGAGCAAATTCCACAACCTCATCATCCTTGCTTGCACAGAGGATGACGCCTACGCTCGGATTTTCGTTTTCTTTTCTCATTTCACGGTCAAGAGCTTCCAAGTAGAGATTCATCTTTCCGACATACTCCGGCTTGAATTCTCCGATTTTCAGTTCAAATGCAGCGAGGCATGACAGTCCTCTGTGATAGAACAGCAAATCGACATAATAGTCGTGCTTTCCAACCTGCACCCGATGCTCCTCGCCGATGAACGTGAAGTCCTTGCCGATTTCAAGAATGAAATCTTTCAGATTTCCTGTAATGGACTTCCGTACATCACGTTCCGAGACGGAATCCGGCACATCAAGAAACTCAAGCACATAATGATCAAGAAACACATTTCCCGTCGCCCTTCTCGATTCTTCAATGGCAGGCGAAAGAGGTTTTTGCGACAACATGAATCTCTCATAGTATCCGCTGTCAATCTGCCTTTCCAATTCTCTTGCACTGTATTTCTCTTTCACGCACATATTCATGTAAAACACGCGTTCATCCATCGTCTTGCATGCAGACATTATTTTTAAATGATTAGACCAACTCAATTGTGTCAACAGTGTTGACACTTTTGGGTTGCCCTTGTAAAGCTCATAAAACTGCTTCATTCTATAAAGACCCCGGCGGTTGAATCCTTTCAAATCAGGATAGTTCGCTGCAAAGAAGTCGGCGAGCTTCTGCACAAAGGCATCACCGTATTCAGCGTTTTCAGAGTGTACGCTGATGTATTCACCTATATCGATATATATCAAAATAAGTTCTTCATTCACCTTGCGATAGGCGCGTTCCCTGGCGGACTCGATAATGGCAACAACTTTTTTAAAATGCTCACCGTACCGTATTACACCACTCATAGCTGACCTCCCCCCACTCTTTTCATCACCCCACGACTTCCAATTCGTGATTTGTTCGTCGATTGCATCAATTGCAAAGAAAAAGGGGCCCAAGGGGATTCAACCGCTTGCTTTGGGTTGAAAAGAATATACCCCTTCCTCTCCTTGAGCCCCCTCTTGCCCATGTGATAGGATGCGGTGATGAAGCTGAGCTATGAGAACAAGGAAAGTGAGGCCTCGATTCTGACGAACACCAAAGCCGCCGTGTTTGACGGAAAGATCGGTGGAGGGAACCTTCTGATCCATGGTGACAACCTCAATGTCCTTCAGGCGCTTCGTGCTTCCTTTTCAGAGAAGGTCGACTTGATCTACATCGATCCCCCCTACTCCACCAATACGGTTTACCGAATTGGAACGGAACGAACCGGAACGGTGAGCTTCAGTCCGGAGGATGACATCGCCTACCGGGACGACCTTGGCGGAAGCGAATACCTCGAATCCCTGCGCAAGCGCCTGATCATCGCCAAAAAGCTCCTTTCCCCCCGGGGCTCGATCTACCTCCACATCGATGACAAGATCGGCCACTATGTAAAAGTCCTCATGGATGAGGTCTTCGGCCGGGAAAACTTCAGAAACGACATCACCCGGATAAAATGCAACCCCAAGAACTTCAGCCGTCAGGGATACGGAAACATCAAAGACCTGATTCTCTTCTACAGCAACGGACCTGATCCGATCTGGAATGAGGTGCGGGTTCCGTTGAGTGAAAAAGATCTCCATCGGCTTTTCAGAAAAGTCGACAAAGAAGGCCGCCGGTATACGACGATTCCTCTCCACGCCCCCGGCGAGACCAGAGACGGGGCGACGGGAAAGAAGTTCAAAGGACTCCTGCCCCCCAAAGGCCGCCACTGGCGCTCCTCGCCTGAAGTGCTCGAAAAACTTGATGCACAAGGCCTGATCGAATGGTCGAAGAACGGGGTTCCCCGAAAGATCATCTACGCCGATGAGCATATCGGGAAAAAGCTTCAGGATATCTGGGAATTCAAAGATCCCCAATATCCCTCCTATCCGACCGAGAAGAACCTCGAATTGCTCAAAACGATCGTTGCAACCTCCTCGAATCCGCAGAGCATCGTCCTGGACTTCTACTGCGGATCGGGCACCGCCCTGCTCGCTTCTCAGCAGCTCGGTCGACGATGGATCGGCATCGACGAATCCCTTCCGGCGATTGAAACCGTCGGGCAGCGCCTTGGACCCACCTATCAACT
>SHOI01000181.1 GCA_004294855.1 Sphaerochaeta sp. | reverse complement strand
TCAGCGATCCGCTCCTGAAGCGAAAGGCATCGCTCGTCAGCCCCGCTCCGAACCTGAACCTCGCGTTCTCGACCACCGTGGTACCGGTTCTGTCGCTGGCGATCGAAGCGGGAGATTCGGTCATCCTGATCGCTTGCGTCGGCGCTTGGAGAAACGACGATGCCGACAAACCGGTTCCCTCGGTCCGCTATGATGCCAAGGAACACATCGTGTACATAAACGATGAGGAGATTGGTTTACGCTAGACGCTAAAACGAGACAGTTGTACCTAAAACGAGTTGCAGATCATGGTCTTGACCGCTGTAGGTCTTGCTGTCTTGTTTATACAATCTTTTTCCGAGCCAGCTGGTCTGAGCGTAGAGTGACATCGATACCTTTGAGAATTTCGGATCCCAGGATCCCTTGAGGGTGAGTATCAGCGTTTCATGTACCTCGTTCCCCGAAGGGGCCGGTCCCCAGATATTGGCCGTATCCGCATTGTTTCCCGATTTCGAGTGAGACTCGAAAAGCGATACGCCTCCCTGGCGGTGGAACGTGGCGGCAAAATCGAGTGAGAAATCTTTGAACGTCCGATAGGCGAGCCGCGTTTCGATGACTTGGCTGTCGGATCCATACCGGTATCCAAGGTAATCGAACACATACGGCCTGGCGTTGTTGAACAGCCCGCGGATGACCAGAAAATCGACTCCATTTCTTCGGTAGATGCAGGGATCGGTATAGACATATTCCAAATCGGCAGTGAAGTATCCCTTGGAGGCTTTCCACGAATAGGCGAGGCGGCCGAGGAAGGCCATGGCATTCGCCTCACGGTCGGACTCACTGGGGAGTTGAAATTGGTCCATGGCGAATTCGGTATGGAGCGAGAGACCTTTGGCGATGGCGAGATTCAGCTCTAAACTGGCGATGGCGTTCAGTTTGTTCGCATTTTGAAGATTGTGATAAAAATATCCCGGATCGAGATAGGAGAGCTGAAGTGAAGGCCCTTTATACATCACGTTTTCGGACACGGCGATGTGAAGATAGGGGGTGAGGTTTCCCTCCAGTCGATGGCCCAAAAATACTCGTAGAGCGTCTTCTTTGAGCGGATTCGGCAGGAAAATGTACAAGAGCTGCATTTTCGCTTCTTTGCTGAAAAAGGAGATCGAGAGATGGTTGTTGTCACGGATATGGGAGCCGACGATCAGGGTGCCGCTTTTCCCATCCCCCCAGCTGATCCTGTTCCTTCCGGTGACGACCGACCACCAAGGGCCGCCGAAGGCGAGCTGGGTGTGAGATGGCCACTCGGAGAACATCCTTTCGTCGGAGACGAGGAAATTGGTGTGGAAGGGTTTTTGGAAGTAGAAGGCGATCTTCTGATCTCCTCCGCTTCCCGGATCAACCAGTGCCCCGACTCCTTTGTCAAAGGTCCCCGGGGTGTCATCATCGCTGGACATGGAAAACCCGACCTCAATGCCGCTTCGGACATAGAGATAGTCGTCAAACAGGAGCTCCAACCCTACATCCAACATCGGTTTGCGGTCATCTGTGCCGTAGACCCAATCGTAGGTGGTAACGAAGGTATCGGAATTGGTGTGTCCGTACAATTCGACAGCGACCCGAGTCAAAAAACGGTACGAAAAATGCTCGGACTTCTTTTTAAGTCCGTTGTCCAGGAGATTCAAAGCGGATGCCTGAAGTTGCCCGGTCGAAGAAGAGGCGGATGCATTCTCGATGATCCGGGCCGCCTCATATTCGCTCCATGGTCTTGCCGTTGCGTTGGGCACCCGTCCATTGAGCCGGTAGAGAATCTCGATGGCGTCGTACACAGGCGATCCGATTGGAATCATCTTGGGCGAATAAGCCCACAACAGGGCGGGAAATATCAGGACAAGCAAAACGGTTCTTAATCTTTTCATATCGGCAGTTTCCACTGTATCCAATAGTTGGGATGGTGTCCACGATTATTTGGGGGCCGAAGGAGATGATTACTCAAAAACGCATGTGAGAATCGGTTTTCTTCGTCGCTATATGCTCCTTTGATGGTTTGGAGAGATAATGGCTGAAAATCCTTTAAAAACATCTATTTCTTATGTAAAGAATGGCGGAGTGTGTTACAATGCCAACATTCTATAACGGACGAACCATAAGGAGGGTTATCCATGAAGAAAGTAACGAT
>SHOI01000180.1 GCA_004294855.1 Sphaerochaeta sp. | reverse complement strand
CCTCACGCCCCTTCTCCACCCCGAGCTTCACGTGGCTTTTGATGATCGCCACCGAAAGACTCGGCTTGATATCGTCATGTTTATTTTCTTCCGTCTGATTCTCGATGTAGTACTCGGGATGATCGCTTTTTCCGATATCGTGGAACATCGCTCCCACTCGCGCCAACAAGGGGTTCGCCCCGACCGTTTTTGCCGCCACATAGGCAAGCTCGGCGACGTGGCGGCTGTGGGTGAAGGAACCTTGAGCGACTTGAGCCATCCGGTCGAGAAGGGGGTTGTCTTCCCGGGAGATTTCCATCAATCGATAGGGAGTGGGAATATTCAGCAATCGTTCAAAGATGGGAACAGATACTTCGACCAGAATCATCGAAACGGTAACGTTGATGATCATCCCGAAGACCAGAGGCAGGTAAAGATGGGAATCAAGGCCGACGAGCATGTTGGCTACCAGAGCGGCGAAGCTCGTGGTGATCGTTCCATACGCCCAATTGGAAAGGGTGTCAAGGCGCCGCTGAGCGGATTGAAACGTCCAAAGAACAAGAGAACCGGTGGCGATACTGAAGAAGAACGTCATCATCGATGAAGTCGGCAGCAGCGCCACATAGCTGCTGATCATCAGGGAGGTGATGAATGCCAGCCGTTTTTTATCGGTAATCTGCAGAATGAACATCGGAGCCAGCAAAACGGGAAGATGGGAGTCCAAGACCGTTCCCGGCATCAACCATCCGATGAGACCGATGAGCAGAACGGAGATAAGGAGAACGCTCAGTGCCAGTATGAGATAGAGATTGCTTCGAAAGTGGCCCTGGGCGAAGAGGATGAACGCCCGACATCCGACAAGCGTCACCATAATCGTGAAGATCGCTCGAGCAAGCAGCTGAGTCGGAGTATAGAGGAAGGAGTACTCGTTCATCGTTTCAAGCATTCTCACTTGGTTCGCGGTAAGGGGGGTATCCTTGCTCACCAGCTTCGTGTTTTTCGGAATGGCGATCTGAACCAATTCAACCTTGGCGCGGGCTTGAGAGCGCAGACTCAATGTCTTCGCCTCGTCATAGATGAGATTGTTTTCCAACAGCAATACCAGCGTATCGATGATCAGCTGTGGCTGGAAAGAGCTCTGTTGGCGAATATATCCCCTGAGGTATGCAAAGAGCAGATCATCAAGATTTTCTTTGGTGAGGACTTCATCCAAGGAGTCGCTTTCATCCCCATGCGATTGCACACCCATTTCGAGGTGGAACGAATCATATCCATCACTTGTGATTCGTTCATAGCTGTCATGATCCATCAAGCCGCGGGAGAGGACCATGCTTGCCGTCTCGTTGAGGGTGGCGACGTAATAGGCAAGCTCCGCTTCCTTCAACAGGAAAAGGCGCTGCAGGAGGTTTCTTCGGTCAACCAGATTTTCGCTGCCCAGGAATGTATACAGATTGCTTTCCCGCTGATCCGTTTCACTTAACAGAAGTTTTGAGAAAATATCCAAGCGGGTATAGGAAAGCGAAGTTTGTCGGAGGTTCAGCGAAGCGATCGGAAGAATCGCCCGCTCGGCGGCAAGTCGTCGTTCTTCGGTTTTTTCCGCATCGACGTGGATGAAATCCCGCGGAGCGAAGATGTCTTCTTCCGCCAACTGCCCCACCTGGTAGGTGAATTGCTTCGAAGCGGAAGAGATATGAGGAAGCAGCGGGATGAAGAACGCGCACCCGGTCACCAAGATCATCAACATCATAATGATCAATGGTTGATACCGGCTGCCGGCTGAACGCTGACGACTCAATTTTCGCATTTACGCATCTCCCCTCTGATATGCATCGATGATCGCCTGAACGATCTTTGAGCGGACTACATCGCCGGAAGTGAAGTGAACAAACGCCAGCTCGTCGATTCCCTGAAGAATCTTCTCCGCATGGACCAGTCCGCTCATCTTTGACTTGGGCAGATCGATCTGACTGATATCACCGGTGACGATCGCCTTCGAGTCCTCCCCCAACCGGGTGAGGAACATATGCATCTGTTCAACGGTGGTGTTCTGCGCTTCATCAAGAATGACGGTGGCACCCTGAAGGGAACGGCCGCGCATGTACGCAAGAGGAGCGATCTCGATATTTCCTCCATCCTCCAGCTTCCGAATGTTTGCCGGAGAGATGAGCAGCTCCATCGCATCATACA
>SHOI01000179.1 GCA_004294855.1 Sphaerochaeta sp. | reverse complement strand
GCTATCATGTATCTCATACTCCCTATGGGGTACGAATCAGGGTTTTGCTTTAAGGGGTGTAAGAGGGCGAGCTTCGAGTCCTTTTCACGTAAAAATGAAAGGTTGTATCTTCCTGTCCGCGAGCCGAAGCAGTTGTAAAAACGTGCAGGCTTTTACACCTGCACGCTCTGAAACGACTGGCTATTTGGCACTGTTTACAAGCGTCTCATAGTCGGCGAGATTGTAGCTCTTTTTATAGGGGGGCTCGAGTTTCCCTTCGTTGATGAGAGCAATGATCTCGGCTCGTCTGGGATCACCTTCGGACAGATCAACGTTGATGATTTTCCAGTTGTTATCTACAAAAGGAGTTGCGGGGGAGTTTTCCGCAAAGTATGCAACGATCATATCTCTGATGGAATTGGAAGATTCCCACTCCTTGCTTCCCGCTACCAGTTTTTGGCTCTTAAGAGCGGAGGAATATCGGTAGTTGTTTACCGCAAGTTTGAGCTCTTGGTCGCCCCGTAACGGCTCGCCGTTGAACATGATATTCTTGATTCGATTGCCCTTCGGCTGAGAGAGATCGATCTCATATTCGACACCGGCGAACATATCATAGAGATAACCGGGATAATCGGGGTCGAAGGAAATGTTGATATCTCCCTCTGTCCATTGGTTGTAACAACTTGCCGACCATTCCATATAGTTTTTCAGTTCGGTTCCCGTGATTGTTACCCGATACAGCGTGTTGTCAAATTTGTAGATATCAAAGATATTTCCGTAATTGATATCGCCTTCGGGAAGATCGGAGGTGTCTTTAAAGAGAGCGGCGGCGGAAACGTCGGCCCCTGAATTGGTCAGCTGAATATGATTGATAAGATCCATAACGGCAGTATCTCGCAGCTTCCCTTCAGGGATCCCCCTTATCTCGTTTTCGGGTTGGAAGCGGGCGGTGGTTATTCCGAGCGGTGGGCCCTTTTTCCCGTCTTTATCGACTCCCCCTTGAACGTAGCTGATTGTTTTCTCGTGGGCTTCTTTTATGAGGGGGAGGTTTCTCAGCCCCTCATCAGGATTCACGTCCTTCATTTCGATGACTTCCACCGTGGAGTTCAGGATCTTGTTTTCATCATCCAGAGTGAGGACGAACTTGGCAACATCTCTGCCGGCATTCCTTGTTCCGCCGATAACCGTTCGGCCTTGTTTCTGGTTGAGTACCACGTGGTAGTGACCAACTTGCAGAACATCCACCTCGGGGTTGTCATCAAGAATTTTCTGAGCGGAATCACTTCCCCCTTCTTCATCAAATTCCGCGTAAAGTCCCATGTGGGCGGTCACCACGATAATATCCGCTTTATTTCCTATTTTGTCGATTTCTCGTGCAACGGCAACGCTTGCGGCTTCATACGTATGCTCTTCAATGCCTTCCTTTCCGCCATCCCAGATGGGGACATTGGGTGTTACCACTCCGATGATGGCGATCTTGACACCGTCTCTTTTGATGATGGTGTGACCCAATCCGGTAACATAGTTCCCTTTCTTGTCCTTCACATTGGCGGCAAGCACGGGGAATTTGGCTTGCTTCATGATGGCCTTCATCGTCTGGATTCCCCAGTTGAACTCATGGTTACCGAGGGTCATAACGTCATAGCCCATATAGTTCATGGCTTCCATCACCGGGTGCTTTTCTTCAGGCCTCTTATTGTACAGATCATCGGTCATGATCGTACCTTGGATAGTATCTCCCCCGTCGATAAGGAGTAAGTTCGGATTTTCCTTTCGTTCCTCCTGGACGTAGGTGTACACTCTGGCCATCCCGTTGTTATTACTCTCCTTATTGTCCTCGTAAGAGTATCCGATGATGTTTCCATGCAAGTCCGACGTTGCAAGGATGACGAG
This sequence comes from Sphaerochaeta sp., assembly GCA_004294855.1. Taxonomy (GTDB): domain Bacteria; phylum Spirochaetota; class Spirochaetia; order Sphaerochaetales; family Sphaerochaetaceae; genus Sphaerochaeta. Next base: position 299 of record SHOI01000179.1, on the reverse strand, counting down.
GTCGTACGGCTGACCCGGTACGCGGGTTGTCCCTACATCTTTGGCTGAGGTGCAGGAGATCAACAGCCCGATGATCAGCACGATAACGCCTGCAAATACTAGAGCTTTTTTGTTTTTCATGGTTCCTCCATTTGTGTCTTTTCAGTATATCGCATCTACCGTAAGCAATCAAAATAAATCCCAGTCCAACAGGGTTGATACTGAAGAAGTCCTTGGTGGGCGGAACCTTCTCACATATTCTCTGAGAATCGTTATCCCGCCTGTATACCCCAGCTCGACCAGTCTCCTGTGTAGGGACT
>SHOI01000178.1 GCA_004294855.1 Sphaerochaeta sp. | reverse complement strand
ACGGACAGCCGATCGAAATCGTCTTCCCGAAGGAAGGGTTCGGATTTGAATTCCCCGCAGCTTCCATTTTGGCCGGAGCGAAAAACTATGAGGCGGCAAAGATCTTCATGGATTGGCTGGTGAGCAAGAGGGGTCAGGATGTCCTCAAGCAGACCGGAACCTATTTTTATCCCGTGATCGATGGCGCGCAGATCGATCCGATCATGCCGGCATTCTCAACATTGAATGTCAAACCGATTGATCTTGCGTACTATTCAGCAAACACCAACCGTCTGGTCGAGCGCTGGGTGAAGGAAGTTCTGAGCGCCAAATAAGCCGATGAGCTTGGACCGGTCCATACGGTTTTTCCGTAAGGACCGGTCATATCAATCGATCCATTACAACCAAGGACAGCGATGAAACGGATCCATTTTGCCACCCAATGGAAAGAGATGAAGAAGATAAGCAGGGACCCCCTTCTGTTGGGGATGATCGTGGTCCTGATGCTGTCATTGGTTTTGTTCATCATCTACCCGTTGCTTCGGGTATGCATCGTCAGTTTTCAGGTCGATGGACGTTTTTCGCTCAAGAATTTCCATGATGCGTTGACCTACAGCAACGGGTATTACCTGAAGGCGTTGTGGAATTCCCTGTGGGTGGGATTCGCCACTTCGGTCCTGGGTACGTTTGTCGCCTTCGTGTTTGCCTATTCGTTGACCCGGGCGAATATTCCGGGCAAACGATTTTTCAACATCATTGCAACGATCCCGATCATAAGCCCGCCATTCATCGGGGCGTTGGCGATCGTCATGCTGTTCGGGCGAAACGGGTTTATCAGCTCCACGCTGCTCAAGATGCAAAATGCCAATGCGTACGGTCCCCGGGGACTCCTGTTCGCGCAGGTACTGACCTTTTTCCCCGTCGCCTACATAACGCTCAGGGGTGTGTTGGAATCGATAAGTCCGACCCTTGAGGATGCGGCGATGGATCTCGGGGGCAACCGCTTCACGATCTTCCTGAAGGTGACACTGCCGCTGGCCATTCCCGGCATCGCAAGCTCGATGCTGGTATTGTTCGTCGAGTCGCTCGCCGATTTCGGAAATCCGCTGGTGCTGGCCGGAGCGCAATTCCCCATTCTGTCGGTTCAAGCCTATCTTGAGATCACGGGGATGGGCAATTTCGCCAAAGGAGCCGCATTGGCGTTCATTCTTTTGGTGCCTTCAATGTCCGCTTACCTGCTGCAGAAGTACTGGGTGAGCAAGAAGCAATACATCACTGTGACCGGCAAGCCCACCCAGTCATCCAACAATGTGGTCAGCCCGACAGCCAGATGGATTCTGTTCGCCGCCTCCTGCCTGATTGCGTTCTTCGTCATCCTCGTGTATGCCAGCATCATATGGGGCGCTTTCGCCAAGTCCTGGGGGAATTCGTATGAAGTGACGTTCGACAACTTCAAGTATGTGTTCCGCGTCGGTTTCGAATCGGTGCGTGATACGTTGATCATTGCCGGAATTTCGACTCCGATCAGCGGGATATTGGGGATGATCATCGCCTTCCTTGTCGTACGGAAGCGTTTCATCGGCCGCCGGTTCATGGAGTTCTCAAGCATGCTCAGCTTTGCGGTGCCCGGAACGGTCGTGGGCATCGGATACATTCTGGCGTTCAACAAAGCCCCGTTCTATCTGACCGGGACGCTTTCCATCCTGCTGTTGAACTTCATCTTCCGGTATATTCCGGTAGGGATCCAAAGCGGCGTCGCCGTTCTCAACCAGATCGATCCATCGATTGAAGAGGCCGCCGTGGATCTCGGTGCCGACAGCAACGTGACATTCCGCAAGGTGACGCTGCCGTTGATGATTCCTGCGTTTTTCAGCGGTTTGATCTTTGCATTCGTCCGGAGCATGACGGCGATCAGTGCGGCGATTTTCCTGGTTTCCGCCCGATGGAAGTTCATGACCGTGCAGATCATGAGCCAGGTGGAAAGCGGGCGGATCGGGGCGGCGGCCGCCTTCAGCCTCATTCTGGTCGCCATCATCCTGATCGCAATGGCGGTGATCAAGACCATTTTGCGGTTGAAGTATCAGACGACGAGTTCGATCCTTACCACGTGAGGCGGGGGAGATAGATCATGAGTGTAAAACTGGTTGATGTTACAAAGGTTTTTACCGACCACGAAGACAAATTGAAAGAGTTCACCGCAGTGAAC
>SHOI01000055.1 GCA_004294855.1 Sphaerochaeta sp. | reverse complement strand
AGAGGCGGGCGTCTCTGGGGGCTGTGCCCCTTTCATGAAGAGCGGACTCCTTCCTTCAGCGTCGTCGACCAAGAGGGGTTTTATTACTGTTTCTCCTGTAAAAAAGGGGGATCGGTCTTCGACTTCATCATGGAAATGGAAAAGGTGCCGTTCCATGAAGCGGTAAAGATGCTTGCCCAACGGGCCGGAGTGGAACTGGAAGAAGAAACGCCCGGCCAGCGGGCTCAGCGGGATCTTTCGGAAAACCTCTATGAGCTGTACGGGCGAATCGCCGTATCCTTTGCGTATCTCTTGAAATCCGAATCGATCGGAGCACATGCCCGTTCCTACCTGCAGAGGAGAAACGTGGCTCAGCCGATGTGGGAAACGTTTCTTCTCGGATATGCACCCCGCGACGGCTCCTGGCTACATCAGTTCTTGAAGAAGCAGCACTACAGTGACGAGCTGCTTGCTCAAAGCGGGCTCTTCAGCCAAAAAAATCCGACCTATCCGCTCTTCGTGGATCGGTTGATCTTTCCCATCCGGAATTGGCAGGGCAGGGTCGTGGCGTTCGGAGGAAGGGATCTCTCCAATACCTCCAAGGCGAAATACATCAACACCCCCGAGACGGTGATCTATTCAAAGAAGCACAACCTCTTCGGGCTCTATGAATCGCTTGATACGATCAAGCAGGAGCGCAAAGCGATCCTTTGCGAAGGGAATTTCGACGTGGTGGCTCTCCACCAGGCGGGGTTCACCAATGCGATGGCGCCCCTCGGCACATCGTTCACCCCGGAACAGGGAAAGCTGCTCCGCCGATACTGCGACACCGTCGAGATTCTGTTCGACAATGACCGGGCGGGGCAGGAGGCGACCGCCAAGGCGTTGCTGATCGCTCAGGATTTGGGGATGGTCAACAGAGTGCTTTCCCTTGCTGCCGCCAATGATCCGTCGGAACTCATCGAACAAGGCTCGGAAGAAGCGCTGCGGGAGCAGCTCTCATCTTCCCTCGACGGATTTCGTTTTTTACTGAACGCTCAGCTTAAGAACTATGACACCTCCACGGCGAAAGGGAAGGCCCGGGCGTTCAATCAGCTCAAACCCTACCTCAGAGCGACGCACAGCGAGATCGAGCGGCAGGAGCTGATCAAGACCCTCAGCGATCTGTTGGATATCGATGAGGCTTCGATGCATGAGGAATACTCCAAGGATCAGACTCCGAAACAAGGGGCGGTCGGGCGGGAAGCTCAGCCAATCGTTCCGTTGAGTCCCGCAACGATCTCTCCGGATTATTACCTGATGCTGACGGTGGCGAACAACCGCGAGCTGTACCTGAAAACACGAACGTCGATCGGCTTTGAACGGTTGGATGATCCGAAAGCCCATGAACTCTATGAAGCGCTGGAGCAGGCCGCCCGGGAGGATTCCCTTGCAAGCGGCGAATACCTGCTGCAGTTGCTCGAAAGCGAGCAGGTGAAAAGCGATCTTGCCTCTTCGTTCGGGTTGGCGGAATTTCGAAACGAACCGCAAAAGATCGTACGGGAGGGTCTCTTGAGAATCCGGCTTCGATCGGGGGAGAAAAAGCGCCAATCCAACAAACGCTTGTTGGATATCGCCCAGCTTGAGGGAAACGACAGCCGGACAATTGAGGAATTATTGAAAGAACGTCTGGAAATCGAAGAGGAAATCGCCCGGATAAAACAGGAGCTTGAGTAGGAAAGAATGGAGGATGATATCTGCTTGGCTTCTCTTGTAAAGGCACGGATAAATCTGTATGATGTAACGACGTCCGTGAAAAAGGCTGCCAGCTTGAGTCTGTTTTTCAAGATTGACGAAGTGCTGAAAGATGACGATTATACGAAGGGAGAGAACATACTGACGTACTAATGCTTTTGGGTTCACTTGGTTGGTTCAAACCAAGGCTTTTCAACGCGCACAAACTCCAACGTGGATTCGGAGTGTGGATAGAGAAACGGGGTAAAGGAAACAGATGCTGGATACCACTATTGTCAATAACATATTTAACGAACTGGTCAAAGAAGCGGGTGACACGAAAAGCGTCAGCAAAGACCTCCTCATCAATAAGCTTGGGCCCAACCTGAGCGAAGAATATGTAGAAGCAATTGAAGAACTGTTGAATGATAACGATATCGAGCTTGTCGAGGCACTTGAAACCAATGAGATCAACGGCTTTGACGGGGAGCCCGACGACGATGAGATCGATGAGGTTGGTGATGTCTTCAGTCTGGACATAGAGGACGATGATCTAGACGATGAAATCGAAGTCGATGTCGGACCGATCAGCGTGGAGGATTTTCACGAGCCTGAAGAGGAAGAGGACGAACCCAAGAAAAAAGCGAAAGACGATGATGACGATGAAGATCTCGATGACGAGGATGAGGATGACGAGGTCGACGGGTTGAAATCATGGAGCGGCATCAGCACCGATGATGACTCCGCCGGCGGGGCCCATTACGTGGATATTTCCAAACTCGATGACCAGGATGGGGAAAGCGACTCCGCCCGTCATCCGACGATTCTTGGAACCGACAAAGGCGAAGGTGGCGGTGATGACCCGATTCGCCTGTACTTGCGGGAAATCGGCCGGGAGAATCTTCTTACCGCCGAACAAGAGGTCGAACTTTCCATGAAGATGGAAGAGGGGGCGGCGATCATCACCGAGGTGATTCAGGAAAGCGGAATTCTCATCACCCGCTTCAAGGACATCCTCGAGGCGCTTAACGCAAAGCGGGATGAAAATGACGATGAATATTCTCAAAAGGATGCGAAAGAGCTTGAACTGAGTCTGAAACGATACAATAATTGCTACCGTGAACCGTTGAAGGACATTCAAACCGCGTTGAAAACCTATGTCGCAAAGAAAGAGCAGATGATTCTCTCGGGAGAGGATATTCTGGGCACCATCGCTTTCGACAAGAACCGGCAAGCCCTGCTCAAGAAGCTTTCATCGATTGAACTTCAGCCGGAAGAGATTCTTGCGTTCACCGATGACTTCATCGAGGCGGAGTACAAGATTCGTTCCTTCAATGAAAAGAAGCAGCAGCTTGAGAACAAGCTGAACATCCGGACTGCACGGGATCTTCGTCAGCTCGGCAAGGATCTGGCGACCCAGTCGAAAGCCGCATTGATCGAAGAAGAGCTACACCTCTCCAGCGATACAATCAAGGATCTGATTCGGGAGCTCCAGATCACCCACAAGGTGCTCAAGCAGATCGAGTTCGAGTTCGAGGAGCGAAGCGACGCCATCTTGGAGTTGGCCGACCGGATCAAATACGGCCAGAAGATGATGAAAGACGCAAAGGACCGCCTGATTCGAGCCAACCTGCGGCTTGTCGTCTCGATCGCCAAGAAGTATACCAATCGCGGACTCCACTTCTTCGACCTCGTTCAGGAAGGGAACATCGGTCTGATCAAGGCGGTCGAGAAGTTCGAGTACCGCAAGGGCTTCAAGTTCTCCACCTACGCAACATGGTGGATTCGTCAGGCGATCACTCGTTCGATCAGCGATCAGGCTCGGACGATCCGGGTTCCGGTGCATATGATCGAACAAATCAATAAAGTTGTTCGCGAGTCGAGAATGCTGATGCAGAGCCTCGGTCGAGAGCCGACCGATGAGGAAGTCGCCGAAAAGCTCGGCTGGACGGAGAGCAGGGTGAAGAGCGTCAAAAACGTCGCCCGCGAACCGATCAGTCTTGAAACACCGGTGGGTGAAGAGGAGGACTCCCTCCTCAGCGACTTCATTGAGGACAAGGATGTCGAGAATCCCGCCCAGCAAACCGCATATTCGCTGCTTCAGGAGCAGCTGAAAGAGGTGCTCAGCACGCTCCCCGCCCGTGAACAGGAAGTTTTAAAGATGAGGTTCGGCTTGGAGGATGGCTACTCGTTGACACTCGAGGAAGTAGGATTGTATTTTGAGGTGACGCGTGAGCGGATTCGACAGATCGAAGCGAAGGCGCTGCGAAGGCTCCGCCACCCGAAACGAAGCAGAAAACTGAAGGATTTCATTTAATAGAGGAAGATGATGATGAATGAAGCAGCGGTATTTTCACGGCTTAATCAATTACAGAATGATTTAAGCATCCGGTTTGCTCTCGAAGAGGAGATCGCAAGGCTACCCCGTGACTTGAAGGTCAAACAGGAGCTGTTGGATACGATCAACCTCGACTACATTGATGAGCACACTCGAAGCGAGGTAGCGAAGGTCGAATTGAAGAACCTTGGCTACCAATATGAAGATGCCGTCCAAGCCCGTGACAAGAGCGAGCGCAACATGGAGCTGATTACCACCCAGCGCGAGTTTGAGGCGCTGGAGAAAGAGATCAAGGACGCCGCGGCAAAAGAGCAGAGCCTGCTGAAACAGCTTCATGTCAAAGAGAAGCAAGTTCAGGAGTTTGAAATGCGGCTCACTGAAAAAGAGGAGCTGATGGCTCTGCAAAAAAGTGAAGTCGATGCTGAGGCGAGCAAGATCGATGCGCTCCTTGCCGAGAAGCAACAGGAGCTGGCTGAAGTCGGTGCGAGATGTGAAAGCTATATCGACGATGAGATCACGCCCGATCTGTATGCCAAGTTCTCCAATATCGTGAAGAACAAGAAAGGCAAGGGAATCGTTCCGGTTCACGGCTTGGTTTGTCAGGGGTGCCATATAATCCTTCCGGTGCAGTTCGTAAACTCCGTTCGCGACGGGAAAGGCGTGGAATTCTGTCCGTATTGCAGCCGGATCCTCTATTGGGAGGACGTTGAAGGAGCGGATGAGAAGTTTATCGCCGGAAGAGTCGATTCCGAAGCCGACTTGGGCGATTTTGTCGAAGAAGGCGAGTTCGACGACGTGTTATAGGATTTTTGACAAGGCAGACTAGATGATCGCGCTCGGCATGCCGAGTGAGGAAAGTCCGGGCTCCACAGGACATGACGCCGGATAACGTCCGGGAGCGGTAACGCTACAGAGAGTGCCACAGAAAAGATACCGCCGCGTCAGCGGTAAGGGTGAAATGGTGGGGTAAGAGCCCACCGCGATGGTGGTAACATCATCGGCAGGGTAAACCTCGTCAGGAGCAAGACCAAGCAGCAAATAGGGTTGTCCGCCTGATATTTGCGGGTAGGTTGCATGAGTGGTTTGGTAACAAATCACCTAGATAGATGATCATCTTCGACAGAACCCGGCTTATTGGCTGCCTTGTCTTTTTTTGTACAGAGAAGGGGTGAAGAGATGCGAAAGACAGTTGCTGCGAGCATTCTTCTCTCCTTTTTTTGTCTCTTCATTTCCTGTTCAAACAGCTATGATACCCTCGATCGGTTGTTCGAAAGGGAAGCGTACCGGGAGGTGCTCGACCTGACATCGACACGCTTTCAACGGAGCGGTGATCCAAAGCTCCTTGTTTACCGGGCTCGGGCGCTCGATCGCCTCGGCGATTCGGTGAAAGCTCTGGATACGATCAAGCTCTACAACGCCTTGACTCCTCTTTCCAAACAGGAACATCAGGAGCTGAGTGTCGAGCTCGCTTTGAAAAACCGGGATTGGGCGTACCTCGTCGCTCAGGCGGAGATCCTGAAAGAGCGGAATCGCCTGACGATTGACTGCGCAAAAGAGTATTACCGGGCTTTGCTGAAAACAGGCGAAGTGCAAGAAGCGAAAACGCTCTTTTCACAGGTGATCCGAGGAACCCTTTCGGCATATGAAGAGGCTCAATTCCTGATCTCCGCCGAGGTCGACCCTAAAGCTCTTGTCGCCCATCTGGGCCCCCTTTCAACGGAAGAGCAGATCAGCCTCGCATTGGAGTTGGTTCCTCTCGGACTGGATTCCTCGATCGCCGATGCGTGGTTCATCTCCCTGAGAATGCAAAAGAGTGATACAATCGAACACTATCGCGCCTTGGCTCTGCTTGCCGGTCGAGCCGGCCGGCGCCATGAGGAATCAGAATACGCTCGGCTCTACCGGAACAACAAGGAAGCTCATGAATAGTACGTTCGATCGATTGCAGGATGAATTGTTGATGATACACAACCCCGCCCGGTACATCGGCGGGGAATACACGCAAAACAGGAAGGAGCCCGAACCGGGAGATCTTCGCTGCGCGATCTGTTTCCCCGACCTCTATGAGATCGGGATGAGCAACCTTGCGATCAAGATCCTCTACGATCAACTGAATCGCATCGAGGACGTCCATTGCGACAGCGTCTTTTCCGTCGCTCCCGACTTTGAAGCGCTGCTCAGGGAGAAAGATCTTCCGTTATACACGCTCCAGACCCGGCTTGGTCTTCATGAACTCGATTTTCTCGGCATCTCGATCGGCTATGAATTGACGGCGACGAACATCCTTCAAGTCTTGGATCTGGGCAGGATACCGATCAGGGCAGGCGAGCGGGGGGACGAGCATCCGATCGTGATCGGGGGCGGGCCGGCGATCACCAATCCGCTGCCGTTCGGAGCATTCCTTGACTTCGTGTATATCGGCGAATCGGAAGGCGGTTTGGAAGCCGTGGTCGCCGTATTACGGCAAGCAAAGAGGGAAGGGTGGAGTCGGGCGGAAAAAATCAGGGAGTTGCGACAATTCACGTTCTTATGGTATTTGGGTAAAAAATCCACCGTGCGGCATATCGATCACGTCTTTCCTGAAAAACGGACGTTTCAGCACTTTGTCGTACCCAATATTCAAGTGGCGCAGGACAACGGCGTCGTGGAAATCATGCGCGGCTGTCCCAACGGCTGCCGGTTCTGCCATGCCGGCCAATTCTACAAACCCTACCGCCAGAAAGAACTTGCCACGGTCGTCGAGGAGGTCCGCCAGTTTGTCGATGAATACGGGTACCGGGAAATCACTCTTTCCTCGCTTTCCAGCGGTGATCATCCCCAATTGGAAGCGATGATCGATCTCCTCAATGCAACCTACGCCCATCGGAACATCTCCTTTTCCCTTCCTTCCCTGAAGGTGAACACCTTCAGCCTCGGAATCTTGGAGAAGCTCGGGGAGGTGCGGAAAAGCGGATTGACTTTCGCTATCGAGACGCCGAAAGAAGCGTGGCAGCAGGCGATGAACAAACCGGTTCCCTTGCGGCAAGTCATTGAAATCATTCAGGAAGCGAAGAGCCGGGGATGGCGGCTGGCGAAGTTTTATTTCATGGTGGGTCTTCCGTTCGTGGATCGCGAGGAGGAAAACCGGGAGATCGTCGATTACCTCGGGGCGATCTGGGATGAAACGAAGCTCAACATGAACATCAACATCGGCACCTTCATTCCCAAGGCCCATACGCCGTTCCAATGGTGCGCCCAGCTTCCGGCCGCCGAAGCGCAAGACCAGCTCCACCACCTTAAGAAGATGATCATCGCCCGCATCAAAGGGGCCCGGGTGAACTATCACGATCCGACGATCAGCACCATCGAGGGATTGATCAGCCGGGGGGATGAGAGGTTTGCCGATGTCATCGAGAACGCCTACGACAAAGGCTGCCGGCTTGATGCCTGGGATGAATACCTTGATAAGGAGAAATGGTTCGAGGCGATCGGGGAGGCTTCCTATGATGTAAACGCCGCGATCTACGATGAGTATCGGCTCGATGAACCGCTTCCCTGGGACGGAATCAATCTTCGAGTCGGCAAACCGTTCCTCATCGAGGAGTATAAACGGGCGAGCAGGCTCCTGCTTACCGGCCGTTGCACCGCTGAGTGTGCTCATCGGTGTGCGGCATGTACTTCCGCCCATAAGGTGGTTGATGCCAAACGGTCGGATGTCGTCGAATACCCGAAGCCGCAGGAGCGGCCGAGCCCGCTATCCTATGTGCAGGCGCTCGTTACCTATAGACGGGTCTTTCCCGCGACCATGATCAGCCACATCAATACGATGAGAAACGTCGAGATGGCGCTTCAGCGGGCAAACCTGCAGGTGCAGTTCACCCAAGGGTACAACCCGACGCCCAAGCTTGAGTTCGTGAATCCGCTTTCCCTCGGAATAACGGGGGAGGCGGAAATCCTTCTGATCGAGCTGGTTGATGATCCGACTCTCACCGAAGCGGGCGTAAAAGAAGCCCTGCAGGAAAAACTCCATGATGGTTTTATGATCACGGATGTCGTGTTTCTCCCAAAAGGGAAGAAGCAAACCCTTGCCCGGCACCTCGTCGCCAGCCGCTATGAGTTCGATACAAAAGGATCCATGGAGGCTCAAAGCGCTCTTCGAGCACTGGTTCGGGAGCCCAAAGAAGGCGCCACGGTGAAAGAGATCCGAGAAGATCGCTTTGAGGTTATCATCCATGGCGAACGCAATATGATCAAGCTGCTCTTCGGAAAGGATGCGGACAAGTTCCTGATCGCTTCCAAATATGGAATAACCCGGACGCATCTCTATGCCGGGGAGGTTGGAACCTCCTACAGCGAGTTCATGCTTCGCCTTTAGCTCGCTGCCATAACGCTTCCAACTGATCGAGGCTCGCCGTTTTGAGTTCCAAACCGTCTTCCCGTGCTTGGGCGACTACCCGGTTGAACCGGGCCTGCACCTTTTTATTTGTCCGACGAAGCGCATAGGAGGGGTTGTAGCCCAGAAACCGAGTGAGATTGATGACGCTGAAGAGAAGATCCCCCAGTTCTTCCTCGGTGTCGCCGCCTTCCTCCAATGATTCACGCACTTCCCGGATTTCTTCCTGAACCTTCTCGAAGACTCCGGATGCATCCGGCCAATCGAAACCGACCTTTCTCATCCTATGCTGGATTTCAGCGGCTTTTTCGAAGATGGGAAGAGCAGGGGGAATGCGACTGAAGAAGTCGTCTTCCTTCGGCTCTTTTCCTTCTTTGACCTTCATTTGATCCCAAAGTATGAGGACATCATCAGGATTCTCCGCCGAAGCGGAGGAAAAGACATGGGGATGGCGCCGGATCAGCTTTTCACTGACGGCATTCAACGCCCCGATCACGAACGTGTCATCGGTTTCTTCCTGAATGTGGCCAAGCATCAGGACGTTCAGAAAGACATCCCCAAGCTCTTCCATCATATCAGGCGCAGATTCGCTTCTCAGCGCATCCAAGTACTCGTAGGCTTCATCAATCAGGTTCAGAGTGATATCCTCTCCGGTCTGCTCGCGATCCCATGGGCAGCCGTTTTCGCTGCGCAGATGAGCGATGATTGTCCTGAGCTGATTCAGTGCTTCTTCATAGCTCTCAGAGCGGGTAAATGTGTAATCAATCATAAAAAAAGTATACTGAAATCTTTCGGCATGGTACACTGTGTATAATCTATGGACACACCGATGTATATGGCGATCATCGAAGAGGTTCGCTTCCAGATCGCTAACGAAATTCTCAAGGAAGGCGAACAGCTTCCGTCAATCCGGAATCTTGCGAAAACCCTCAAGGTCAGCGTGATCACGGTAAAGCGGGCATACAAGGAATTGGAAGAGGCAGGATACATCACCACGATTCCTGCAAAAGGCTCGAAGGTTTCCCTTGGCGCCAAGGAGCGGATCAAAGAGGAATTTCTTACAACGATCAAGGAACATGTAACAATCGCATATCGCTTGGCGCAAAAACTGAAGATCTCGGACGCGGAATTCGGTATGCTCCATGAGCTGGTCAAAGCGGAACACAACGGATGAGAAACAAACAGACGGGGCAGAACGAACCCCAACAGGGGAATTCTTTCACTATTTCTAGTTGACAGAATATATATTACTCGGAAATTTTGATATTTCCCAAATACTTCAGGTTTGTCCAATAGATATTGTTGAAATCGCCCTGGGAAATGTTGATCGCCGCAAAGAGATGGACGTACATGGCCGAAGGATCGTAGGCATTTACATCATCATCTTCAGGTTGGATTGAAGAAAACAGCTTTTTCTGTATTCGTGCAAGTTGATTATTCGTCTGATTTTTGTATGAAGGGTTTGCCGGAGTTACGGTAAAGATGCCATCGGTTTTCTTGTATTCAACGACAAAATCGGTTTCGATCCGGGCTTTCAAGGTGATGTTGGCCGGATCGGAATACATCACATGATAGCTTGGCGATGTGAAGGTGCCGCCTGACGTGTCGCTGAACGGATAGACCACATACTCGTTGTCATACGCGTCTTTGACCGAAAAGATTCCATCGGCATATGCACCGGATCGGATGTGTCGTCCGTACGGAGCTTTGCCGGCTTTCACTTCAAACGCCGTTTGGAGCTGCGACGATGAAAACCCGGCGAATGTGGCTGCCGAATCGGTGATCGCATATCCGAGGAAGATCTTCGGCCCGTTCTTAGGGTCGATCATGCCAAGGTTTTCCCCCGTGCTTTGATCCACCACATAGTTGGCGGTAATCTTCGTTTCTTCCTTGGTCTTTACCCTGATCGAGCTCTGAATTGTGAAGATCGTGGGTATTCCGCACCCGATGAGCACAAAAAAAGCAGATACGATGAGAACAAGGGTAAGCCTTTTCTTCATGGTATCTGCCTCCTCAGGGGCCTTAAAATGCTCGTCGTCTAGAGAAATGCGATTCGATTCAAGGCCAGTTTTGCGTACTCGGAGTTTGGGAATTGGTCGGCAAGCTGTTGGAACGTCGCTTTTGCGAGGTCGGTATTGCCCCTGCCCTCTTCAAGGCGTCCCTGAGCAAATAATGCTTTCGGCGATTCAGCCGCTTCAAAACCAAACTCATCAATGATCCTCGTGTAATATTCAAGGGCTTGCTGAACATCACCCATATTCTCGGCGCTCGCCGCCGCATTGGCAAGAGCAAGACTTTGGAAATAGGTATTCTTGCCCATTTGATACACACCGTTGAAGTGATTGATCGCTTCCCGATAAGAACCCTCGGTGAACGCAAATAACCCAAGAAGATACTGTGCTTTGAGAGCCGGATATCCCTTGCCTTTGGAAGCAAGCGCATTGAGGCCCAAAAGCAACTCCTCCCTCTTTTGAGCGTATGATTCATCATCCTCGCCGAGACTCTGGAAGGTCATATAATCGCTTTCAAGGAGGTCTATTTCATTAAACTGCTTATTCAGTCTTTTGGACTCGTAGATGCCGATGCTCACCAAAGCGATTGCCGCAATGAGAATTACCACTGAAATATAGGCGATGACCACGCCCCATTTCGAGAAAAATCTATTTAAGGAAACTTCAATTCGCTGGGCAAAGGTCAGTTCCACGTCACTTTTTCTATCACTCATATCCTATCTCCGTGTTGCCAAGGTATGCACAAAGGCGGCCTGAGCCGCCTCTGCTGTAAAGAGGGAATCAATTCCCGTCCTTCTCTTCATCCTTGTAACGCACCATATCTGCAAGGGAGAAGGTATCGCTTTCATCATCTTCATCATGGATGTACTTGGCGATCTCCGATTGCTGGGAGCGCTTGATCATCTCCTTGATCGAAAGAGAAAGCTTCTGAGTTGAGGGGTTCAGCTCGACGACCATCGCGGTGATCGGATCCCCGACCTTGAACTTCTTCAAGACCTCGTCGGTGTACTCTTCATCCGGACCGACAAGATTGAACTTGCTGATCAGGCCCTCGATCTCACCGGGAACTTTGACGAAGACGCCGAAATCGGTGACGTTCGTAACGGTTCCGCTGATTGTCGAGAACTTCGGATAGTCGCTGCGGAGCGTCTGCCAAGGGTTGCCCTCAAGCTGCTTCACGCCGAGACGGATTCTGCGGGCATCAGGTTCGACCCGAATAACCTGGACGTCAATCACGTCGCCTTCGCTGCAGAAAGAGGACATCGACTTCACTTTCTTCGTCCAGGAAATATCATCGAGGTGGAGGAATCCGTCGATCCCCTCTTCAAGGTTGATGAACGCCCCGCTGTTGGTGATCTTCACCACCGGCTTGGAAAGGGTCATACCGACCGGATAGCGCTCGGTGATCGTATCCCAAGGGTTCTCATCCAGCTGTTTGAGACCCAAAGAAACCCGCTTCTTGTCCAG
>SHOI01000177.1 GCA_004294855.1 Sphaerochaeta sp. | reverse complement strand
TCGGCTATTAACCTTGTCCAACTTTGTACATTTTCCGGCGACCTTTTGGAGGTCGCCTTTTTTCATGACACTAGAAGCTCGACGGAAGCGGAGATTTGTTCATCGTCCGGATCGATGTTTTCAGGAAATTATCCGGAATTTCCGCTTCTTGCACACAGTGTGGGAGCCACCCGGCGGCGAGGAATCATCCTACTTGGCAAAGAATTACGCCCCGGATTGTATGGGGTTGGTATCCAACTGCTACAAAACTTATATAACACTACATATAGCGTTGTAAGAAGTTGGCAACACTATTTATGCCGTATTATGCTTGCAAATTGAAAGGTGGGGTGCTATGCTTGCCTTGGGCGTGCACAGCCCTTTCTTGTTACATGGAACACACGAATACGATATATGAGGATAAGCATGAGTGCCGGCAAAAATGAATTAACCGCTTTGGGCCGAAAGATCTTTCTGGATCGATACGCCCTCAAAGATGTCAAGAAAGAAACGCTTGCTGTTGGCGATATCGTCGTTGCGGTCAGCAACCCCCGGACCGGGCAACGGGAGATCGGAACAGTCACGTCCATCAAGGACGGCGACGAGATCGTCGTCACCTTGGATGACGGGGTGGTCTTGAAAGTAAAGCGGGAAGAGATCGACAAGCCGATCGAGACCGAGCCGGGTCAGATGCTGAACCGCGTCGCCAAAGGGATCGCCGCCCAGGAGAAGAAAGAGATCCGAAGCAAGTGGGAGAAGGAGTTCAACTGGATCTTGGAGGATTGGCGCTTCGTTCCGGGGGGAAGGATTCTCACCGGGGCGGGAACCGATCAGAACCTGACATACTTCAACTGCTATGTGATCCCCTCGCCCAAGGACAGCCGGGGCGGGATCATGACCAGCCTGGGGCAGATGACCGAGATCATGAGCCGCGGCGGCGGAGTGGGGATGAACCTCTCCTCCCTGCGCCCCCGGCACGCGTACGTCAAAGGGGTGAACGGGCGCTCCAGCGGATCGGTCAGCTGGGGCGGACTCTTCAGCTTTGTCACCGGCCTGATCGAGCAGGGCGGCTCCCGGCGGGGGGCGCTGATGCTGATTCTCAACGTCTGGCATCCGGACATCATGGATTTCATCAACTCCAAGCGGGAGATGGGCAAGATCACCAACGCCAACATCAGCGTCGGCATCACCGACGAGTTCATGGCGGCGGTCCGCTCCGACAAGAAGTGGAACACCGTCTTTCCGGATACCTCCGACCCGAAATACAACACCGATTGGGATGGCGATCTGGAGGCCTGGATCAAGAAAGGCGGCTCCACGGTCGTCTACCAGACGCTCAAAGCGAAAGAGGTCTGGAACGCGATCGTCGAGAGCGCCTGGGCAAGCGCCGAACCGGGGGTGTTCTTCATGGATCGGTACAATCAGATGAGCAACTCCTGGTACTACTCTTCGATCCAATCCACCAATCCCTGCGGCGAGCAGGGCCTCCCGCCGTGGGGGGTGTGCAACCTCGGTTCGATCAATCTCAGCCAATTCGTCAAGGACAAGACGGTGCTGTGGGACGATCTCGGGCGGACGGTCCGCTCAAGCGTGCGCTTTCTGGACAACGTCATCGATGACACGCCGTATTTCTTCGAAGAGAACAGGAAGCAGCAGCAAGGGGAACGAAGGATCGGGCTCGGGACGATGGGCCTTGCAGACATGCTGATCAAGATGGAGCTCGCCTACGGAAGCGAGCCCTCCTTGAAGTTCATCGACGAGCTCTACAAGTTCATCTGCGTCGAAGCATACGACGAGAGCTGCAATCTCGCCCAAGAGAAGGGGAGCTTCTCCTTCTTCGATGCGGAAAAACTGCTGCAAAGCGGCTTCATGAAGCAGATGCCCGAAGAGATTCGGAAAAAAGTCCGCACCCATGGCCTGAGGAACGTCACCCTTCTTACCCAAGCGCCGACGGGAACGACCGGGACGATGGTCGGCACCTCGACGGGGATCGAGCCCTACTACTTCTGGGAGTGGGAGCGGACCGGCCGGATGGGAACCAATATCGAGCGGGTCAAGGTGTACGATGACTGGGTCAAGGCGAACCCCGGCAAGGAAAAACCCGATTACTTCGTCAGCGCGATGGATCTCGCTCCGGAGGGGCACGTCTATGTCCAAGCGGCGATTCAGCGCTGGGTCGACTCCTCGATCTCCAAGACGGGGAACACTCCCAAGGAGTACACCGTCGAGCAGACCGG
>SHOI01000176.1 GCA_004294855.1 Sphaerochaeta sp. | reverse complement strand
CGACTATAAGGTGAACCCCCCCGAACTCGACTACGATGCTGCCATGAACGTCTTCAAGCTTGGCGATGCGGCATTCTACTTCAACGGAGTATGGGCGACCGGTACCTTGGAGGCGACCCCCGGACTGAACTTCGGCGCATCTCAGCTTCCCGCGTTGATGGGTAAAGAGGCCGCCTGGGCAGGGTCGCACACGCTGGCGATTCCCGTCCAACGAACCCTTGATCCTAAGCGGATCGAAGCGGCAATGACCTTCATCGACTGGATGACCTCCCATGGTGAGATGTGGGCGAAAGCCGGACATATCCCCACCCGAAAGAGCGTCGCCCTCAAGGATGAGATGAAAGCCCTCCCGTATCGATCCGACTATGCAGCGGGAGCGGCAAGCGCGCTTCCGACTCCTCGAACTCCTGCGTGGGAGGAGATCTACGGAACGTTGAGCGACATGCTTGAGTACGCCGTGACCAAGAACCAGAATCCGAAGCAAGCCCTTGCGGAGATGGAGAAAACGGTCAAAGAAATCATTGCAACGTATTAATCCTTTCGAGTCCTCCTCTCAGATGAGAGGAGGACATTTGCTTGGAGCAACCTATGATACCAGGTAACAAAGACACTCGTGACGGCCTGCTCTTTTCTATCCCTTTCTTGACTGTCTACCTCCTCTTCATGATCTACCCTCTCTTCCATGGCTTATATATCAGCTTTTTCAAGTGGGATATTTTGACCAAACCATCCTTTATCGGGCTGGCAAACTACAAGACCCTTTTTCAGGATGCCACTTTCTACTCCTCGTTGTGGCACACGATTCAATTCGTCTTGATGACGACACCGACCCTCCTTGTAATCGGTTTTCTGATGGCTCTTGCGATTACCGGATCCTCGCCACTCAAAAGCGTGATGGAAAACACATTCTTCTTCCCCTACATCTTTTCGATGACGGTCGTCAGTACCCTTTGGGCATGGTTGATGCAAAAAGACTTCGGCCTCTTCAATCAGACTCTCACCCTCATCGGGGTTCGGCCGATCAGCTGGTTGACCAATGAGAAATATGCGATGTGGTCAATCGCCCTCACCACGCTGTGGTGGACCTCCGGGTTCAACATGGTTCTCTTTGGAGCGGGAATAAAACAGATTCCTAAGGAGGTGTATGAATCCGCCTCGATTGATGGGGCTACCTATTGGCAAAGCGTCCGTCACATCACGATTCCCCTTGTTTCATCAACAACGATCCTTTGTTTGATCTTGCAGATCATCGCGTCCTTTAATGTGTTTGGACAGGTATACGTGATGACCGGAGGCGGTCCTCATGGAACTACTCGAGTTCTTGTCCAATATATCTTCGAGACGGGTTTCAGATATTACAAGATGGGTTATAGCGCGGCGCTGAGCTATATCCTCTTCCTCATCATCTTGGTGATCAGTGTGCTTCAGTACGTCCTCCTCGGCCGGAAGGAGGAGTCATGAAAGCCCAATCAACCTCAAAGAAGATTCTCTTTCGAATCATTGAGCTTCTCTTCATCTTTGCATGGATGTTGCCGCTGATCTGGATGGCGATCACCAGCCTGAAACTCGAACATGAAGTGATTACGAAGACCTTCACCTTCCTTCCGAAACCCCCGACCCTCGAGAACTACACCAAGGCGTTCACTTCCACCTACATCCTCAGATGGCTCTACAACAGCGTGATCGTTTCAACGTTGGCGATGGTCTTCACCCTCGTCCTTGATGCCCCGATCGCCTACGCGTTCGCCAAGATCGACTTCAAAGGACGAAACGTCCTGTTCTGGGCGGTGATGGGGGGAATGATGGTACCCTTCCAAGTTCTCATCGTCCCGCTCTACCTCCAGTTCAATACGTATGGTCTGGTCAACTCCCTTGCGGCGGTATACCTCCCCCGGCTCGCCCTTCCAATCGGAATCTTCATTCTCAAGCAGTTCTACGAGGGAATCCCCGGCGAGCTTGAAGAGGCGGCCTTCATCGACGGAGCCCATCGCTTCAGAATCTTCTTGCGGATCATCCTGCCCTTGGGACAATCGGCGATGGCCACGGTGATCATCCTCTCGTTCATCAATACGTGGAACGATTTCCTCTGGCCACTGATCGTGGTCAACGATACGATCAAGTATCCGATCACCGTCGGTATCGCGAACTTTCAGGGAACCCACGGAACCCAGTACTCGCTGATCATGGCGGGAGCCTTGGTCGCTTCGGTACCGCAAATCATCTTCTACATCTTCTTCAGG
>SHOI01000175.1 GCA_004294855.1 Sphaerochaeta sp. | reverse complement strand
ACTGGCAAAATTTAACCTGGCACTATGTGGTAATTTCTGACCCGGCGCTGACAAAGCTTTAGAAGCTTTGTCTTCCCAGCACATACGGGGGGTGTTTCTGTTTTTATTCAAGCTCTAGATGCAGGGAACTGTATTATTTCCATTCTGTCATCAATAGAGCAATGAATAGGACACATCAAAGTCTCAACCGTGTGACAACAGCGGATTTTTCTTGCCAACTTGTCAAATCGTTTCCGATGAAGTACGCTATCCCTACCACGCAAGAAGGATCCGGTATGAAAGAATATTTGATTGGATTTGCCATCGGTCTCATCATCGCCTTAACGGTGTTCATCTATTACGTGGTCAAGCGCGCAAATGATCAACGGGCACATGCAAAAGAAGTCGCCCGACTGAAGAACATGCTCAGCGACCGGATGGACATTGAAAGTGAAGGCCTGAGAACGCTGAAGGAAGAAAACGCCGAACTGAAGAAGCAGAATGAAAACCTTCGGATCACCCTCAACACCCTGAGCCAGAAACCCGGGCGCAAAGAAGTCAACCGCCTTCAGGTCTATCAGCTGGCCGTCGATCGGCTCACGATCAACAGCCCCGGCTTCGGACCTGCCTGGCAGGCGGCGCTGAAGGAAAGTGAAGAGGAGTTCCAGAAAAACCTTACGGGAGCGACGGCGTTCATCAAGCGGCTGATTCCGGTGAAGACCGAAGCGGCGGTACTTCCCGAAACGATCGATTGACGCTATCATCGTGCCTATGCCGAAATGGTGGAACAGGTAGACACAAGGGACTTAAAATCCCTTACTCTTCGGAGTGTACGAGTTCAAGTCTCGTTTTCGGCAAAGTTTAAACCTTCTAAAACATAGAATTGAAGATTGGCCAAGAAAAATCCCTTGGTCATTTTTTTTGGTTCAACTCATCCAATTTGAACCAACTCTTGCCAACCAAATACTCCCTTTGTCCTATTCGTTCTTCCACATGCTCTTCTCTATGGAGATTTGGTCGAACGTGTAGACGGCTCCTCCTGCCTCCTTCGGGGAACAGGCGTACATGCCGGCGAGGTAATGATCCTTGTGGGCATGCATGTGGCAGATCCGCATCTGAGTCCAGTCGTTCCCGTCGTAGGAGTATTCGACCAACAGGTCATCCCCCTTGCTGGAGACTCGATAGTACATTGAATTAATCGATGCGGGGATGTCGACCGTCGCCCAGTCGCTGTAGCCGAGGTTCGTACACACCGAGCCCAGGCGGCTGATCTTGTCATTCTCCGCTTCGATGCTGATCTTTATCCAGTTCTCCTCATCGATTCGGACATAGAGTCCCCCTTGGTCGTACTGATTCTTGGCTTCGAAGGTGCAGTGAGCAGTAAGGGTGAACTCATCCCCTATCCGGGTAAGAAGCGCATGGGCGTTGTCCGCTCGAAAGCCGTAGTGGGTCCGCTGCCAGAAATCCGTCGATCCGCTTGTCGTCAGCGTTACCGAACCATCCTCAAACACGTGCTTCGGCTCGTTGCTCCAGAGAAACGGGTATTTGTCGATAATCATCTTCGTCTCCTCCCTGTAAAGTCTACCATCCACCCTGCACAATCGGCTATACTCAGGCAATGCATAACCGGTTCACGTACGGATCTGACGAGCTTGACCATCTGAAACGAAACGATCCCCGCCTGGGTTGGGCGATCGATCGGATCGGCATGATCCATCGGACGATTGAACCGGATTTCTTCACCGCGATCACCCGCTCGATCATCGGCCAGCAGGTCTCCACCAAAGCGCAAACCACGATCTTTGAACGCTTACTCGATCTGGTAGAAATCCTTACACCCGAGGCGGTTCTCCGGCTTTCCCTTGAAGAGCTCAAACGCGCAGGAATGAGCTTTCGAAAGGCGGAATACATTCAAGGGATTGCACATAAAATCGTATCAGGAAAACTGAATCCAACCTTGTTTCCATCGATGAGCGACAGCGAGGTCATCAAGGAGCTGGTCTCCCTCAAAGGCGTTGGTCTCTGGACCGCCGAGATGATCCTCATCTTTTGTTTGCAGAGAACGGACGTCGTCAGCTACGGAGATCTGGGGATTCAGCGGGGCATGAAGCTCCTCTACGGTCCGGAGGAGATTTCCAAGGCAAGGTTTGAGGAAATCCGAGCTCGATACACCCCCTATGGTTCAGTTGCATCGCTCTATCTTTGGGCGATCGCCCAAGGAGTCTTATCTCCACTGGACTGAACCTTGACTTTTGCACCACACCCTCCCCAAACAAGGCCATAATCAATTGTCCCGGA
>SHOI01000054.1:1295-12245 GCA_004294855.1 Sphaerochaeta sp. | reverse complement strand
AATTTATGTATATTACAATATCTGTATGTATATATAATAACTATATAATGGATTAGAAAAATATATTTCTCAATAATATCTGTTGGGAAATAAATAAATATTTAAAATATAATAACTAATAATATACATTTATCTACAAATCCGAATTTTCAACAATGTTATTATATAAACACTTAATGTATATATACAGCATATAGAATGG
This sequence comes from Sphaerochaeta sp., assembly GCA_004294855.1. Classification (GTDB taxonomy): domain Bacteria; phylum Spirochaetota; class Spirochaetia; order Sphaerochaetales; family Sphaerochaetaceae; genus Sphaerochaeta. Next base: position 12,043 of record SHOI01000054.1, on the reverse strand, counting down.
ATATGTAAAATATATACAAACACGATTAAAAAATATCTACTTACTCTGTTCAAGTAAGTATATTTAACTTGCAAAGAAAGTTGGGATGCATTATAACTATATGTAATAATATAAATTGTAAATAAGATTGTATATGTCAATGTATCGCATAAATGATTAGATTGAACAGGAATCTGAACATTTTGAGTATTTCAGGAGTGCCCTATGGCCATTTCACCATTTACGCTCTGCCGGATTAAAGGCAATGAACGCTTCTTCTATTATGCCCTCTTTCGCGATCCTGCTACCGGTAAGCGCGGGAATAAGAAGAGTGTAGAAGTTTTAAAAAAAGCATTGGGTGAATTAGATGGGAATCCTGTTACCAGACGTGATGAAGCCATTCGGATCTGTCAACGGGCCCTACAGCAGGGATTGGTCTTTTCAAAACCGTCAAAGCTGACCTTTTATGAATATCTGGAAAGCTTTTACGATTGGTCGAAAAGCGAATACGTGAAGCGAAGAAACCTTTTACAGCCCGGTTCGCTCAGCAAAGATTATATTCATATCCGAAATAATATGATGAACAATCATGTGTTGCCGAAGATCGATGCGAAATTGTTACTATCCGAAGTAACGCTTGACGACGTTGAACGAATCCAACTTTCTCTGGTCGAGGAGAAGAACGTAGGGTATAGCACAATCAATGTCATCATGAGCGCCGTCGGCGTCGCCCTTGGCGAAGCTCAAAGACGAGGGCTTCTCGATCGGACAAAAACGGTAGCAGCTGAACCGCTTTATGTGGTCCATAAACAACGCGGCATTCTGACGGAAGATGAGTTGGTTCGCTTCATGGCCTACGCAAAGGAACACAGTGAAAAACGGATCTATCTTGCCATTCTTCTTTCCCTGCTGACCGGGATGCGCAGCGGGGAGCTCAGAGGGCTTAAGCGATCGGCATTGGGTAAGGATTCAATCACCGTTGAACAGGCATATGCCGATCATGCCGGGTTGAAGATGCCAAAGGGAAAACGAATTCGTCTTGTCCCCTGCCCTTCCTATCTGATCGAAGATCTTCATGCCTTGGCGGAGAGCAATCCGTATGAGGGTGATCATGACTTGGTCTTTTGGTCGAAACGGGGCGGCGGCTTTGTATCCAGCCATTATTTCAGCTCCCGTTTTAAAGAAGAATTGATCAGAAGCGAGATCTTTACCGCCGAAGAGCTCAAGGAACGGAACATTACGTTCCACTCCCTCCGCCACATGGCCAATACCCTGCTCCGCGGCCATGTTGATGAACACATCCTTCGCTTGACGATCGGACACTCCAGCCGGCAATTAAGCGATCTGTACACCCATGTGAGTCAGCGTACGCTTCAAACCGTTGCGCTTGCTCAAAAGCGGACGATTCTTTCATTGTTGGAAGACCGGGAACATACTCGGTCCGAATAGCCGCCGGATGCATTCAATATTTACAGCACGTATGATATAACACCTGTAAACGCTCGTTTTACAAGAGACTCAAGAGTAAAAATTGCCAATTATCAACGGTTGGAGAGTTTCTCTGAACAATCGCTTGTGGTACAGTACATGCAACGGAGTAAATTGGAGGTAAAATAATAATGAAGTTAGCAGTCCTTGCTGACATCCACGGAAACCTGCGCGCCTTGGAAGCGGTGCTTGCCGATGCATCACAGGCCGGAGCCGAAGATATCGTGTTTCTCGGTGACCTTGTCTATAACGGTCTCGATCCTCAAATGTGTTACGAGCTTCTGATGAAATACAAGCCGATCGTTACCATCAAGGGCAACAGTGATGAATATCTTGAAAAGATTCCCTCATTTGTCGTGAACAATCAGGAGGATGAACAACTCTTGAAACATTACAAGTACACGTCGATTCGGATGAGAAAAAAGGCCCGAGACGAGGTTGCCGCCTTCGATCTGACCAAACAGCTTGAGATTTGCGATGTGAATATTCTCGCTTGTCATGGGACTCCGACAAGCATCAGCGACGGACTGTATGAAACGGATGAAAACACCCCGATTCTTGCAAAAAAGATGAAAGAGGAAGGCATCCAGCTGGTGCTTTCAGGCCATACTCATATCCCTGCAGATTTTACCGTTGACGGGGTTCGCTTTGTAAACCCCGGTGCGGTTGGATTCAGTCTGGATGGCGATACTCGTCCGAGTTATGCAATCATTGAATGCATCGATGGAAAAGTACGAGTCCAATTCCGCCGAGTCGAGTATGATACGAAGAAATATATCCTGGAAGTCGAGCATGCGTTGGAGGGATTCCCGCTCTTCAAGTTTCTCCGGTATGCGTTGGAAAAGGGAAAGGCGCCGGCCTGAGGATAATATGCAAAGACACGAACCCCGCCTTCTTACTGAAAGCGGGGGTTGTTTTTATAAAGGGAGACCGGACAATCGCTTCATTCACCATTGTTGATCATTTAGGCAGTGTTACCGTGATGACCGTCCCTTGTCCGACCTTGCTGTTCATTTCGATCTTTCCGTTATGCAGCAGGGTTGCATGCTTTACAATGGAAAGTCCCAGCCCGGTTCCGCCTGTTTCCTTGGAATGGCTCTTGTCAACCCGGTAGAACCGTTCAAACACCCGTTTTTGATGCTCGGTTGGAATTCCGATGCCGGTGTCCTTCACTCGGATAATTGCCTTGTTTTCGTCCCCCGACACGGAAACCTCCACAAGACCACCCTCGTTATTATACTTGATCGCGTTGTCGCAAAGGTTATAGATGATTTCGCCAAGGAGCCCGCGGACCCCGTTCAGACTGACAGGGGTGCCGGTAAGCAACAATCGTACTTTTTTATCGGTTGCTGCATCTTGCAGTACATCAAGCGTTTCTTTGGCGACCTGGTAGAGATCGACATTCTCCCATGGGAGTTCGCCGCCCTCGTCAAGCTGCGACAGGTGGATGATATCCTCGATGAGGACCAAAAGCCGCGCTGCTTCCGTGCGGATGCAGTTCACGAAGTGGGATATGTCCCCCGGTTTTGCAAGCCCGTTTTCAATCAACTCCGCCCTTCCCATGATGGACTGGAGCGGTGTTTTCAGCTCATGGGATACATTGGCGGTAAACTCGCGGCGCTGCTGCTCCAGAAGAGCTTTTTCCGTGACATCGAAAACGAGTATCGCCGTTCCCACCGCTTCGTTGTTGAAATCGATGCGGCTTGCGTTGATCTCGTACCGTCTTCCGGCTCGACGAAGCTTCACCTGTCCATGTCCGCTATCTGCAGCTGTCTTCATGACACCGCGAATCTCGCTGCTGCGTTCCACGACGAAGAAATCCTTCCCGATGCTGGAGGCATCCGTTCGAAACACATGCCGGGCTGCGGGATTGATGGAGACGATGACACCCTTATCGTTCAACAGCACAAGACCTTCGTTCATGCTTTGGGTGATCAGGGAAAATTCGTCGCGTTTTTTGTTGAGTTCGCTTCGCTGGCTTTCAATCTGTCGTTGTTGATGCGCAATGCGCAGAAGCAAAGGGGAAAGCTCGTCGTAGGTGTTGTTGTTCAGCGGATGTTCAAGGTCAAGAGTGTTCAAGGAAGTGATCGTGCGCTTGGCGATGCGGTTAGCCAGGAATGCTGAAAGCATGATGGCGGCAACGAGAATGACAAGAACGGGCGTCAACATGCGCAAAAGAACCGAAAGAATACTGTTTCTTGTAAAGGAAATACGCAAAATGTTTCCGTTTTCAAGCCGCTTCGCCTGATAGAACGTTTTCTCAATCATGGTAGAGGAGATGCGCTCACTTTCACCGCTGCCGCTTTGAAGCGCATCGGCTATTTCTTTGCGTTCCAAGTGATTTTCCATGGTAGCGGAATCTGCCTCGCTGTCAAATAAAACCACACCTTCGGATGAGACCAGCGTCATCCTGTAACCTTTCACAGTGAGGTTTTCGAGCCAATCGATGCCGCCCTCTTCAACACCATTGGCGACGATAGCAAGCTTGTTTTTAAGCTGCTCGCGCTGTTCTTCGACGAGGGAGCGGTACATGATGCTCATCATTACGGCAGAGCATAATACAAGCACTGACACCGCAACGATGAGGATGGAGCGGAATATGTGCTTCTTCATGGATATGCCTCCAGACGGTATCCAACGCCTCGGACGGTTTCGATGGCTTTGCTTGCCTTGCCCAACTTCTTCCTTAGAGTGCGGACATGCACATCAATCGTGCGGGTTTCTCCATCGTAGTCTATGCCCCAGATATCTGAAAGAATCTGATCCCGGGTGAACGCCCTGCCCGGGTTTTCGAGAAACAGTCGGAGCAGCTCGAATTCTTTCAGCGTGAGCTCGACGCGGGAACCGTCCACATGTACGGTGTGCTCGGTCAGGTTGACCGTGAGGTTGTCTTTTGAAATGATTTTGGCACTCTCTTTTGGTTCGCTGCGCCGCAAAACAGCCTTTACGCGGGATACCATCTCCATCATGCCGAAGGGTTTCACAAGATAATCATCCGCACCGAGGTCGAGGCTTTGAATTTTGTCATATTCCGAACCCTTGGCCGTCGCCATGATGACGGGGATCTCTTTCGTTCTCGGATCGCCTTTGAGCGCTGTCAGAATTTCCACGCCGTCCATGTTGGGGAGCATCACGTCAAGGATGATGAGTTTAGGCAGTTCCTTATCGATCGCCTCGAAGAACGCCTCGCTGTCTGCAAAGCCTTCCGCGTTGAATCCGGTGGAACGTAATGTATACAGTTCAATTTCCCGGATACTCGCATCATCCTCTACGCAGTAAATCATGTAATATTCTCCCGGTTGTGCACACCAGTTACGGAAAACAAGACCCATTCGGCGATATTTGTCGCATGGTCTCCAATCCGCTCAAAGTATTTGGCTATCATCAGCAGATCAAGGGCATATTCGCCATCCTGCGGGTGCTTTGCAATCATTCCAATCAGCGAGGTTTTCACCTTGTCAAAGAGTGCGTCCACGACATCGTCATATTCTACAACCGCTTTTGCAAGCTCCATGTCACGCTGGACGAAGGCATCGACGCTCTCCGTCACCATCTTGATGGTGGCTGTCGCCATCTCACCGATGGGCGCGCAGTCTCTGCCGGTTCGTCCATTCAAAAAGCCGATGATCTCGGCAATATCCTCGGCCTGGTCACCGATGCGTTCCATATCGGTGATCATCTTGAGGGCTGCGGAAATTTGCCTTAAATCTCTTGCTACAGGCTGCTGCTGCAACAGAAGTTTCAGGCACATCGCCTCGATCGTGCGTTCCTTTTGATCTATTACACCACCCAGTGGCTTAACCTTTTGGGCAAGCTCGGTATCACCCGAGAGCAACGCATCGGCCGCCATGGAGATGACCTCCTCACACAGTGCACCCATTTCGATGAGCTCTCGATTTAGAAGGGCGAGTTGCTCGTCAAATTTGTTTCTCATTACCCGAACCTCCCCGTGATATAGTCCTCTGTACGCTTATCCTGCGGATTGCTGAACATCTTCTCCGTATTGCCAAATTCTATAAGATCACCAAGCAGAAAGAAAGCTGTATGATCAGAGATTCGGACGGCTTGATGCATATTGTGCGTCACGATGATGATCGTATATCGGCTTTTAAGTGTTGTGGCGAGGTCTTCTATCTTTGATGTGGAGATCGGATCGAGGGCGCTTGTCGGTTCGTCCATCAGAAGCACCTGCGGTTCTACCGCCAACGCTCTGGCGATGCAAAGCCTTTGCTGCTGTCCGCCGGAAAGACCCATCGCCGACTTTTTCAGCCGATCCTTCACCTCGTCCCATAATGCCGCATCGGTCAGGGCTCGCTCCACGATGTCATCAAGCCTTGCCCGGTTTCTGATCTCATGGGTACGCGGCCCGTAGGCTACATTGTCGTAGATGCTCATGGGGAAAGGATTGGGCTTTTGGAACACCATGCCGATCTCACGCCTCAGTTCGTTCACGTCGGTGGAAGGCGCGTAGATGTCCATGTCCCGATAGCGTACTTCACCGGTTATCTTCACTCCGTCGATGAGATCGTTCATGCGATTGAGGGTTTTCAGGAATGTGGATTTGCCGCAGCCGGAAGGACCGATCAACGCCGTGATGCTCTTTTCAGGGATATCCATGGTAACGGACTTAAGCGCCTGTACTTGAGAGTACCAGAGATTCAGGTCCTTCACTGTGATGATTGACTTCATGAGTTCTTCCTTCTTTGAAAATATTTGCCCACTACCGTAGCACTGAGGTTGATGATGAGGGTCAGCAACATGAGAATCGCGGCGATCCCGAATGCCACATCGAACTCGCCCTGCTCCTTGGCATATACGTACAGGGCTACGGTAAGGGTTGCACCGGCGCTGGAAAGACCTTTGAACAATCCGTTCACCGCGTGAGCGAAGCCGGCCGTGAACAGCAGTGCGGCGGATTCACCCAGAATCCGTCCCACGGAAAGGATGCTGCCCGTAATGATGCCGTCTATGCAGCCGGGCAACACGACGGTCCGGATTACCCGCCACTTTCCCGCGCCAAGGCCGAACGCTCCCTCCCGATAGCTTTGAGGCACGGCTTTCAGGCTTTCCTGGGTGGTCCGCATGATCGTGGGCAGGTTCATGATCACAAGCGTCAGCGCACCCGCCATAAGCGAGGTCCGCATATTCAGAAACTGGCAGAAGAACAGCATGCCCACAAGACCGTATATAATGGAGGGGATGCCGGAAAGCGTTTCCGCCGCATATTCGATCAGGACGACCACCCTTCTGTTGGTCGCATATTCGGTCAGGTAGATCGCGGCTCCTACGCCCAGCGGAAGCACGAAGATGAGGGTCGCCAGCACGATGTACACCGTGTTGAGGATATCCGGAAGAATACCGATGCGCTCCGTCAAATAGCTGGGCGCAGTCGAGAGGAACTCCCAGGTGATGTGGGGAAGGCCTCCGATCATGACATAGAGGACGAGGAAGACCACCAATGCGACGGTGAACCACGTAGCGCCCAACATGAGAGTCTGCATGACGATGCCATACGCTTTGCGCCTTTTGGACAAGGTTGGGGTCTTCCGGCTCATTGCTTCTTTCCTCCTTTGAGCAGCATGTTGAAAACGGCGTTTATCAACAGGATGAAGAGATACAGCACCAAGGCGATGGAGAAGAGCGCCTGACGCTGCAAGCCGGAGGAATAGGACATTTCACTTGCTACCGCCGTGGTGAGGAATCGGACGCTCTGAAACAATTCCGGCATGTTCGGCACGTTTCCGGATACCATCATGACCGCCATCGCCTCCCCGATCGCCCGTCCGACACCCAGGACGATCGCCGCCGCGATGCCGCTCTTCGCCGCGGGTACGGAAACGCGGAACCACGTCTCCATCTTCGTCGCGCCGAGGGCAAGTGACGCCTGTTCATATTCCTCGGGAACCGCATCCAATGCGGTTATGGAAACCTTCACGATGGAAGGCAGGATCATCACCGAAAGCACGATGATGGCGGCCAGCAGGCTTGCCCCGTCCGGTACTCCGAACACACTCCTGATGGCGGGAACGAGGACGAGCATGCCGACAAGACCGTAGACGACGGATGGGATGCCGGCAAGAAGGCTTACCGCTTCCGATACGATCTCCTTGACCCGCTTCGGTGCGACCTTCGACAGATATACCGCCGTCAGGAAGCCCACCGGCACTCCCAGCAGGATCGCGCCTCCGGTGCCGTAGACCGAGGTCAGGATGAAGGGCAGAATCCCATAGGAAGGCGGGGTCGCCGTGCTCGCCCACTTCTTTCCGAAGAGGAAATCCACAAGACCGATCTCCCGGATGGCAGGGATGCCCGAGATGATGATATACACTGTGATAAGGAGCACGCTCCCTACAGTTGCAAGCCCGAGCAGAAGAAAGATGGTCTGTATCACTCTCTCGACGGTTCGCTTTAGACTTTTACTCTGTTTCATCATGCTTATTCAACTTTACAATAATAAGCGGTGCTTCCGCTATCGAAAGCACCGCTTTGTTGGATGCTTCACATCAGTTGGCGCTTACCACACCGGAAGCTGAGATGATCGAAGAAGCTTTGGCCGAGGTGATGTAGTCAAAGAACTTCTGGGCGGTGGCGGAAAGAGGAGTGCCCGTTTTGGTAACCAGCATGAAGGGACGCTGAACCACATAGCTTCCATCTTTGACCGTCTTTTCGGAAGGAACCACTCCACCTACGGTGACCGCCTTGACCGTAGCCTTGACGGAGGCCAGGGAAGCATATCCGATGGCATCCGTGTTCCGTCCAACGGTCGCGATCACGTCCCCGGTCGAGGTGAGCTCTTGTCGGTACTTGTTCTTGTCCTTGGTGTTCGTGATGCTTTCAAATCCATCACGGGTACCGCTGCCGGCTTCACGTCCGATCAGAACGATGGGCGCGTCTTTGCCGCCGACCTCTTTCCAGTTGGTGATCTGGCCGGTGTACATCTTCGCGATCTGGTCAAGCGAGAGATTGGATACCGGGTTGTCGTTGTTCACGATGATCGCGATGCCGTCATAGGCAAGAACGGTTTCCTTCAGACCCTGGGCCTTTTCCGCATCCTTGAGAGCGCGGCTGGAAAGTCCGATGTCACAGCGTCCTTCCGATACGGCGGTAATTCCACTGCCGGATCCGGTGGGGTTGTAGGTGAAGGTAACCCCGGGGTTGTCAGCCATGAACTGCTCGCCCAACGCTCCGATGACCTTTTCCATGGAGGTGGAGCCGTCGGTAGAGACCATGCCGCCACTCTCCTTTGTTCCTTGGGCGAACAATCCACCCGTTACGAGAACCATGATCAACATCACGTACATGATTTTTTTCATTGTATTTTCTCCTGTTTTATTGATGTTATCTTTTTTCATGGCCTCATTGTAAAGTTCGAATGTTAAATGAAAAAGACAAGTCATGTTAAATCGAGGTAAAGCGAAAGCGATCCCTCTCAGTTGAAAAGGAGGAGGTATCTATCGATACGGAAAGTAGTTGCAAAGTATTTACTTTGAACCTGTCCGGACAAAGGAAAACCGGCTTTCTCTTCTGGTCGACACAGTCTCTCAGATATGGATTCATGTCGACACGAATAGTGATCTGTTTTTCAGCTTTGAACCATCGGGGTTCTTTATTGAGTGTATAAAATCATGATCATCGTTCTTCTCATATAAAACCCATTCGGTTCATTGATGGAATATTTATGATATTCGTTCCATAAATGAAACGAAAGCTCTTTTCATTTCAAAAGTGGAATGATAGAATGCTCTCATGAGCTCTATCTGGGAATATGAATCATGGCCACATTTTGTATATGACGATCCATCCGTTTCCGAAGCTTTGGAACGTCTTTATAAAGAAAAGCAGATTACGGATATCGCATATTCCGTCATTGATGATCGGACAAAAAGACAGTTGATTGCTAAAAGCTTAACGGAGGATATCGTTTCCTCCCTTTCCATCGAAGGTGAAACGATCGATCTCGATTCGGTGTATTCATCGGTTTCGAAACGCCTTGATGTTGTCTTCATGGGAAAAACCAAGGACAGTGCCTATGCCCAAAGCATCGTATCCATGGTTGCGGATGCGTTGGAAAACCATGAACCGCTGACTCACCGGCGACTGTTCGATTGGCATAGGAATCTTTTTGAAAACAAGGCCGGAATAAAGCCGAAAACAATCGGAGCATACAGGAAAGGGTTTGAATATGTCATGCGAGTCTCGGGAAACACCCATGAGGTCATCTATGAGGCGGTACCTCCTGAACGTATTCAGGCGGAAATGGATCGCCTCCTTTCCTTCATCAATGACAGGACGGGATTGGATCCGTTTGTCAAAGCGGCGGCAGCTTCCCTCCGGTTCGTGATCATCCACCCGTTTGAGGATGGCAATGGCAGAATCTCAAGGGCGATTGCGGAGTATCTCATAAGCTTGAAGGCCGGTGATGCTTTCCATGCATTCAATATATCCACGGGAATTCTCAAAGACAGAAGCTCCTATTATGAGCAGATTCAGGCTGCTACGAAAGATAATCCCGGAATGGATGTCTCAAAGTGGGTCGCCTGGTTTCTCACCATGGTTTCAGAATGCATCGTCCAATCAAGAGAGACGTTGAAGAAAACCCTTTCAACAACCGCCTTCATGAAATCCCTTGACCCGAACGAGTTCAACTCCAGGCAGATGAGCATGCTCTACAGACTGGCCGATGGCTCGTTTTTCGGAAAGCTCACCACGGACAAATGGATGAAGCTGACAAAGTGCTCAAAAACGGTCGCCTTCCGGGATATCCAGGATCTGGTTCAGAAGGGTTTTCTGATTCCTTCCGACGAGGCAGGAAGGAATCAGGGGTATTACTTCAATCCGACGGATAAAGAAAGCTATCTTTGACAGATAAAAACAATCTCCCAAAGAATTCGATTCCGAAAGTCCGGTTTTACCGGCCTACCCGCCCGGCAGTTCCGTGCCGCATCTCATGATCTCGATATAACCGGCATAGCTGAACAGGCGGTTGTGTTTCCGGGCGGTCAGTTCCTTGACGATGCCGAGCTGCTCCAGATGACCGTTGCAGGAGTGATTCCGGTGATCTTGTCGCGATCCCGATTCGTCAGGTTGAGAAGCTGTTGTGTTGTTTCCATTGATCAATCCCCGCGCTTTGAAGGTTCAATCCGGCTCCCAGAAGCAATCCTTCCAGTGCTCTTCATAGCGTTTCCCAAACTCTTTCATCTCCCAAACGTTGGCGGAAGGTTCGCGACATGCCCGGACGCAGGTGGAAACGACATCCCGGTAGAATTCCAGCGAGACAGCCC
>SHOI01000054.1:0-1195 GCA_004294855.1 Sphaerochaeta sp. | reverse complement strand
CATGCCCGGACGCAGGTGGAAACGACATCCCGGTAGAATTCCAGCGAGACAGCCCTGATGCCGCTATAATTAAAAAGCAACTCGGGAAGGCGCTCCGTGATTTTTTCTCCACGAGGTGCCATCACGATGCTCGGGGGTTCATCGTATGTATTGATCAATATGTACCGCCAGCTTGGATCGGCGGCTCCCCGGCGAGGGATGATCTCACAGGGAAATGCATCTCCACCCTTGGAAATGCCTTCATAGGCTTCCTTGATGGCCTGTGGTTTGCGGGCTATCAAGACATAGGGGCCGGATTCTGCATATCTGCCAAACATATCATCGTATTCGATGCCGAGCAACGATTCCAGATCAGAACGTGCATGTTGGTCAAGATCAGCCTTTCCGGCGATGAACCACTGAAGTTCCTGCAGGGTGATTCCGACACTTCTGGCAATCTCCTTAGGAGGGTTAGGCCAGCAGTCCACAAGGTTCTTGGCGATTTCGGCTGCGTTGTCATAGTCGCCGTAGGCCAGGAAATCATCATCCCAGAGGATTTTATCCGGTGCCGTTTCACCTGTCATAAGCCAGATGCAGCCGTCAGAGCCATCGAACTTGAAGTAACGGGGTTGATCGGGCGGCAGAGAGGTCTCCCAAGAAGACAGCCATGGACCCGGTTCCCAAGTATGTCCACCTGTCGCCATCGGTATCGGCTTCTGCACCGGCAAGGTCATCCACTCATCGATTCTGTCTTCAACCTCTCGGCTATTCATACCTTTCAGGTTATTGTTGGCAAGAAATTCGTGGTCAGCTTGAGCGTATCGGCAAAGGGTCTGAATAGATCCGGTAAGAGACCGGTCATGGTGTTCGTGGTTCCTCATCAGCCACCGGCTGGATTTCTGAGCTGAGCCCAGCGAGGCCGGAAGGGATTTTTCCTTGGCGTCGGCCACCTCAACCTGAACTCCGATGTTTGCCATTTCCTCTACCAGCTCTGGGCTGGCCGCCGCGATGTGGCGGTTGATCTTTAGGATATCCGGTTGACCCCGCAAGCCCTCGGCGTTATGCCATGCATCCAAAAGAACATCCCGGAAAGGCCTGGGCTGGTCGACCGGGGTAAAGGTCATCCAGCGAAGGGGCAACCCGGCAACGGTCAATCCATAGAGTATGAGCGGGCTCAGCCCGTATCGCTCTGCGGTCTTGATCCTGATCGGATCGG
>SHOI01000174.1 GCA_004294855.1 Sphaerochaeta sp. | reverse complement strand
TATACGCCTCTTGAAGGATTTCCTCCTTCTCGACGGCTCGACCGCCCCGGGATGCAAACCCGATTTCCAACTCGCTTCCCTGGAACTCCCGCTGGCAGGATTCGATCAGAGAAAGGGTGAAGGTGCGCGCTTCCTCGCCGTTGTAGAAGGGAAGGATGATTCCGATGACGTCATCCTCCAAGGTGAATGTGTAGGAAAGGTCTCCGCTTTGGCGAATCAGCTTTTGGGCGATCGCTTCCACCGGGCCTTCGGTGACCCGGACGATCACGACGGTGAGGTCATAGTTGAGATCATTCGCGCTCTCAAGCTCAAGCTCAAGAATGGAATTGAAATCCATCTCATACACTTGGATGATTCCTTCATCGATCGCGATGGAAATCTCGTCACGCGGTGCTTGATAGGGTAGGGCTTCTTCGACGACCGGCTCCAGCTTCTCCGCTTCAACGGTCTCGAGGATTGGCTCGGCAACCACGGCCTCCGGTTCTTCTTCTACCTGCGGAAGGTCAAGCGGAAGGATCACTTCGGCTGCGCGCTCCAAGGCCGGCTCTTCACTCAGAACCGCTTCGGTGAATGTCGCTTCCTTAAGAACGGGAGCCTGCGCGTAGATCACCTCATCGTTTCGGATGAATGCCGGATCATCCTGAGGCAGGGCATAGAAAGGACGGTCATAGGCGTTGGGCGGAAGCTTGTCGATATCGTCGGCAAAGTCTTCATCCCGTTTTTTGGATATGACAACACCGATTTCGATCATGATCAGGCCGAGGAGGAGGGGAAACACCTTCACGAAGAAGGAAAACAGTTGATCCTGATCCCACTCCACCTGAGGCAGGAGATATTGGGTTGCAAGATAAACCCCGGCAAGGAGGATGACTATCGTGACAATGAAACTTATAACTATTTGGCGCCCATACCGTTTCTTTTCAGACATGCCTACCTCCACAGCCCGGTCAGATTCCTATATACTGCTTATAGTATCATACTTTACTAGTAATATTAAAGATTTATATGCATAAGAGAAGCTTGCTTGCGGGGTTATTGACGTATTTTTTCACTTTTTTTCTCCTTCTGGCCCTGTTCGGTCAAGGAGGCTTCCTGCATAATCGGGCGCTCAAAGCGGAAATTCGACGCCTGTCATATAATCAGGATCTTCTTCAGATTCGAATCCAGGCCCTTGAACGTCAGGAAGCTCAGATGGACAAGGAGGACGCCCTTCGGGACGCCGCGTTCAAGTACGGCTATCAGAGCGAAGGAGAGGTCGTGTACTACTTTCCACCGGAGGATCGAGAATCGCTTGAGATTCCGGTCGATCAGCCGATTGAAGGAAGGCGCGCATTCTTTGAAGGGGTGGGCCGCACCGTGCTCGCCCTCTGGGCTCTGCTCCCTGCCTTTCTTGCGGCTATGCTCACCTATATCATCAGAAAGCGGCGTTCCCGAGGGTGATGGTTCGCGCTTCAAGATAGAAGCGCTTTTGATGGGCGTGTCCCATTGAGAAGGTCTTCCTCGGCAAGCGGCCCTCCTCCCTGACGGTCTTGAAAAACGCCGACTTGGGAAAATCGGGAAGAATGATCGCCGCGTTTGCCGGAAGGGAGCCCAGTCGAAGGGTAACCTCTTCGCCGTGGGTATAATCGACCGTAGCCTGCCGCTGTTCCGTCAATCGGTCGATCACGTGTTGAATGGTTCCGGCGGCCAACGAGGAGGCCGGATCCTTCAGCGAAAAGAGGAGGAAGCGCTCCTCGTCCCTATATCCGAACCGTTGCACGCCATCATCCAAGGCGAGGTAACGGTCCAGCTCCTCGATGGAGAGGAGGCTTTTTGTTTCGTAGGAGGCGCAGAAGCTTCCGAGGGCATCAAGAAATGATTGATGCTCAATGGAAAAGAGCACCCGGTGGATCGGTTCGAAGACAATGCCGGGGTCATAGATGTTTTGGAGTTCGACCAGCGCCCAACGGGCCGGGTGTTCGGCGATCTCCTCTTTTGACAATCCCGTTTTGATGTCCTGCCAGCAGCTCTTCGCCGTCGCCAGACTATGATTGCCGTCACCCATCGCGAAGAGGAGCGGATCGTTCGTGTCCTGCTTCTCGAGCAGCGCTTGGAACCGATCGGCCAGACGACCGAATTCCTCTTCATCGTTGATCCGCCACGCCGTCACCGTTCCGCCTCCCTCCATCAAAGGGGTGGAGTACACCTGATGAAAGGAAGATCGATTGATGCTCAGCGGTTCGATGATCGTCCGCTCCGGGTCGTCGATCAAAACGAGGATGTGGGGTAGCTCCAATTTCGCTTCATGGC
>SHOI01000053.1:7113-12387 GCA_004294855.1 Sphaerochaeta sp. | reverse complement strand
GATCATAACACCTCTATTCCGAGATGTGTAATATTTTCATGTTTTGGCAAATGAAAAAGGTAGCAGACTTTTCATCAAAATCCACTACCTTGTCTGTTGGAGGTAAGGGGAGTCGAACCCCTGACCTCTTGAATGCCATTCAAGCGCTCTACCAACTGAGCTATACCCCCAAGGTCCGTACCTTTGGCATGATACGGATTGCATCGCCGCTCGTCAAGAGGGGATGGATTTGCTTGACCTTTTATTAAAGAACGAGTACTAATTCGATATCGTGCTGAGAGGTGAGGAGGCGAAATGGAACTGTTGAATAAGCTCAAGGAGATAAGCTCCTCCATTATTCCAATTCTCCTTCTTGTAACGATCATGCACTTCTTTATCGCTCCTTTGGAGGAAGGCGTACTTCTGTCCTTTTACATTAGCGGTGTTCTCGTCATCTTCGGTCTTTCGTTGATTCTCCTCGGTGTTGATTTGGGGATTTTGCCGATCGGCGAGAAGATCGGATCGGCGGTGACCCGGACTCGGAGCAACTTCCTTATCGGGGCCACCGGCTTCATCGCCGGTATCGTCATCATCATCGCCGAACCGAACATCGCGATGCTGAGTGAACAGGTCTCATCGGTGAACCCCGCGATCAACACCCGGATCATGGTGGCGATGATCGCCATTGGAGTCGGCTTCTACGTGATGGTGGGAATGCTCCGTCAGGTCTACGGAATCCCCGTCATCTGGATCTATCTGATCAGCTACATCATCGTGTTCACGTTGGCGATCTTCAGCACCGCCGAGATGATGGCGATCGGCTTTGACAGCGGGGGATCGGCGACCGGTCCGCTCTCCGTTCCCTTCATCATGGCGTTGGGAATCGGCGTCGCCCGGGTTCAAAAAGTACAGAAAGAGGCGGATAGCTTCGGCTACGTTTCTTTAGCTCTCATCGGACCCGCCCTTGCCCTGATCATTCTCGGCATCGTGTCACCCGGCACCGGCACCGGTGAAGGTTCTCAGGCGACGGTCAGCCAGGCCGGAGGGTTCATCGCCCTCATTCGTCCCAGTTTGCAGATGGCGACCCAGGCTATCACCCCGATGTTCATCCTCAGCCTGCTGTATCAAGTCTTTCTTTTGAAGATGCCCTCCCGCCAAATGCTTCGTGCCGTGGTGGGCTTCGTCTATCTCTATATCGGCTTGACCCTCTTCTTCATCGGTTCAACCGGCGGCTTTATTCCCGTTGGCTACCAGATAGGGTACCTCCTGGGACAAATCAGTCCATATCTGCTTCTCTTTTCCGGTCTTATCATCGGAGCGATCACAGCGATCAGCGAATCTTCGGTCTGGGTATTGGTGAACCAGGTCCAGGAGATTACCAAAGGACATCTTCGCAGATCCGTCATGTTGGCTGCGATATCAATCGGAGTAGGTCTTTCACTCTTTTTGGCGGTCTTGAGAATTTGGACCGGGCTTCCGTTTTGGTCCTTCATTTTGCCCGCCTATGTAATCGCCATTACGCTTGCCTTCTTTGTTCCCGAGCTGTTTGTCGGGCTCTCTTTTGACAGCGGAACGGTTGCCTCCGGTCCGATGGCTTCCACCTTTATCCTTGCGTTTGCAATCGGTTCGTCGATGGGTTTGGAGACGGGAAATGCCGGCGATGCCTTTGGAATCATCGCCTTCGTTTCCGTAACTCCCGTGTTGGTCGTCGAAATTCTTGGCTTGCTGTACAAGAGAACACAAGCTAAGCTGAAAAAAGAGGAGAATCAAGCGTGATGAAAACCTTGATATTCGCCATCGTCGAAGAAGGAAAAGCCGAACGGCTTATGGACGTAGCAAAAGCTGCCGGCAGTCTCGGCGGAACGATTCTCACCGGACAGGGCAGTGGTGCAAGCGGGCTTTTAAGCTTGCTCGGGTTGACGAATTTCCACCGGGAAATCCTTCTTACCATCGTCGACGATTCGATAAAGGACTCGGTGTGGGAAGCATTGAGCACGTGCAAAACCCGCAAAGTCCTTCTTACCTCAATGCCTTTGCGATCGAATGAAGGCGGGACAAAGCCGATTGAAAGCACCCTTTCCATGATCTGTGTCATTTGCCCGAGCGGATACGGCTGGGACGTTCTTCACGCAGCCCGCAAAGTCGGGGTGGACGGAGGGACGATCGTCGAGGGGCGGGGAACGGCAAATCCCGATGACATCGCCTTCCACGGCTCCTATCTTGTGCCGGAAAAACAAGTGCTCTTCATGATCGCCGAGAATGAGGTCGTCGATGCGGCGATTCGTTCGATGTCAAAAGTGCCCGGACTGGCAAAGCCGGGAAACGGAATCGTCTTTACAATTCCCCTTGAGCAGTTTCAACGCGTGGTTCGATAATAAGAGTTAGGCTAATATCATGAACAAAAAGTTATTATATTAACATTTTGTTAAAATATATAATTATTTGTTAATAAAGCCTTGCGTAAAAATGAAGAAATCGCTAGGGTATCACGCAAGGAGTCGAAGCTATGGAAAAGAAGATTAACGTTGCCGTCATGGGTGCCACCGGCGCAGTCGGCCAGGTGTTTATGTGGATGTTGGCGGACCACCCTTGGTTCGAGGTCACCTACGCCACCGCTTCCGCCGCCCGAGCGGGTCTCAAATACGCTTCCACGGTTCACTGGGTGATGCCCTTCGAGATGCCTGAAAAGGTCAAAGAAACAGTGGTGCAGGAGTTCAACATTGATGCGATGAAGGAAGCGGGGGTGAAGATTGTCTTCAGCGCGCTACCGGCTGAAATAGCCCGCGAAGCGGAGCCGCAATTGCGGGACAACGGCTTTTATGTGTTCTCCAACGCGTCTTCGATGCGCTACGATCCCAACGTTCCGATTCTCATTCCCGAGGCGAACCTCGATCAGCTGGATCTGATCAAAAAGCAGGGATATCCCGAAAAAGGATTCGTGGTGACCAACGCCAACTGTTCGACGACCGGATTGGCAATGGCTCTCGCCCCGTTGATGAAGTACGGAATCAAGTCGGTCACGATGCACTCCTACCAGAGTGTCAGCGGAGCCGGGTATCCCGGTCTTTCCTCCTTTGACATCACCGACAACTGTATACCGTATATCGGGGGCGAAGAGGAGAAGGTTGAGAGGGAAATCAAGAAGATTCTTGCCTTCGATCCCGAAGTATTCTGCTACACCGTTCGAGTCCCGGTGATGTTCGGACACCTTGAAGCGGTGTGGATCGATACCGAGAAGGATCTCTCAATTGAAGAGGTCAAGGAAGCGTGGAGCGCCTTCAAGCTTGAAGCCGAATACCCCTCCAGTGCCGAGCACCCCGTGCAGTACGGTGAAGCGAACACCTTCCCCCAGCCGAAGTATGCGTTCTGGGGAAAGCCCAGCGGAATGGTCGTGTACACCGGCCGGCTGAAGAAGAAGAACGGAAAAATCGGATTCATTCTTCTGGTAAACAACGTCGTGAAAGGAGCCGCAGGCGGTTCCATTCAAAACGCGGAGGCGTTCGTCAGCAAGTACGGCCTGGTGTGATGGATGAGTATTTCGACCTTGTCGACAGGGAACGACGATCATTGAATCGAATCCACAGGCGTGGTACGCCCTTGGAAGCAGGGACGTACCACAATGTGGTTTCCGTGTGGACGATGAACAGGGACGGAAGGGTATTGTTGACTCTTCGCTCGGCGAACAGACCTCTGATGCCGAACTTGTGGGAAAACACCTCCGGTTGGGTACTTACCGGTGAAAGCAGTGTCGAGGCCGCTCTCCGCGAACTGGAGGAAGAAACCGGGATTGAAGCGACACCGGAACAGGTCACTCTTTTGGGAACGCTTGTAAAGATGCAATCCTTTGTTGATGTCTACCTCGTCCGGGTCGACATCGATCCGAAGTCGATACGGCTGCAAAAAGAGGAAGCGATCTCCTACCGGTGGGAGGATGAAGCAGGTCTTCAAGTCCTCCATGAAGAACAGCTCCTGGCGTTTCCGATCGCCTTTGAATTTGAACCGTTCAGGACCGCTCTTCGCCAAGCAGCGTTGTGATGCACTCCCGGACGATCACGTGCGCCTTCTTGTCGGGCTGAGTCACGTACCAGGAACCCGAGCGCGGACAGCCTTCACACCCCAGACCCAGCGAATCGTATCGGAAACAGGATCGGCTGATGAACAACGGGGCTTGGAACGCCGGATCGACGAACGTCGGTTCGAACGGCCACAATGCGGTATCCCCTTCAAGCCGTTCAAGCCAATGGTAGCCGCCGATGAGGTTCAGCCTGGTTTCACCGATCAAGCGAGCGCTTTGACTGTTGGCGAGGTAGAGGTAGATGTCACAGAAGACCGGCAGCCGCCGCTTCTCGAAGAACCGGATGTGGGCGATGTTGTTGAGCCCGAACCGGATCCGCCCAAGGCACCCGTCATCGCTCGCCCGATCGATAAGCCAAGTGAGATCCTCAAAGAACCGTTCTTCAAGAAAGGTGATCGGAGCGAGCGGAAAGTAGAGAAACGACCCGTCGGTGAAGAGCAGTTCTTCCAACGGTTTCCCTTTGCCAACCTGCTTTCTCAGATGGGTGGGGTCCAGATAGGGGAGGCGATCCCCGTCGACCAACAGACTTCGTTTGGGAAGCTGCTCCCATGCTTTCTTCTCGACATCGCCGAGATCAAGCGGTTGATCGACGTAGCGCTTGAAGCGTTGATCGAGGCTTCTGTAGAAGGTCCGGCGGATCTTCTTAAGCGTCGAGAGCGGCAAAAAGATCTCTTCAATTTTTAGTGAACTCCCATTCACCACGTTCAATGTTCCCAGAGTGAAGAGGGATTGGTCGCTTTGGGAAAAGATCGTCGCAAGATTCTCTACGACGTCTTGGTTTCGGTGTGCCTTCTGAAGTGAGATATGGGCTTGGGCGGTGCCCGCCTTGCTTTGAATGGTGAGCTTCGAATCTTCCAGAATGACGGTGAGGTCGATCGGTTTCTGATAGGGAGGAATCTCTTCGGAAATGAGGGGAACGTTCAGATTGTGGCCGCTGACCAGGCGGAGCTCCGAGCCGATCGTCGGCCTTTCCACATCGTTTGGAAGCGGAATCCAAATCCGTGTTCCCGCTTCGGCGAAGCCGACTCCCTTGACGGCAAAGCGGACCGGCTCAAAGAGCCCGAGGCGGTTTTCCGCAAGGTACATCACCCCGTCCCGGTCGGCGATTGGCCTGTCCAGTTGGACAAGGATCTCATGATCGACGTAATCAAGGATCTTCCCCACCCCGACTCCCATGTGGGAGGCGGTATTTCCACTGCTCAAGGAGGGGGTATGGCGGG
>SHOI01000053.1:2250-7103 GCA_004294855.1 Sphaerochaeta sp. | reverse complement strand
ATCCCGTACTTTGCGTTCGAGCGAAGGTGATGGAAAGGGGATCGAGGTCCACCGGTTCGCCATCGAGCGCTTTTCGGTAGGCTCGGGCGGAAAAGTGGGCGTACGCCGGACTTTTCATCCGCCCCTCGATCTTGAGACTGTCGATTCCCATCGCCTTGAGGCGATTAATCACCTCGATGCTGTTTACATCGCTCATTGAGAAGAAGGGGGCGTTTCGCGGCCCCTTGCCGAGCGGGGAAAGGGAAGGTCCGAGGAATGGATTCTCTTCCACGCTCCACCACGTTCGACAGATCTGGGCGCAGGCGCCCAGGTTGGCCGATCGCCCGGTAAGATAATGGCTGGCCATGCACAGTCCGCTGAACGCATAGCAGAGCGCTCCGTGGACAAAGACTTTCAGCTCAACATCCGGGCAGGCTTTACGAATATCGTCAATTTCATCCAACGTGAGCTCGCGAGCCAGCACGATCCGCTCGAATCCCCACTTCTGAAGCTGCCTCACTCCCTCGACGGTATGAACCGCCAGCTGGGTGGAAGCATGCAGGGGGAGGGAGGGGAAAGCGTTCCTGATGATTCGGGCTATTCCAAGATCCTGGACGATGATTCCGTCCACGCCGATTCGATCCACCTCCTTCAGGGTGGCAATGACGTCGTTGAGCTCATCATCGGTTACCAGGGTGTTGATCGTGAGGTAGATCTTCCTGTTCTCTTTCAGAGCGACTGTGCGAAGCTTGGCAAGCTCCTCAATCGTGAGATTTGTCGCACCTTTGCGAGCTGAAAACCTTTTAAGACCGAGGTATACTCCATCACCTCCTTCACTGAACGCGTGAAGGGCGCTTTGTAATGAACCGGCTGGAACGGTGAGTTCGACCATGGATTACAGCCTACGATTCTCCCCGGGACGTGTCAACGTTCCTACTCTATGATATACTTGTCGTCTGAGATGGAGGAGATGATATGTCTACCACCCCAATTGTTTCAGTTACGAAGGGAACGATCATCTACGAGCAAGGACAGCCATGCACAACGATGTTCGTTTTGCAAAGTGGAACCATCGGCTTATACCTGAACTGGGCTACGCCGACGCAATTTCAACTTCTCGAGATTTCAAAAGTCGGTACGATGTTCGGTGAGATGGGGCTCTTTGAAAAAGACCCCCGGAATGCGACGGCGATAGCTCTGACCGATTGCACGTTCCTTGAAATTTCAAGCGAAAGCTTTCCCCTGTTTGTTCAGGAGCATCCCGACCAAACAATCAACATCATTTTAGATTTGAGCCAGCGCTTCAAGATGGCGCTGCAGGAGATCAAAGCAAGCCAGGAGATCATCGCCGAATCGCTTGCCGCTTTGAAAGAAGCAAGCGAGTACAAGAAAGATACATTCAAGGATCGAATCAAGCGAATCAGCGATTATCTGCTGGATATCCCCGAGGATGTGCCGCCGGAGCTGTATCTTTCCCTGAACTCCCGTTTCCACGGGACGATGTACTGATACATGAAAAAAATCTCAGTGTACTGTTTACTCTTGCTAAAGAGAGGGAAAAACGATACCGTTGAAGCCGTACAACTTCTCTCGATATGAGAAATTGACCCTATTTTAAAGGAGAAGTCCATGACACTCAATGACATTAAACATGCGAAACTGAAGGCATGGATCGAAGAGTTTGCAGCTTTGGCCACCCCCGATGCGATCGTAATCGCCAATGGAAGCCAAGAGCAGTATGACGAACTGATCCAACAGCAGATTGCTGATGGGTACTGCGTTGCCCTTAACCCGAAGAAGAAACCGGGTTCAGTCGCGTACAACTCCGATCCTTCCGACGTTGCACGTGTTGAAAATCGTACCTACATCGCCAGTGAAACAAAAGATGAAGCCGGTCCGACAAACAACTGGATCGATCCCGTTGAACTGAAGAAGACGATGACGGATCTCTATCGAGGAAGCATGAAGGGACGAACGCTCTATGTCATTCCCTTCTCAATGGGACCGTTGGGCTCCCCGATCGCCAAGATCGGTGTCGAGATTACCGACAGTGCCTACGTCGTGCTGAACATGATGATCATGACTCGGGTGGGGGTCAAAGTGCTTGATCTGCTCGGAACCGACGGGGAGTTCGTTCCCTGTCTCCACTCCGTCGGAAAGCCCCTTGCCAAAGGCGAGAGCGACCACGGCAAATGGCCCTGTGCTCCACTTGAGGACAAGTATATCTCCCACTTCCCCGAGACCCGCGAGATCTGGTCCTACGGTTCCGGATACGGCGGGAACGCGTTGCTTGGCAAGAAGTGCCTCGCCCTTCGCATCGCCAGCGTCCTCGCCCGTGATGAGGGATGGCTCGCCGAGCATATGCTGATTCTCAAGATCACCAACCCCAAGGGCAAATCGATCTTCGTTACCGGCGCATTCCCCTCTGCGTGTGGAAAGACCAACCTCGCGATGCTCGTTCCGACGATCCCCGGCTGGAAGGTCGAGACGATCGGAGACGATATCGCCTGGATGAAGTTCGGCAAGGACGGCCGTCTCTATGCGATCAACCCGGAAGCCGGATTCTTCGGCGTCGCCCCCGGTACCAGCGAGAAATCGAACTACAACGCGATGAAGGCGGCCGAGAAGAACACGATCTTTACCAACTGTGCCTTGACGGAAGACAACGACGTCTGGTGGGAAGGAATCGGACACGACGCCCCCGGCAAGCTGATCGACTGGACGAACAACGAGTGGATCCAGGAGAAGGGCAACAAGGCTCAGAAGCCCGCCGCCCATCCGAACGCCCGCTTCACTGCCCCTGCGAAGCAGGCTCCCTCGATCGCCCCTGAATGGGAAGATCCGAAGGGGGTGCCGATCAGCGCGATCCTCTTCGGCGGCCGCCGCCCGAAGACGATTCCTTTGATCCACCAGAGCCGCGACTGGAACCACGGGGTATTCCTCGGTTCGATCGTAGGTTCGGAGATCACCGCCGCCGCGCTCGACCTGAAGGTCGGAACGATCCGCCGCGATCCGTTTGCGATGCTGCCATTCTGCGGATACCACATGGGCGACTACTTCAACCACTGGATCAAGATCGGAGAGAGCGCTCCCGATCAATCCAAGCTTCCGAAGATCTTCTACGTCAACTGGTTCCGCAGAGATGACGACGGCAAGTTCATCTGGCCGGGCTTCGGCGAAAACAGCCGCGTGCTGAAGTGGGTCTTCGAGGCTACCGAAGGAACCGCCAAGAGTGTTGATACCCCGATCGGAATCATGCCTGCCCACGGTGCGATCGATCTGCCCGAAGGTGTTACCGAAGATCAGATGGATGAGCTGCTGTCCGTCGATGTCGACGGCTGGCTTGCCGAAGTGGCGGACATCAAGACGAACCACTATCCGAAGTTCGGCGACCGCCTTCCGAAACAGCTAAGTGAGTGTCTTGCCGGGCTTGAAGAGCGGCTGAAGGCGGCGAAGTAACAGTCATTTCTCACAATCTACCGACGGCCCTCGACTCGGGGGCCGTTTTCGGTTCTACACCACATCATCTCCATCGCCCGGAGGGAAAAATAAAAACGTTCTTCCGGGCGTTGCACAACAATCCTCTTTACGGGTAGGATTGGGAGACTTCTTTGAGGTCATCATTCCTCTTACTTGGGAGCTTCTCGATGGCAAAACAACCACAGAGTACCGTCAAATATGGTCCAAATGACCGTCCACCCCTCGGATCATGGATTCCAATGAGCATCCAACACGTGTTTGCGATGTTCGGCGCGACAATCCTTGTTCCGATTCTCACCGGGCTTTCTCCGTCGACCGCGCTGTTTACCGCCGGAACGGGAACCCTCATCTATATTTTGATAACACGAGCCAAGGTTCCCGCTTTCCTTGGCTCTTCTTTTGCGTTCATCCCCGCCCTGATCTCGATCTCCTCCTCCTACGGAGTCGCCTATGCGATGGGAGGAGCGTTCGCCAGCGGAATCTTTTACGTCATCGTAGCCCTGATCATCAAAAAGAGCGGACACCTCTGGATCGACAAAGCCCTTCCTCCGGTGGTGATCGGAAGCGTCATCGTGGTCATCGGTCTTTCATTGGCTCCCACGGCGATGGGAATGGCGATGCATGATGCGGCGGGCAACTACAACCTCTTAGTGTTCTTCGTGGCATTGGTGACCCTCGGCTTCACGATCGCGGCGAATCTCTTTTTGAAAGGGTTCTTCTCGATCATCCCGATTCTCATCGGCCTGGTGGCCGGATATCTCTTTTCCCTGCTCGTCGGCCTCGTCAGCCCCGCCCATGCCCTGATCGATTTCACCGCGGTCCGCCAAGCGGCGTGGTTCGGGTTACCGACCTTCGCCGTTCCCAAGTTCAACCTTGTTGCCACGGTGACGTTCGTGGTCGTTTCGCTGGCGACGATTTGCGAGCACCTTGGTGATACGATCACGATCAGCAAGGTCGTCGGCGAGGACTACCTCGTCGACCCCGGCCTGCACCGTACCCTTGCCGGAGACGGGTTGGCGACCCTGTGGGCATCGCTGTGGGGCGGGCCTCCGAACACCACCTACGGTGAGAATATCGGTGTTCTTGCCCTCACCCGCGTGTACTCCGTGTGGGTGACCGGAGGTGCTGCGGTGATCGCGGTCCTGCTCTCCTTCTTCCCCAAGTTCGGAGCGCTAATCCAGACGATCCCCAGTCCCGTCCTCGGCGGGATTTCAATGCTTCTCTTCGGCATCATTGCTTCCAGCGGTCTGAGAACGCTGGTCGACAGCGGTGTCGATTACCAGGATAAGCGCAACCTCACGATCAGCAGCGTCATCCTCGTCATCGGGATCGGGGGAGGAGCCCTCTCCTTCGCGATGGGCAGGGATCTCATGTTCACCTTGGAGGGGGTTGCC
>SHOI01000053.1:0-2150 GCA_004294855.1 Sphaerochaeta sp. | reverse complement strand
AGCCCTCTCCTTCGCGATGGGCAGGGATCTCATGTTCACCTTGGAGGGGGTTGCCCTGGCGACCGTCGTAGGCATCTTCCTCAACCTCGTTCTTCCCAGGAACGGGAAGCATGAGTGACGAGCATGCAACACTCGGAATATCATAAAGAAGAACAATCGAAAGAACCATGTCCATCGGGGAGCCGACCGGCTCCCCGGTATTCTTTCATCGGCTTTTCTGCTACCCTTGAGTGATGCATGAGTATACGGTAATCGACAACGATGAAGCCCTTGCCAAGCTACGAAACACATGGAAGGAGAACAACGTCACCACGATCGCGATGGATTTTGAGGGTGAGTACAACCTTCATATCTACGGCGAGCACCTCTGCCTCATCCAGATCTTTGATCAGACGACCTTCTACCTGATTGATCCCTTTGAGATCTCGATCCCCGAACTGAAGCGGTTTCTGGAGGATGAAACGCTGGAAAAGATCATGTTCGATTGCGCCAGCGATGCCGCCTTGGTTCGAAAGAACCATGAGATCACCCTGAAGAAGATCTATGACCTCAGGATCGCCGCGAAGCAGCTGGGAATGGACGGGGGACTCTCGAAGGTGCTCGATCACTACCTTCCCGACCGAATGCGGCGCACGAGCGGATCGAAGAAAAAGCATCAGCAGACCAACTGGCTGATGCGGCCGCTTTCCCAAGAACAGATCCAATACGCCCTGGAGGATGTGGAGCATCTCTTTTCCCTCAAAGCCCTGATCATCGCCGATCTTGAGAGGCGGGGACTCAAGGAGAAAACTCAAGCATTGATGGAAAGCGCCGGGCTGCCAAAAGGACCCGATAGACCAGCCTGGACGAAGTATCCCGCCTACCGCTACCTCTCAAAGGAGGAACGGATTTTGCTGAAGCATTATTATTTGGCGCGCGAGCACGTCGCCAAGCGAAGGAACGTGCCTGCGGTCCGCATCATGAACAAGAAGCTCGTCTTGAAGATGGCGAAAGAGAAGCCGCAGAGCCGGGAAGAGTTTGAGTCCTACACGCAACGAAACGATCTGCTTACGGCGCTGTCGGAAGCTCACGTCAAAGCCATGAAGGAGATCGCCTCCTTGGCCTGAACAAGAAGCGAAAGGGTTTGGCAGATCGGGGTAGGAATCCCGTGCTTCTCGCCCAAAGCGACCACCGATCCGGCGAACCACTCGTTTTCCGTCACCCGGCCCGCTTCCAGATCCTGGCACATCGAGGTCTTTCCGTCGCTCAAGGTGATGACGAGGTTGTGGTTCTCCTCGACGAAGGAATCAGGGATGGTGACCCCTTCGGCCAACGCCACCGCCTGCACTTCGGCGCATACCCCGTAGGCGAGCTCTTTCACCGCCTTCTGGTCAAGCTGTTCGTAGGTCGCCGACAGCAGCCCGCTGATCGTATTGTACGCGGTGTTAAGCATGAACTTGTTCCACTGCATCAGGCGGATGTCCCTCGGTACGACGGCATCGATGCCCGCAGAAGCAAAGAGCTCCGACAGCCGAGCGACCCGATCCGTCGGGGAATTGTCCCGTTCGCCGAAGACGATTCTCCCTTCAGCGGTGAACTCGATCCGATTACCCACATGGGTGGAGTTCAAGCCGATGGCGAAGCCGTGGAGAATCTTCTCCCACCCGAACGCTTCAGCCAGGACTCCTTCACTTTCGATTCCGTTCAGCAGGGTAAGAATCGTCGTGGCGGGACCGACGATCGGTCTCATCTCCTCAATGACGGCCTCCAGATGGTGGTTTTTCGTGGCGACGATGACAAGATCGGGCACGCCGATCTCATCGGCACATGCATATGTAAACGGGGCGAGTACGCCGTTTATGATGATTCCATCCCGAAGGTAGCGCTCTTTTCGCTTCTCATCCACCAGAAAGGACAGCGAGCACACCGAGTTCAGGCGCTGACCGTAGAGGGCGCCAACCGCCCCCGCTCCGACAATGACTACGTTCTTCATCTGACAATCATCTCCTTGATCAGGGATGCCAGGCGTTCCAGCTCAACGAGCGGAATATATTCCTCTTTGGAGTGGGCGTTCTCATAGCCGACAGAGCAGGTAAGGGTGGGAATCCCCAAGGCGTTGAAGATATTGGCATCGCTGCCCCCTTGCGTCTTCTTCAGTTCCACCGGAATCT
>SHOI01000173.1 GCA_004294855.1 Sphaerochaeta sp. | reverse complement strand
GATATCGCTCGTGGCAGGAGCGGGGAGATCTGGAAGACAAGGTTACGGAACTGACCGAGACGCTCCGATCCGTCAGGGCGGCGGGAGGGACCTACCTTCTGAACATCGGCCTCAAGGGGGACGGCTCGATCGTCCCGTTCGAAGAGGAGGTGCTCCTCGGAATCGGGAAACGGCTCCGGGAAAAGCCCCTCGAAGCGGAAGACCCCCGCCTTCCGAGCGCCGACCTTCCGCTCGGAACGCCCACGTTCGGTAGCGTGCACTACCGCTATGGGGGCACGGACTACTACACCTACAAGCCGATTCCGACCACCCTGGCGTGGAAGGTCGCTCTCGAGGAGCATGGAACCTACTCGCTGGTCTGGGAGCATGAACCCCCGCTGGAAGAGGCGGTGAAGGTCCAAATCAGGCTCGACGAGCTCCTGTGGCATGCGACCCTCCAGGCAGGGCAGCGCTCGGGAATCCTCGCCGAGGAGCTTCACCTTCAATCCGGGACCCATCAGCTCGAAGTGAGCACCGTCGGCGAGCCGATGAAGCGCACCGAGCTGACCTGCCCGGATCTGATGATGACGATAAAAAAGGAGCACAAGGAATGAAAGGACGAATCTTTGTCGGCGGACTCCACCACGAGTCGGATACCTTCAACCCGATCCTGACCTCCCGGGAGGACATCCGGGTCACGCGCAGGGAGGAGCTTCTGGTCAAACGGGAGAGCTCCGCAAGCGGCATCATCCAGACGCTCATCGCCGCCGGATATGAGGTCGTACCCTCCCTCGTCGCCCGGGCGGTTCCCAACGGGGTGTGGGAGCGCTCATGCTACGAAGAGCTGAAGGAGGAGCTTTTGACCGACTTGAGGAACGCCGGGCCGCTGGATGCGCTCTGCCTCCCCCTCCACGGATCGATGCGGGTCGAAGGGATCGGAGAAGCGGAGCAGGACCTCCTTTCCTCGATCCGGGCGATCGAACCGTCGATCCCGATCTTCGCCTCGCTGGACATGCACGCCACGCTGACGAAGAGAATGAAAAGCCTCGTTTCGGGGTTCGTCGGGTACAAGTGCGCCCCGCACACCGACACCTATGAGACGGGAATCCATGCCGCCCTGATGACGATCCGGACGCTGGAGTCGAAGAAGCGGCCCACGATGGTGGCGGTGCGCATCCCGATGCTCATTGCCGGCGAGCAGAGCGAAACCGGCGTCGAGCCGATGCGCTCCCTGATCGGGGAGCTTCGGAGGCGGGAACGCCGCTCCTCGGTCCTCGCCTGCTCCTATCTGCTGGGCTTTCCCTGGGCGGACGGCACGGAGAACGGAGTCCATGCGGTGGTCGTCACGGAAGAGAATCAGGCCCTCGCCGATGAACTGGCGCGGGAGCTTGCCGACCTGTTCTGGGCGAAGCGCAACGAGTTCACCTTCTACACCGAGACCCACCTGCCCGAGGAGGCGATGGCGGCGACGAAACGGTCGCTGGCAGAAGGGATCCATCCCGTGGTGATCAGCGACAGCGGCGACAATCCCACCGCGGGCAGTAGCGGGGACGTGACCGGCTTTTTGCACCTCCTCTTGAAGGATCCGGAGCTTTCACGGCTCGATCCGCCGCTGATCTACCAGGGTTTCTACGACCCGCAAATCGTCGCGGAGGCGGAAAAGGTCGGAGTCGGGGAAGTGATCGAGAGCCGGATCGGCAGTCGCTTCGACCCGGCGAAATCCTCCCCGGTGGCCGGATCGTTCACCGTCAAGGCGCTGTTCAACCGGTGGGAGCATGGAACCCGGCTCGCCCTGCTGCACATCGGGGGGATCGACATGGTGGCGATGACGAAGCACGTCGGATGCTACGACCCCGAGATGATGCGGGCGTTGGGGGTGGAGGTCGAAAACCGGAAGGTGATCGTCGTGAAGCTTGGATATCTGGAGCCGGAGATCCGCGCCATCGCCCGACGTTCAATGATGGCCCTAACCACCGGATCCTCCGACGAGCTCTTCGAGCGGCTCGAATACAGGAACCTGCCCCGGCCGATCTTCCCCCTCGACGGGGAGTTTGAAGCCGAGCTTGAGCTGATATGACGGATAGGGGGCCCGCCTGAGCGGACCCCCTATCCCATCCCTTCTTGGTATCTTCTCAGCACTCGCTGTGCCCGCAGGAGAAGCACTTCCGGCATCCTTCAATGTTCATGAACGTCCCGTTGCCGCACACCGGGCAGATATCCGCCTGGATCGAACCCGGCTTGGAGGAGGACAGGCTCAAAAAGAGCTGGCCTTCGCCCTCCTCTTCGTCCTCTTCATCGGGCAGATTCATTGGAGGACGCTCGCTCGGGGTGGAGCCGAGGTGCTCCTCAAGCAC
>SHOI01000172.1 GCA_004294855.1 Sphaerochaeta sp. | reverse complement strand
GGCATGGTCGTGTCCTTGTCTGCAAGCAGTTCCTCATAGAGCTTCTCACCGGGACGAAGCCCGGTGATGATGATCTTGCTGTTTTCGTCTCCATAGTATTGGACAAGCTTCTTGGCAAAGTCATAAATCTTTACCGGCTGGCCCATATCCAACACCATCACCTCTCCGCCTTTGGCCATCGAAGCGGCCTTGAACACGAGGCCCACCGCTTCGGGAATCGCCATGAAGTACCGGATGATGTCTTTATGGGTAACCGTGACCGGAACCCCCGCCTTGATCTGCTCGACGAAGAGCGGCAGCATGGAACCGCGGGAACCCAGAACATTTCCGAATCGCACTGACACCATCTCGGTTTCATCGCTTGTCAGCATGCAGGCAAGCAGCTCGACGACCCGCTTGGTCGCCCCCATCACGTTGGTGGGATTCACCGCCTTGTCGGTGGAGATGACTACCACTTTTTCAGCCTTATGGTCTTTGGCGGCTTTCAGGACATTGTAGGAACCGAGGATATTGGTATGAACCGCCTCTTCCGGGTACAGCTCCTGAAGCGGCACATGCTTGTACGCCGCGGCATGGAACACAAGCTGCGGATTATAGGCTTCAAAGACCGTATTGACTTTCTGCTTGTTTCGGATGTCCCCGACAATTGGATAGATCCAATCAGACCACTCCCGCTGATAGTCATGTAATCGAAGAGACAGATCATGCAGTTCCGTTTCATCGATATCGAAAAGAAGGAGCTTGACCGGACCGTAGGAAAGCAGCTGCCGGCAGATCTCCTGACCGATCGAGCCCCCGGCTCCGGTAACCAGCACCGTCTTGCCTTGGACCATCTGCCTGATCGGCTCCCGACCGATTTTGATCAATGGTCTTCCGAGAAGGTCGGCGTAATCGAGGGAGCGGACATCCACTTCCTCAAGGGGCTTGTCCTGCATCTCGAAGAGCGAAGGAATGACCTTTATCTCACAGTCGGCCTCTCTTGCCGCATCGACCGCCTCGAGCATCTTCTCCTGTTCGATATGGGTGATCGCGATGATCAGGACTTTGGCCTGGGCTTCTTTGAGGATCTGCGTCAATTCTTTAATCGTTCCATAGACCCGAATGCCAAGAATGGAAGAACGGTCATAGTCCGGGTTGTCATCGACGAAGCCGACGATCTTGAAGGGAAGCTTCCCTTTTCTGCTTTGACGGACCAGCGTCGTTCCAAGATCGCCCGCCCCGTAGATGACGGTTCTCGGGTATTGGTCGCTCTGGTATCGGCTCATGGAACTCAGATAGAGTCGATAGCTCACCCGGACGAACAGAATCGCCCCGAACCCAAAGATATCCGCCGTAACCAGAAACGGAATCCACGGGGAACGGGCACCGTGATTCCATCTCACGATGAAGGATCCGATGATCAGGGCGGGGAGAAAGCTGCCCAGGGAACGGACGATCACATCCAGCGAGGACTCGCTGATCCGGATCCGATAGAACTGCACGAGCATCAGGAGAATGAGAATTCCAATGATGTTGATATGGACGATGGGATTCAATAACGCGGATCGAGTGCGAAACACCACCCACGACGCAACAAGATTGGCGCAGATAAGCAAAAACGCATCGATTACCATCAATACGAGCCGTTTGGCAAAAGGCTCTTTGAGGATTCTACCCACCCTTTCCCCCAGATGAATACCTTCGTGTTAGACACAATAGCATAGATGCAACATTAATGCACGCAAAATCCCGCCCCTGAGTAACAATAACACCTTTGAAAGCATTTTTGTTACAAACCGGAAGTCGGTAATGGATTTGTCGCTATTCATGCGAAATGAACTCGACAGGTAAATCGACCTTCCGGATGTCGGCGGCGAACTCGAACTCGACCTTCACCCGGGAACGCCGGTAATCGACGGAAATAATCTTTCCCATGAAATCCTTCATCGGCCCCTGGATGATCCTGATCGGTTCCCCCTTCTCATAGATGACCTTCGATGGCTTGATGATTCCCTGATTTCTCAGAACCCAATCGACATACGCACGATCCCGCCCCTTGAGCAGAATGGATCCATCGAGATTCTTCAGAAACCCATAGGTGCCATAGAGCGCTTTGACGTCAAGGGCATAGGGATCAAGCTCGTTTTCACTGGAAAGCAGCAAGTATCCGGGAAGAAGCGGCAAATCGTTCATCAACGGTTTGCCCCTTCTGCGGTCGATCATCCTTCGAACGGGAAACGTCACGACCACATCCGGTTCTTCATGATCCGCAAAGAACCGATCGAGGTGTTTCTTCACCTTGTCTTCAACGCCACTGCGGCAGGCGATAATATAGCAGTTCATCGTGGAGACATCTTACACC
>SHOI01000052.1 GCA_004294855.1 Sphaerochaeta sp. | reverse complement strand
CATAATTGGTCGGGGTGCTGATGATCACATAGTCGGCATCCCGATAGGCGCTATCCCCGTCGGTGGTCGCCTTCAGCTTCAGATCATGATGTGCAAGGTATTCGCTGATCTCAGCATCGACGATGGGAGATATGCGCTTGTTGATCATATCAACCTTGGATTGGATAAGGTCAACGGCCACCACCTCATTGTGCTGGCTCAGTAGCACCGAATTTGACAAACCAACATACCCTATTCCTGCGACAGCTATTCGCATGTATGACTCCTGAAATACGTATGAGATTACTTAATTAATTGTACTTTACATTTATATGGTTTGCGATTTATATATTCCATATCCGGACTATTGATCGCTTACGTTGCATCGAACACTCACATTTCGTCTCAGGGGAGAGGTCTTTACATAATCAACAAGTTAGCTTAAGCTAACTTATTGGAATCGAGTAGGAAGATTCGTTTGAACATGATAGGGTAATATATACGTTTGCCGAAGTGTTGGAGATGGTATGGATAATGTATTGTTCGCGTTCAGTCTGACGTTATTTGCCGGTCTTGCTACCGGAGTCGGGAGCCTGTTGGCTTTCCTCTCCAAGAAATTCAATCCCAAGTTTCTTGCCGGGGCGTTGGGATTTTCCGCAGGGGTGATGATTTACGTCTCCTTCGTCGAGATCTTCGTGAAGGCCCGGGATTCGCTGAGCATCCCGTTCGGAGAGACGAAGGGCTACTGGGTCACAACAATCGCCTTCTTTGGCGGAATCGCTCTGATTGCGATCATTGACCGGCTGATTCCTTCCTATGAGAACCCCCACGAGATCGGAAACATCAACGAACCGGTCGACAAGGCATCCGAGCAGCGGCTCCTCAGGCTGGGGGTGTTCTCGGCATTGGCGATCGCCATCCACAACTTTCCGGAAGGACTTGCCACTTTCATGGGAGCGCTTTCCGATCCCACGCTGGGCATCAGCATCGCAGTCGCTATAGCGATCCACAACATTCCTGAAGGCATGGCGGTGTCCGTTCCGATCTATTATGCGACGAAGAGCAGGAAGAAGGCGTTCTGGCTCTCCTTCGCCTCCGGGATCGCCGAACCGCTGGGAGCGCTGGTCGGCTACTTCATCCTGAAGAATTTCATCAGCGATTCGACCTTCGGGATCGTCTTTGCCGGAGTCGCGGGCATCATGGTGTATATTTCACTGGACGAGCTGCTGCCGACGGCCGAGGAGTTCGGAGAACACCACATCGCGATCGGAGGACTCATCGCAGGAATGCTCGTGATGGCGATCAGCCTTCTTCTGTTCGCCTGATCTACGTTCCTCTTTTCCTGAAGAGCAGGAAGAGGAAGAACGGGGCTCCCAAGAGGGAGGTGATGATCCCCACCGAAAGCTCCACCGGGGAAAAGAGCGTTCGGGCGAGGGTGTCGGAAAGGATGAGCAGAATCGCGCCCAGAAGCGCAGAGAGCGGCAGGGTGTAGCGGTGGTCGTTTCCCACCAGCAGTCTGGCCGCATGCGGGGCGATCAGGCCGACGAACCCGATCGTTCCCGTCACGCTGACGGCGCTTCCTGCAAGCACGGCGGCGAGCAGCAGGGCGAGAAACCGATACAACCGAACGGAAAGTCCCACACTGGAAGCGACGTCATCACCCAGACTGAAGAGATTGATCTTCGGACTCAAAAACAGGGCGAAAGCAAGTCCGATCAGGCTGTATGGCCAAATCGAAGCGAATGCCGACCAGCTTCTTCCCGAGAGGCTCCCGAGAAGCCAGGAGTATGATACCTCAAGAATATCGCTGTATATGATCATCAACGCAGAGGTCGCCGCGTTCAGAAGATTCGATACCGCGATGCCGGCAAGGACGATGTAGACGGTGCTTTTTCTTCCTCCTCCCTTCGAGTTTGCAAGGGCGTTGATCGTCAGGGCTGCGCCTAACGCACCGATGAACGAGGACGGAGGGATGAAGCCGATGCGACTTGGAAACAGCGCCATCACCAGAACCGCCGCCAGACCGGCACCCGCATTGACGCCAATGATGTTCGGCGAGGCCATGGGATTGCGGATGATCCCCTGCAGCAGAACCCCCGAAACGGCGAGGTTCATGCCGACCAGCAGACCGACAAGGGTTCTCGGAAGCCGGATGTTCTTCACGATCTGAACGGGCAGCCCCTCTCTTTCCTTGCCGAAGAGAATGCCGATAATCTCCCCAAGAGATACCTGCACGGAGCCGGCGGAAAGACTCAAGGCGAGGGTGAACATCAAGAGGATGGCTGTTGCGACAAGCATTCCGATCCGATAGGGGCGAACACGCGTCATGGGGGATCAGTCGTTCCGTTTCAATGCATCAGCGGTAATTCTGAGCATATTCTCAATGGAAGTACGGTTGGGATTTGCCAGAAAGGGAAGGAGCACGAATCGTCCACCTTGCATCGTATAGTGTTTCCATTGTTCATCATGTTTGAACTTTTCAAGCATCGCCCGATTGCTTGCCTCATCGTTGCTCGATGCGAGGATGAAGACTACATCGGGGTGTTGCTGCAGGATCGTCTCGATGCTGTACTTCACGAAGGAGCCTCTGCCGGCACCGGGAAGATTTCCGGGAACGATGTTCTGAAGGCCAAGCAGCTTGAGCATGGCGCCATAGGAAGAGGCGGTCTGGGCCGCCGTTATGGCATCCCCATCCTGGATCATCACCGCAGTTCCGATCCCCAAAGGCTCGACGATATCGGTTCTCAGATCCCGGGCGAGGGAGTAGATCGACTCGACGTATTTCCTGCCTTCCTCCTCCCTGTCCAGCAGCTTCCCGAGGTAAACGTTCAGATCCACGACGGAGATTTCTCCCACCTTGTCCGGATCGAAGAAATACACAGCGGCTCCGCTTTGCTCAAGGGCTTCCTTCAACGCCGAATGGAATCTGCTGCTGGCGATGATGAGATCGGGATTCAACGCATACACCGCTTCGATGTTGATCGCAGAGGTTTTGCCGACCGAAGGCAGGGCCATTCCTTCCTTGGACACCCGGTATTCCTCCACCTTACCGACCGGCGGGATGTCGATATTGTACAGGGACTGCATCACCGCGGAGGTGAGGGCCACGACCCGCTGGGGGTTTTGGGGAATCGCCACGGAACGGGAAAGCTCATCGATGACGACCTTCGTCTCGACCTCGGTCCGGACAGGCTGCTCCTTTGCGCCTTGGGCGAAGAGAGGCATGACCAGCATGCCCGTCACTATGAATAGGACAATGATATTCTTCATTACACGATCTCCTTGTTCGTTTTGTGCATATGCTTCAATCTACATCACGACCCGATGTGCGTGTTTCCGTTCAAAGCCTCGATTCAGGGATGAGGGCACCACCACGTTGCGCCGGCATCGGTTGAACCTGCAGACATGGGCGTGGATGCCGTAGACATCACCGATGTTGTCTTCCGTGACCACCTCTTCGTTCGTCCCTTGGGCATGGACCCGGCCATCCTTGAGTAGGTAGATATGATCGGAGACTTCGATCGCATGGTTGATGTCATGAAAGACGCTGACGATCGTCTTTCCGTGGGTGTCCCGCAGGTCGGCGATGGTACTCAGGAGCTCCCGCTGGAATCTCAGATCCATATAGGTGACCGGTTCATCCAGAAGGATGATCGGGGTGTCCTGGGCGAGCGCCATCGCGATCCATACCCGCTGCTGCTCGCCGCCTGAAAGCTGGTCCACATGCCGCGACACATAATCTTCCAGATTCATGTAGGAGAGGGCCCATTTGATCTTCTCCTTGTCCTTCATCGAGAGGATCCAGCCGCTTCGATGATAGGGGGCTCTTCCCATTGCGACCAGCTCATGTACGGAAACGCCGTGAACGACTTCATGTCTCTGAGGCAGGAAGGCTACGCACTTGGACAGCTCCTTTTGCCTCAGAGATGATAGTTCCTGTCCGCAGATGCTCACGCTGCCTTTCTGGGGTTTGATTTGTCCGCTCAGGGTCCGCAGCATCGTTGTTTTTCCACAGCCGTTGGGTCCGATCAGAGCGATGATTTGGGATGATTCGGCGCTGAAATCGACATCGTGCAAGATGGTGCGCTTTCCATATCCGACAGACAGACCGTGTACCGAAATCAAGACAATACCCCTATTTATTAGCCTTGGCTAACATTTTACTCCATGATACCCATTCCACCAGACAAATGTCAATATAGGTAAAAGTGTTCAGAGCGGACTGCCGGAACGGTTCATGGATGAACTGGCTCCATGGATAAAGAGTTCATAGATTTTAAATTAGAAACAAAAAACTTAAATTATTAGGCAGATGTGATATGATTGTATCAAGCAACTTGATGTACTCTTCATGGTTATCAAACACAAGGATGAGATTATGTGGTTTATCATAGCTTTTGTTGTCGTTCTCATATTGGTATTAGCGTTCAAATCCAATAAGAAGGAAGAGACAATTACTACAACTGATCAGGAAACCGGAAAGACAACCGTTGAGACTCGGGTAACAAATACTCCTAGTGCCGGGCAGACGGCAGCAAGAATCGTTCTCTTGATTGTCGCTATTATAGTTGCGGTTTTGTTTCTTCTTGTAGTTTGTGCGAGTATGATGTAATCGCTGTGCCCTGAAGAGAGCTTCATATAAGAAAGAAGTGAATACCACTTTTGTTAGATTCGTCATACATCCCGTTTTATTAATTAACATGAAGAACGGCTGCTATGATTTCTCTTTAAATGCTTTCCGATCTTATACTATCCGAGAGCAGTGTCTTCCGTTTATAACCTGTCCAACACCCGTTTGCAGGATTCGATCGTCCTGAGGATCTCCTCTTTTGTGGTCGCATATCCGGGACTGAAGCGGAGGGTGCCTTGGGGGAAGGTGCCTATTGTTTTATGGGCGACGGGGGCGCAGTGGAGGCCCACTCGCGTCTCGATGCCGGCATCAAGGAACAGCTCATAGGCGATCCGGGCATTGTCCAAGGTTGGAAAGTCGACGCTGATCACGCTCGTGCGATCCTTCATGTCCTTCGGACCTATCACTTGTATGCGTTTGTCTGAGAGGAAATAGGAAAGCAGAAGCTCGGTGGTTTCGTATTCGTTTTTGATGATCGACTCGCTGTTGTCCTTGATAAAGTCCAGCGCTGCGGACAGGCCGATGATTCCCGGCAGGTTCTGGGTTCCCGCCTCGAACTTGTCGGGAAGGAAATCGGGCATCTCAAGCAGGTCGCTTTTGCTGCCGGTGCCTCCGCACGCCCAGGGTTTGACCTCCTTCGCCAATCGGTCGGATAAGACCAATCCGCCGACGCCCTGTGGACCGAGGAGGCTCTTGTGCCCGGTGAACGCGATCGCATCAAGATTGTCTTTGATGATCGAAAGGGGATTGGATAACGGCAGCTGGGCGGCATCGATGAGGAACAACAGTCCGTATTTCCCGGCAATTGAAGAGAGTTCTTTTATTGGTTGAATCGTGCCGGTTACATTCGACGCCTGCGTCATGATGATCGCTTTCGTTTTTCCGTTGATGAGATGGGGGATTTGCTCAAGGTGGATTCTGCCTTCCCGGTCGCACGGGATGATCGAATAGGGGATATCGAGATGAGAGAGCGGCCTCATCACCGCATTGTGTTCCATCCCGCTCACCAGGACATGGTCATCTTTTGTGAACAGGCCTGCAATCAGGGTATTGAGCGCATGGGTGACATTGAGGCTGAAGGTGACGTTGCGGTCCTCCGAAGCTCCGAAGAAGGCTCCCAGCTTCTCTCTGCACTCATCGATCCGACCGGCCGTCTCGTAGGCCCGGTCATAGCCGCCCCTGCCGATGTTGACCGCCTCCTCAGTGATGAATGATGCCATTGTGCTCGCTACGGTCGGAGCCTTGGGCCAAGAGGTGGCCCCGTTATCCAGATAGATCGTGTTCATTTCTCAATGCTAGCATACCGGAATGAAAATTCCCATTGTATAATTGGATAAACAATGGTTATAATGTGGAAAACTTGGAGGCCATATGAAGATTTCAAAAGAGAAGCAATCGCTCATCATCGCCGGAGCGATCACGGGAATCATATCCGTGATTCTTGTCCTGCTCGGGAATCCCACGAACATGGGGTTCTGCATCGCCTGTTTCTATCGGGATATCGCCGGAGCTCTCTCCCTGCACAGCGCTGCGGTGGTGCAGTATGTACGGCCGGAGATCATCGGATTGCTCCTTGGGGCATTCCTCATCAGTCTTGTAAAAAAGGAATTCAAACCCAGAGGAGGATCGAGCCCGGTACTGCGATTCGTCTTCTCCGCTTTTGTGATGATCGGGGCGCTGGTCTTCCTCGGCTGTCCGTTCAGGATGGTCCTGAGGCTTGCCGGAGGAGATCTGAATGCATTGGTAGCCCTCTTTGGCTTCATCGCCGGCATCATCCCGGGATCATTGTTGTTGAACAAAGGGTTCACCCTTGGAAGAAGCTATAAGCAGTCCAAGGTGGAGGGAGGGATGATCAGCGGACTTTTCCTGGGGCTCCTTGTCGGGTTGCTGTTCATTCCGTCGCTCTTGAAATTCAGCGAATCGGGACCTGGAAGCATGCGGGCGCCGATCATCATCTCCCTCGTCGCCGGGCTCGTCGTGGGTGCGCTTGCCCAGCGGAACCGCTTCTGCATGGCCGGAGGCGTCCGGGACGTGTTCCTGTTCCGGGATTCGACCCTGCTGACCGGCTTGGTTCTGGTGTTCGTTTCCGCCTTGGTCATGAACCTGGTGACGGGCAACTTCACGCCGGGGTTCACCGGT
This sequence comes from Sphaerochaeta sp., assembly GCA_004294855.1. Lineage (GTDB taxonomy): Bacteria > Spirochaetota > Spirochaetia > Sphaerochaetales > Sphaerochaetaceae > Sphaerochaeta. Next base: position 5,881 of record SHOI01000052.1, on the reverse strand, counting down.
CAGGCTGTCGCCCATACCGATTGGCTCTGGAACTTCCTCGGCATGGCGCTGGTCGGGTATGGTTCCGTGTTGCTCGGCGGATGTCCGCTCAGGCAGACGATCTTGGCCGGAGAGGGGAACGTCGACAGCGTCATGAGCGTGCTGGGCATGCTCGCAGGGGCCGCCATCTCCCATAATTTCGGTCTGGCATCTTCGGGGAAAGGCACCACGGTCGCCGGCAGGATCGCCGTCATACTCGGTTTCGTCGTAATCACGACGATTGCGTTCGTCATCATCCAAGCTAAGAAAAAGGAGGCATGATATGGAGATTGATGCTCGGGGCCTTTCCTGTCCTCAACCGATCATTGAGACGAAGAAGGTGATTGATAAAAAAGTGACAAGTCTTTCGGTGCTCGTGGACAATATCGCAGCCAAGGAAAATGTCAGCAGATTTGCTAAAGCGATGAAGTACGAGGTGGTTGCAAGTGAGACCGAATATGGGTGGAAACTGGATCTGAAGAAACAATGACCCGGTTTATCGCAACCTTCTACAGCCAATATGGTGCGGTGCAATTCCAGAAGTTTGCAAGAAAGCATCATATCGAATGCAAGCTCGCTCCGGTACCAAGAGCGTTATCCTCTTCGTGTGGCACCTGCGCCCACTACACCAGCGACACGTGGGATATCGGCTTCGTCAAGAAGGATCTGGAAGCCATCTATGAAGCTACAAAGGATGGATATATGACAATCTTTTCGGACGAATGACATCGGTTCCTTGCATCCATGGAATTTGTCAATGTCTCCTCTTCCGAGACCCGAGTGTTTCGGAAGAGGTTGATCATGGGCTTGGGGTCAATTGTGCTGGGTCTTCAGGTATTCGACGACTTCGTTTTTTGCCAACGTCAAGTGAGTTTCGATTCGTTCCTTGGCTCTTTTCAGATCTTTTTCACAAAGAGCATCAATCAGCCCGATGTGCTCATCGATGGATTCGATAAATCGTGTTTCACTTTTCAATGAGACCACTCGGAAGGGATTGATAAGCAGCGCGACTCGGTGCATCGTTTCATGCAACATTTCATTCCCTGAAGCCTTGATGAGGAAATCGTGGAGCTCGGTATCGATTTCCACATACTTGCCAAGCATTGCATAGGTGTTGCATGCTTTAAGACGATCCCTGAAATCACGGAACGTGGCTTTCATCCGATCATCAAGCCGTTCGATCGCCTTTTCCACCGCATATCCTTCGACAAGCAAACGCAGTTCAAAGATGTCGAGGATCTCTTTTTCAGTGAGCTTCCTCACTTTTACATGCTTGTTGGGGACGCTTTCCAGCAATCCTTCCCCGATCAACTCATTGATCGCACTTCGTACAGGTGAACGGCTGACATTGAGATCCTTTGCGATCTGGACTTCATTGACTCGATCGCCGGGCTTGAGCTGCTCGGAGATGATGCTGTCCCTGATGATTTGATATACCTGATCCTTTATCGTCAAGATGACCTTTTTATTCGTACCTATCGACATGCTGACACGTTACCCGAATTACCCTGATTTTTCAATATTTCCAGTACGGTTATGGATTAATTAGGGACGGATACGTCCTCCTTTCGAAAAACCGGTGTAGAAAAAAGTTGACAACCACATACAGCAAGCATAATGTATACATAGTATATTGTACAGCATGTGCTGAAGGACGACATGAAAACGACGATTGAATTACCCTATGATTTGGAAAAAATCCGGCTGGATATTGATGATCAAAGGCTGGCCGGTGTACTCGTTCCTCCTCCGGCCAAGAAGCAGAATGATGCTGCAAAAAGCGGTTCTGAATTGGTGAAGGAAGCGCTTGCGCATCCTGTAGGCAGCGATCGTCTTCGTGACTTGGTCCGAGGGAAAAACCGAATCACGATCATCACCAGTGATCATACCCGCTCGGTTCCGAGTGCGATCACCCTCCCTTTGCTGTTGGAAGAGATCAGGGACGGGAATCCCGATGCCGATATCACGATCATCGTGGCGACCGGGCTGCACCGCGGGATGACCAAGGAGGAGATGAATGCGAAATTCGGTTCCCGGCTCGTTGCCAAGGAACGAATCATCAATCACGATGCGTTTGATGCGGACATGTTCATCGATCTCGGCGTGCTTCCTTCGGGAAGCAAGTGTGAGATCAACAGATTGGCAATAGAAACGGATCTGTTGGTTGCCGAAGGATTTATCGAGCCACATTTCTTTGCGGGATATTCAGGCGGTCGTAAGAGCGTCTTGCCGGGAATCGCCAGTCAGGACTGCGTGAATATCAATCACAGCGCCATGGCAATCGCGCATCCGAAAGCGATTACGGGCGTGCTTGACGGCAATCCGATCCATGAGGATATGATCACCGCCGCACGCATGGCCAATCTTGCGTTCATCCTCAACGTGCTGCTTGATGAAGATAAAAACATTTCAGCAGCTGTGGCGGGAGAAGTCGAGCAGGCGCATCGGCTTGGATGTTCATGGCTTCAGGAAGCCATTGGAATCGATCCGATCATAGCGGATATCGTCATAACCACCAATGGAGGATATCCCTTGGATCAAAATCTTTATCAATGCCCCAAAGGCTTGTCCACGGCATTGGCCACGGCAAATGAACATGCGGCCATCATATTGGTAGCAGCATGTAAGGATGGGTTGGGCGGTGACAATTTCGCAAAACTCATGCGTTCGGGGTCTCCTGATGAATTGATGGAAAGGATTCTTGCAACTCCTCCCGAGAAAACCGTTTCCGAACAGTGGTGCGTTCAGCGTTTTGCGGAGGCGCTGCAACGTCATCCCATCATATTGGTCTCTGAACTTGATGCCGATACGGTGAGGGCGATGGGCTTTATCCATGCACATTCCGTGGAGCAGGCATTGGAAGAAGCGTTCAGGCTCAAAGGGGAATCAGCAAACGTGACTGTAATACCCGACGGAGTATCTGTCATTATAAGGAGTCAATAAATGGTCAAAGCAATCAAATTGCACGACAGCGATAATGTCGCCAGTGTCTTCGATTCGGTTGTTGCCGGAGCGGTCGTGCAGATAATCGACAAGAAAGGGGCATCGTTTGAATTGGTGGTGTCTCAGGATATCCCCTACGGTCACAAGGTGGCGATCGCTGAAGTGGGTATCGGTGAACAGGTGACGAAGTATGGCGAGGAAATCGGAATTGCGTCGGTTCCAATCCATGTAGGTGAACATGTTCATGTTCATAATATCGAGAGCATCAGAGGAAGGGGTGACTGGGACGAGTCGCAAGCTGAGAAAGTCAAAGCGGGAATCCGTAAAGAGGTATAATGATGGCGGAAAAACAATCTGGTTTTTTTGGATATGTACGGAAAGACGGTTCGGTGGGAGTTCGCAATTATGTCGCAATTCTGCCATCGGTGGTGTGTGTGAACGAAGTCGTTGAAGCGATCGTGGCGAATACCGTCATGACGCAGGGAATCATCCACCACCAGGGTTGTTGTCAGACGCCTCCCGATCTGGAACGAACGACCGAATGTCTGATAAAGATCGGAGAGAATCCGAATGTCGGAGCGGTTCTTATCGTGAGTCTGGGCTGTGAAGGCGTGGATACCGACAGATTGGAGGCCGCGTTGCGTAGAACGGGCAAACCCGTCGATCGGATCAATGTTCAGGAGCTTGGCGGCACAAGCAGGGCGATTCAAGCGGGGCTTGATAAGGCCCAGCGGCTGATTCGAAAGATCGCCGGAGAGCAACGGGTTGAAGTCGACATGTCACATTTCACCATGGGCATCAAATGCGGCGCTTCCGATACGACATCGGGAATCGCATCGAATCCTGTGATCGGATATGTGGCGGATAAGGTCGTCGATCTCGGTGGAACGGTCATATTCGGCGAGACGACCGAATTCATCGGAGCTGAACACATTCTGAAGAGAAGAGCGAAAAATGCCGAGGTCGCCGCCGATATCGACAGAATCGTCATTGAAATGGAAAACCGAGCCAAGGCGATCGGTGTCGATATGCGCAAAGGCCAGCCAACTCCGGGAAACATAAAAGGCGGATTGAGCACGATTGAAGAGAAATCACTTGGAGCGATCGTCAAGTCGGGTACGAAAACCATCCAGGGAGTGATCGATTACACCGAAATACCGAAAGGCAAGGGTCTCTGGATCAAAGATTCTCCGGGACGGGAGATCGAACTGATGTCCGGCATGGCGATCGGTGGAGCCCAGATCATTCTTTTCTCCACCGGCAGGGGCGCCCCGCAAGGCTTTCCGGTCGTTCCGGTCATCAAGATCTGTGGAAACCCGATCACCTATGAACGGATGATTCACGATATGGATATCAATGCCGGTCTCATCACGACAGGTGAACGTTCACTTGAGGAAGTCGGTGAAGAAGTCTTTGAGATGATGCTCCGCGTCGCCAGCGGTGAAGTGACCAAAGGCGAGGCCATCAAATATTCGAAATCAATGGATTTTTATATGCTCGGTCCGGTAATTTGACCGAAGCATTGACATAATGATATGCATGTAACAGGAGAGGAGGCTAATCAATGGGTGATGTAAGCGTAGTCCGAGTAGTTGTCGGACTGGCGGTGGCGATCGGAATGATATTCTGGTTCGTCACCAAGACGAAAATTCACGTCTTTCTTGCCATGATTATGGGGTCGGTGGTCGCCGGGTTGATTGCAGGCTTGGCTCCGACCGCCGTGATGTCGGCAATCAAGAGTGGATTTGGCGGAACGTTGGGAAGCATTGGTATCATCATCGGATTTGGTGTCATGATGGGTGCCATCTTCGAAAAGAGCGGGGCTGCCACGAGAATGGCGATCACGTTCATCAAGCTTCTGGGGAAAGGTCGTGAAGAGATCGCCATGGCGATAACAGGATTCATCGTATCGATACCCGTATTCTGTGACTCGGCATTCGTCATTCTTTCGCCGCTGTCAAAGTCGTTGTCACGAAATACCGGAAAGAGCGTCATAACGATCAGTTGTGCTCTCGGTGCGGCATTGTTGGTAACCCACTCATTGGTTCCTCCAACCCCCGGACCTTTGGCGGTCGTTGAATTCTTCAAGCTCGATCTCGGGAAATTCATCCTCATCAGTCTGCTCGCTTCCGTTCCGATCACGGTCGCCGGAGTATTCTATGCCAGATGGGTAGGAACGAAAAAAGTGTTCAAGCTGGTCGATCCCGACGACTCTTCCAAGCTGATCGATCGCCCCTACACGAAGGAAGAGATGGCTACTACTACCAATATCTCCACTGAAGGGCTTCCTTCGACCTTCATTTCGTTTGCTCCCATCGTATTCCCGATCCTGTTGATCTTGTTGAATACCATCACAAGCGCCATGGGAATGAAGGGCACCTTCAAGAGCATCGCCGGTCTTATCGGAGATCCGGTCGTCGCCGTCGCCATCGGTCTGCTCATCGCCATCTATGGATTGGCTGGAAAGGTTTCCCGTAAAGAAGTCGTTTCAATGCTTGACGGGTCGATCAGGGAGGCCGGTGTGATCGTCTTCGTTACCGGTGCCGGTGGGGCTCTTGGCCAAGTCTTGAAGGACAGCGGGGCCGGAGCAGCGATTGCGAATGTTCTGGTGAATGCAAATATTCCCGGAATTCTGCTTCCGTTCATCATGGCGTATCTGTTGAGAATCGTCAGCGGTTCGGCCACCGTAGGCATGTTGACCGCCGGGTCGTTGACTGCACCGATCCTTCTTTCAATGGCCAATGTCAACCCCTATATCGGAGGATTGGCTTGCTGCATCGGATCAATCGGCATCACCAACCTGCACGACAGCTATTTCTGGGTCGTCAACCGGACCACCGGTCTCACCGATGTGAAAGAGATGTTCTGGAACTGGTTCGGGGCCGTACTGGTTCTTTCCACTTCCGGGTTTGTCGTACTG
>SHOI01000171.1 GCA_004294855.1 Sphaerochaeta sp. | reverse complement strand
TCGGGGTCAGCTTCGCGGCTGTGGGGGCGCCGGTGATGGTGCTGGCATCCTGGTCCGGGGCGATCACGGCCCTTGTGTGCTTCGGGGGCGTGCTGGCCGGTTTCAGGGTGGGACAGCTTTTGGGGAGAAAAGTGGAGTTCGCCGGGGGACTTGTGCTCTGCCTCATCGGTGTGAATATCCTGAGGGTCCACCTCATGGGGTAGCGGGCGGGGAAGCCTGGGTATACATGGTGCGGTGCGCCGACGGGACCCTGTACACCGGCTGGACCTTCGACATTGCCGCGAGGATCGAGGCCCACAACAGCGGAAAGGGTGCCCGGTACACGGCGGGGCGGCGGCCCGTGGAGCTTGTCTTCAGCGAGCGCCTTCCCTCGAAAGGCGATGCCCTGCGGCGGGAGCTGGCCATCAAGAGAATGCCCAGGCAGGAGAAGGAAAAAATGGCGTCCGGCGGCTCCGCCTAAATCCGCACCCTGAAAAATAAAAAACCTCTCTGGACTGTTCGGAGAACAGTGTTAAGGTAGTGTTTGCGACGACACAACCTTCACCAGAGAGGTGCGATCATTATGACGGAAAAGGCCAAGAAAATCCACATCGAGATGAAGAGCGGGGAAAGCGGAATAACATCCTTCGCAGGACTCTGGCCGGCAGTGGAGCTCTTCCGGAAGTCAGGGCTTCCCGAAGTTATCGACAGCGCCGTAGGAGCCAGATCCTCACGGGGATACCGGGACAGTGACCATATTCTTTCCCTTATCCTTCTCCATCTCTCTGGAGGAAGCGCAGCGGACCACCTCCCCTTCCTGAAGGAGAAACTGTCCTTCGGGAAGCTCGGCATATCCGTCCCCTCGCCGAGCGCCCTGAGAAAGTGGCTGAAGGAATTCCACAACGGTGAGGAGGACGGGAAGCGGGGGATGGGGAAAGCCTTCATCCCCGAAGAGAACGGGCACCTCAAGGGATTGGGGACAGTGCTCACCCGTCTCTTTGCCTTCACGGCGGCACGGAAGCCCCGGGGGCACATCACCCTCGACCAGGACGCCACGTTCATCGAGACGGAAGAGCGTGGAGCCAACTGGAACTACAAGGGAGAGAAGAGCTACCAGGCCCTGAACACCTACTGTCCCGAATACGACCTTGTGGCGGGAACGAGGTACGGCGACGGGAACGTCCCTCCCGGCTGGAAGCAGAAGGAGGAGCTGGAACGGATCCTTCAAAACCTGCCTGAGGAAGTAAAGGGAGTCTCCCTCCGGAGCGACAGCGCCGGATACCAGACCGGTCTTCTCACCTGGTGCACCGAAGGGAAGCATGAGCGGTTCGGATACATCCCCGTAGGGATCTCCTGTCCCGTGGGAGAGGAATTCAAGAAGGCGGTGCGGGCAGTACCCGAAGAAGACTGGAAACCCCTGGGAAAAGAACGGGCCGGAAAACGGGAAGAGAACGCTGCTGTCCTGGAATGGGCTGAAATCGTCTATGTACCTACAAACCTCGGCAGAAAGAAACACGGCCGGGACTACCGGTTCCTCGCCGTCCGGGAACGGTGGGACGGGCGTCTCCCTCCGGAAAAGGAAGGGGAGGAAGAAGGGAAAACGGAGTCGGAAGCGGAAGCGGTATCATACCCCGGAGACCAGCTCTACTTCACCGAAGCCATCCGGCATCTGGAAGAAGAGGTCCCGGGAGTCAAAAAGCTCCACCTTCTGGAATTGAAAGGGAGGATCTACAAAACCTTCGGCATCGTCACCAACATCGAGGACGGAGCGGACGGAGGGATCTTCGGCTATGGGAAGGGAGAGCCCATGGACGGGGAGAAAATCATCCGGTGGCAGAGAAAGCGGAGCGGGAAGGCGGAGGAGATCCACCACATCCTCAAGGAAGAACTCGGCGGAGGGCACGTCCCGTCCAAACGGTTCGGAGCGAATGCCGCATGGTGGACCATAGCCGTCCTTGCCCTGAACCTCCACAACCTGATGAAGCGGCATCTCCTGCCGGAGGAGTATGGAAAAAGCAGGCCGAAAAGCATCCGTTTTCTCCTCTACACCATGGTTGGGAAAATAATGACGCACGGAAGACGGACCGTGCTGAAGATCTGGACGGGAGACCGGGGCGGGACGCTCTTTGCCTCTGTCATGAAGAGACTGGAGCTGCTGCAGTCCATGCCGGACTGAAGAAGAGCGGGGCAGTCCCATAGACCTCCATCGCTACGGAAGGCTATCATCCGTGCAGATGGAGTATACCCGCAAAAGGGGAAAGACCTGAAATACCTGAAAAAGGGTAAGAAAGAAAGGAAGCGGGGAAACGAAAACAGTTCATTTCCCCGTCCGGGGAGCTATCCTTTTACTTGAGGGAACGAACCTGCGGATTTAGGATGGATGACTGATTTTGTGAAACCGAAATCTTTCGTGAGCGACAGGATGGTATACGC
>SHOI01000170.1 GCA_004294855.1 Sphaerochaeta sp. | reverse complement strand
CTATGAAAAAACTAATTGCTTTGTTAATGATCCTGGCAGTGGTTCTGACGGGGGTGTTTGCGGAGCCTGGTGACGAACAATCTCAGGTGAAGGTTTATCTTAAAGGTACGATAGGAGCATTTTTTAGGCACGGCGTGAAGGAAAACGATGCGCTTGTTTATGAGAAGACGTACCAATCGGAAAGTGTTCTTTCTGCGACCGGAACGAATTTCCAGTATGGATATCAATCCAACCAAGACATATTGGGTGTTCTGTATGTGGATTACACTGATTTTAGTGATGGCAACAATCATAGCATCCAGATCGGAACCCTTAAGATAGGCGGTACCGCGATGACTGCTGATAACTACACTCAGGGTAGTGGGTTTAAGGTATTTACTAATTTGACAGGTACCAACATGAGTATTCAAGAAAAGGCTATTCAGGTCATTGCTGCTCAGGTAAAGGCAGGGAATGATCCCAAGGGCATAGCGATTAGTAATATCGTTGACGAGGCTCATAAGGGCACGTACACCGCAACCCTTACGTTTCAAGTCAAAGCTAACTAATACGATTTTGATTTCTGACAATCCCAAAGCTGTGCTCTTGCACAGCTTTGATTGTTTCAGGGCTTCAGATTAAATTCTTTCTTTGATAGAATGAGGATGTCATGAAGAGATTACTTCTATTGAGCATAACTTTATTTCTTCTTCTTCCGTTGGCGGGTGCGACGATCATCGCCGGGCTGGGCGAACCTGTTTCGGTCAGCCTGAAGGGGACAATCGACTCTAAGGAGTTGACGATCTCGGTGAGAGGGGAAGGAATGGATGAGGAGCTCAATGAATACGATGTCTTGATGTTTGACTTTCCCATCACCGACCATGATAAAAGATCGTGGGTGAAGGAAGTTCCTCTGCACTTTACCTACTCATCCAATAAGAATCTGCCGAGTAAAGCACATTTGGAATTCGTCGTTGGCGAGTTTGTCGGAGACAGCGGTTTCAAACTGAAACCCGAGCTGAAAATCGCCAGATCGAGCAACAAGATCGATCTGGATTCCGATCCCAGACGGATTCTGCTTGAAACGACCTTCGAGTCCGGTTGGCAGGAAGATACACCGATTGTGACCGTGATCGTCGTCTTTACCAAGGCTGAAGAGGAATTATTCCCGGTCGGAAACTATACCGGCGTGTTTTCCATCAATTATCTGGGGATAAACTGATTATCCTCTTGCGCTGTCCGGGACCATTCCCTGTTTTCGTGTTTTTGCCACCAGATTCTTCAGTTCCCGGGCCGTATATCGTACTTTCACTAAGTCTAAATCCATCGCATCACCAATGGCCTTGATGATGTTCGTCGGTTCTAGAAGCAGGTAGACATCATCCGTCTCCTCCACCACCTGCAATCTCCGTAGATCATCGACCATCTTTTCGAACTCGATGGTCTTCCCCGTCTTCACCTCCAGGATTTGCAGAATGAGCAAGCTCACGAACCTGCTTAGCAGGTGGGCTTCGATGGATTCTTTCTCTTGGTTGCTTCCGAGAAAGCGTTCCTCGATTCGCCATAGGCCCCTATACATATCAATGATATCCAAAGCCGTCGCAGGCTTCTCGAGCCGGAAGAGCGGTGATGAGGGATCGCCTTCGGAGCCGATGACATTTGTGTGGATTACATGATACCCGTTCTCCTCCCGGAAGACGATCTGACGCTCATTGGCCGTCATCCGCTCCGAAGCGTTTGGATGTTTGTATCCCGTCTCATCCGGAATATACGCCTTGGCATCGGCATCGGTCTTCGATAGGGGGGCGCCTAAGATGTACCCTCCCTTGTTGGCCAATATCTCCGCTTTATCGTTGGCGTCGATCATCCCTTTGTCTGAAACATGGACAACCTTTTGGATTTCCAATTGTTCATCGACCTCTTTCATCATCCGTGCGAGGGTCGATCCATCATTACCGAAAAGTCCATAGGCGATCGGCAGCCCATTGTCGTCCGTCAACAGACCCATTTGGATGTGATGTTCTTCGCCTGCTCTTCCGTTCGGCACCCTCGCTCTATACAGCACCGATGGATCTCGCCCGTACAGCGTGCAGACCTTCTTATGCAGATGCTTCTGCAATGCCGTCTTATGGGCTTCGAAAAAGGGAAGAGCGTGCCGGACATCCTCATCGGTGAAATCCATGTTCGAGAGCAGTCCTAGACGGCTTCGCCAGATGCTTAATTGCGATTCCGGAAAGAGGATTTTTCCAAAGACCAGAGCTTGGAAGATTGCATTGTGGTTGTACCGGGCTTTCGTATACCGCCTTCGGTTATCCCAGAAAGACCCGATCTCCAATTCATGATAGATCTGCGAGAGGGGAAGCATCCCAAGTGAAAGACCGGGGGCTTTCACCTCTCTGCTTGCCGCATCGAATTGATGGTGTTCATCCAGAGAC
>SHOI01000169.1 GCA_004294855.1 Sphaerochaeta sp. | reverse complement strand
GCACCCACAGAGGACTTTCACCTCCTAGATAGTGCCCATGCTGGGCGAACAAAAACCCAAGGCGAGACCTTGGGCACAATTAACAAAAAAACATATCGCTACAGAGATCCCACATGCCTCTTCAATGCCTCGACCAGCCGGGTGTTCTCTTCCTTCGTTTTCTAAGTAAAATTTTCAATCATTTATTTTACTTACAAACAGGGTTAGACCTCTAAGTAACATGTATTTTCCCATAGGGGCTCTTGCACAATTGAAAAAGCCCTGTATTTTTTCCTGATTCAAATGCTCTCATGTTGAAGAGTCTTCGGGCAAACGGAATAGCATACAACCCGTTTCGGTTGAGAGCAATGGATCTGACAATCCTCTATCATGTGCATATCACCAAACCCTCGGTGTTGCCAGGCTGGTTTTTGGGTTATCTTTCGAAGAATGCAAGAGGTATTTTGAAAAAGAGCTCTCGTATTCGAAGAAAACGCCCCGAGGAAGATTACAATGATCCCAGGTGCCTCTTCAGCGCTTCGACCAGCCGGGTGTTCTCTTCCTTCGTCCGAACCGCAAGACGGATGCACTGTCTTGGAGCGATTCCCTTCTTTTTCGAGAGGTCTTTTATCAACAGCCCCTCTTCTTCAAGGAGCCTGACCGCCAGGTCATGGGAAGAGACGGGTGCATGCACTTCGCAGAGGATGTAGTTCGCCTGAGAAGAGAACACGGTGAGGTTTTCAACTGATTCCAGCTCTTTCTCAAATTGGATCCGGGCTTCCTTGATCAGCTTCAAGGAGCTTTGGTAGCTTGAGCGGTACTTGCCCCAAATCTGCATGAAGTATTCTCCGAATGAGTTGATATTCCAGATCGACATCTCTTTGGAGATTCTTTTCATGATCTTCTCATTTGTCGTCGCAAGCACCCCGAGGCGGAGTCCCGGAACCCCGAAGGATTTGGAGATCGATTTGATGACGACGAGGTGGGGGTTCCGGTCGAGAAGCTGCTGGTCGAACAGCGTCTCCGTTTCTGAGAAGTCGCCAAACGACTCGTCGACGACCAGCACGATCTGTTCTTTTTTGCTCCATTGGATTATGCGGTTCAATGCTTCATTGGTGAGACAAAAGCCGGTGGGGTTCTCCGGATTGACCAGGAGTAGCATGGAAAGGTTCTTGCCGGCGTAGAAGGAGACAATGTCCCCTACTTGGTAGGAGAAATCGGGATTGGAAGGAGTGAACACCAAGAGCTGTTCCTCCTTCGCCCGGTTCCGGTACTCGTCGAAGGAGGGGGCCGTCAATCCGATCTTCCCTTCTTCCGTCTCCATGAGCCCTTTGATGAGTTCGGCGGCCCCGTTGCCCACCATCACCGAGGGAACCCTAAGACCGTAGTAGTTCGCCGCCAAAAGATTGTTGACCGTCTGTCCCGATGGATATTGGCGAAGCAGGTGCTCAAAGCTCTTCTGGAGCTCGTCTACTAACTTTTGGGGCGGGAAGTACGGGTTCACAAGATAGCAGAAATCAACGATCTTCCCGAAGCGCCAAAATCCGCCATAGCGGGCGTTGATCCGCGCAAACCGCTTCTCCGGGTCGGTTTCAAAGAGGATCTCGGCGATGTCCAGATCCTGGATGTCGTCGATCTCGTACCACTTCTCGTCTTCCAGGACGAGGGCGTGCATCCATGGTTCGGACAGCTGGGCGATGACCTTCAGTACCTGCTCATAATACTCGTTGTGCCCAAGGGCGGTGCAGTAGGCTTCAAGGAAGGGAACATAGTGGGTGGTCAGAAACTCCTTGCTGAACCGATAGATGTTCACCGTCTTATAGTAGGCATCGGTATCGGAGAAGCTGAACTGGCGCTTGTCGAGAAACGCCTGGATTCTGTTCTGGCAATCGAGGGTGACGACCGTTCCGTCCATCCAAGGCTCCCAAGGAGCGACCAGAACGGCATTCGGAGAAGAGAAAGCCGCGAGCTTCTCCAGGATGCCGTCCTCGATGATCAGATCCGATTCAAGAAGAAGGGTATCCTCCTTAAGCAGGTATTCTTTGGCCAGATAGAGGGAGTAGATGTTGTTGGTCCTGTCATAGATCGGGTTGTCGACGAATACGATGGGGGTGTTGATTGACAATGTATCGACAAAGGAGATGAGCTTGTCTCCCTTGTATCCCACCACCAGAACTATTTTACTCAAACCAAGCCGGTCAAGCTGTCTGAGAACCCGTTCGATGAGGGTGATTCCGTTGACTTCGACCATGCATTTCGTATTGTCTTTCGTCAATTCCTTCAATCGCTTTCCCATTCCGGCCGCCAAGATTATCGCCTGCATCTCTTTTCTCCTTCCATGTGCTCATACCCTATCATACACCTGTTCAAAAGACGACCGGTCTCGATCCCCTCACCTATCTTTCAGGACTCGGATTCCCACCCGGTCGAACAACG
>SHOI01000051.1:10930-13124 GCA_004294855.1 Sphaerochaeta sp. | reverse complement strand
ATCTCTAAGTCAGCCTTCAAATCCCTCATCTCTTGCCCTCCTTCTATTAAACCCACACTAACACTAAATGGCGTGCTAGATACTGAATGATTAAAGTGCCGACAACACCTAAAAATGCACCGTATAAAATAACCGGCCAAAACCAATCATCCCTCATCTCTCGCCCTCCTTGAGTATGTGCAACAGCGCCCGGGCGGCGGACTCCTCTGGTTCCCCCGGGAATCGCCAGGTCTGGTAAATGTCCCTGGAGATATCGGTCCAACCCCCTCTTAAGTCGTGGGACCACCCTGCCGCGCTAATCGCCTGCAGTATTTCGATGATGCCCGGATACCACACGTTTGTCTCGTCCGGGTTATCGAAGTTGGGCAGGCGGTCACACGTGTTCCATGTTTCAGACCCTCCGCCTTCCCATATCACCTCAAACCAATCCCCCTGGCCCGGGTCCCACTTTAATCCCGCGTCCTTCAGTTGTTTTGCTAATTCAAGTGATATCATCTCGTTCCCCCCTAAATGTGGACCCTTGGCAAGAGGAATCGAACCTCAACCATCACCCTGTGCTTAAGTGATGGGGTCCCAGCCGCCTCGGGACGATAACCTACAGGTACCCCAGCGCCTCCGCCAGCCGCTGGTAGATTCGGTTTCGCCAATCATAAAACTGGTCTCGCCGCCGCCGGCACCGCCTGCGGTCCACGTATTCCAAAAACGGCATTTCTGCCAGCACCGTTGCCATCCGCATCCGGATTGGCGTGTGCCTGGAACACGTCAGCCAGTATAACTGTAAAAATTGCCGGTATTCGGCCTCGGGCAGTGCGTCTGCGATAATTTCGTCGATGGCGTCGATGTAGTCTTGTTTCCGTTGGATTAGGTCCTCAATCTCGGTGATTTTGATTGCCAGTGTCTCCTCCGGGTAGTTTGTTGGTCCACCGCGGCCCCCTTCGCTGAGTTCGTAGGTCGCTGTCATCTTCCGGCCGGTCAGTCGTAAGTCGGCTAATTTTTCCTGTTGCACCCGGATTATTCTGTGGGCATCCCGGTAAGCAAATAGGTCATGGTCCACTTTGCGTTCATGCTCCGGCCGGTAGCCTTTCCGTCTTTCCACTCCTTCGCCTCCCACTACCCCCCTGATAATTTAGGCTCCGTGTTGCATTCCGAGCTTGCTCTCCGCATAGTCCGGAGTTATCGGTAGTCCCTCTATCTCCCTCCATGCCAGCCACAGATCGCGCAAAAAACATTTGGTCATATACCTCAGGGCCATATTGTGTTTATGCCCCTTCGCCTTGTCCTTGTGGGCCGGGTGACAATCCAACCGGTGTTTGTAGCCGTCGTAGATCAAGCGGTAGGGGGAGTTGGTCCTCAAGAAGCTGGTTGCCAGCACCCCCATCAGCTTGGTTTTTAAGAACGGATTATAGGTGATGCTCTTCCTGGTTTTTTCTTCGCCGTTTTTTGCCGTATAGGTGGCGTCGATCAAATGTTCGCCCCGTTTTGATCGCCCGTGTCCATCTTCGGCCACATCCAGCCCCGCGTATTTCCAAAACGAGGACACGTGCCGAGCTTTATATGGGTCAAGTTCGGATATGATTACCGCCGCCATAGTGAATCCGCACCCCTTGACGTCCTTTAGAAATCCGCCCCAAATAGGGAACGTCTCCACCAGTTGTTTTAATGCCTTTCCAATTTCCTCCTCATTATCCACTAGGCGCAGATAATGCCCGGTCAGTTCGTACTCGAATATATCCGCCAGAATACCCTTTTGTTTTTCGAACTCTTTAATCCGACCCCGTATGGTTCTAGCGGTCATACCCCCGGCTATACTGCCGTACTCTGCCACCAGCTGATCTAGTAGTTTTTGGGCCTCAGAATCTATTGCCTCGCTCTTTTTGCCGGGATTCTGCCCCAGCCTTACCCGGACATTCGCCGCCAGCCGATTGCCGGCCATGATACGCATCTTCTGGGCGTCATAAAACGATCTGGTCATTGCCCGCAGGGTCTCTTTGTCTGCCATGGTGGGGCCTCCTTTTTTAATATTCGCTAGATAGAGATGGGTTGCTTATTTTTCTTGGCTCGCTAATTTGGTATGGGTTTCTCGCCGGATGAAGGCTCGCTTTTGCTGCATGGTTTTCTATGCGATAATGGCTCGCTTGACTTATGAGGGTGTCTCTCCAATACTGGCTCGCTTCTCGAAGATGGTTTTCTAAGC
>SHOI01000051.1:3546-10830 GCA_004294855.1 Sphaerochaeta sp. | reverse complement strand
CCTTGGCCCGCTCGTTCATAGTGGGTTGCTTAACACATATGGCTCGCTTCTCGAAGATGGTTTTCTAAGCAGCTTTGGCTCGCTTCCGACCTCTGGTTGTCTTACCTTCTACGGCTCGCTTAAAGGACATGGGTTTCTCTTGAGCCTTGGCCCGCTTTAACACTTCGGGGTTCTCGGCTACCGCGACTATACCCGTAGGTCCGCCAGATAATCCGGCATCTTAACGCCCCACCGCTCGTGGGCCTCTGGGAGCAGGATTGATTTGCCCTCCAACCCCCAGAATCCGATTGGCACCAGAATGTGTTTGCTCAGTTTCCACTCGATCAACACAAAGGCCATCCCCCCGGCATGCTTGAACGCGGTCAGGAAATCCTGCTGGTGCGGTTCGAGTCGACTCCATGCCATGCGTCGGTCGCTGTTGGTATGCTTGGCATCAAAGGCTATCGGGATTCCTTCAAACACCCCGACGAAGTCCACCGCCGCCTTTTTGCTTACCTTGGCCGAGCAAATTCTGCCATCCCTGCCTCGTATGGGCAACCACTCGGTGGCCAGTTTTTCAATTACCCCCTGACCCATTCTCCGATACCGGTCGTTGGCCATAATAATCAGTTCCTCAAACACTGCCCCGACGGCCGCTTGGCTTCCCCAGGTCATCGCCTATGCCTTTCTGGGTCCGAGCAAGTTGCCCAATGCGGCACATAGCCTACCCCGCTGGCTTTATCGTCGTCCACCGGGTATTCGCAGCTTAATACCGTGCCGTTAGGAGTCACGATCTTGCCCCTGCCCCCGGGCTTGTCCTTATAGCAAACCGGATTTGCATCACACGGCATGGTCTTTCCGGCCGGGGTCCTGATCCAGACTATCTCTGCCCCGCACGTCCTACACTTTTGCATCCACTTCCCCCCATTCCACTATCGTTACCTCAACGTTCTTCTTACGCCCCCACTCGATCGCGGCACTCCGGGAAGGTAGATAGACGTCCAGCATGTTCCCCTTAATCGCTCCGCCCCGATCCTCTACCGTCCCTATCCCATATCCCGGTATGTAAACCTTGGTTCCGAAAGGGAGCACTTTGGTATCCGCGGCCACCGTTCCGACCTTGGGCCAGGTCCCCGACGCGGTTCGGTTCCCGGTGTAACAATAAGCCGTTATCTCCATCAGCATGGTCTGTGGTTGTATATCCTCGGTCGCCGCGGGGGCCTGGGGGATATCTGCCACTTGCACTCCGCCCCAGACCGCGGCAAACATGGCTATGATGACGATGATTTCTCGCATGGTCCCTCCTTCAGCGTGGCGGCGTATTCCCACCAGTAAAGCTCCCCTCTTTTTTGCACCGCCCCTATGGCGACCTCCGCGCCCGGGTACTTGTCGAATATCTTATCCAGGGCTTCGTGGACGGTGGCCGCCCACACCCGGCCCTGCACTATTGTGGTTTCGCGGCCCATACATAACACCCCGGAGTCGTTTCGTCTTTTGGTCTCCGGTCGCCCATGCACTTGGGGATCGGCAACAACTTCCCTTTATCGTCTGTTCTCTGCAGGTACACGCAGTTGCCGCAGAATTTGTTGCCCTTTATGGCTTCCACCTCCAAATGCCTCGCCTCCCTCCACTCAATCATGTAGTTCATCACGTTGTACGGGGGTCGCGTCTCCTGGCTTGCTTTAATCAGATCGGCGAAAAACATGCGCATTATCTGGCACTCAGTTGGATTTAGAGCCTCCTCCATGGGTACCATTGGCGACCCTCCCCCCATTGCTCGGCAGTTTGTTTTTGGATCTCCAGGCCCGGATGGTTCTGGCGCTTTTCCCTGTTAATCGTCCGATCTCATGGTCGGACATTCCGTTGTCGTAGAGTTTTTGGTAGTAATCGACCGGGGCTTGTTTGCGCCCCCTCCTGGCTTCAGGATCGGCCGGTCTGGCCATATTCGCATTGGAGTCCCACCCCGGCGGAAATGCCACCGCCGTTCTTAATAATTCCCCCTTGGTCCCGTCCGGGTTCAATCGATACACCTTAACCGGACTGTCGTTCTTCATAGAACATCCCCCTATCCGCAATAAGTTCCCCGGTCTGCGTATTTCGCTCCCGGCCCATAACTGTGTCCTGTGCCATTATGAGCACCTTGGCCTCAGTCGTTAGCCACTCCCAATGATCCGGCCATGGTGCCACCATCTCCTCTACCACACGAGACACCATAAGCAGTTTTCGCTCGGTAGATTCTTTCCTGTGGATTACCGCCTTGAGATGCTCGTTTTGCTCTGATAACCGGGCGTTGGTCCATTCCAGCGTCCGCAGGCTGTCCAATAGTCCTATGGCCACCGTCATGGCCGTGTTGTTCTCCGCCATGTCTATACCTCCTTCGCCTCTCGTATTTGCTGTGTGCTCTTATCAAAAACCAGCGGGATGCTGATCCCCGCCTCCGAGTCTCGGGACTTGTCCACCCACAGGAAATATGTGAACGGCTCATACCGGGCGTTGTATTTTTTCTCGATTTTCTCCTGGGCCTTGGACCGCTGTTCTTCGTCGAGTAGGTCCTCGCACAGGGGCAGGAGCTTTAGCATCAAATCACATTCGTTCTTCATCCGCTTGGCCCCCTGCAGGCTCCCGTCGGCGTTCAGTTGGACTAAGACCATGCAGGCTATGTCCAGGTTTTGGGCCATTATCTTTTGCGATTTGACTATGTTGTATAGGACCAGCCATTCCGGATCCCGCGGATCACTGGTGTCCAGGCGTCCCACATAGTCGATTATCACCAACTCGATATCGTGCTGGAGCTTAGCCTTCCTGGCCAGGGCCTGTAGTTTTTCCGGGGTTAAATTCGGGATATAGGCCGTATAGAAGTTGGCCTGCGAGAATGACTGCAAGGCTGCCGTCACCGTTTCTATTTCCGCATCCCGCAAGTTGCCGGTCCGGATACGCTGCAAGGGAATCTCTGAGAGCATCGACGCCCAGCGGTAGGCGATCTGTTTCCGGCTCATCTCGGTGTTGATGTACAACAATGCCCTGTTTCCATCCACGCAGCATGCCAGTGCAGTGTTCAGCGCCATGGCCGTTTTCCCGTGTCCGGTCTGGGCTCCAAGGATAACAAGATCCCCGGGCTTATACCCGAGGGTCAAGTCGTTAAGTTTCTCAATCCCGGTTGACACCCCTTCGAGCGGGGTTTCCCCGAATACCCGCATTTCCTCTTGTAGGTTGCGCCACTTGGCGCAGTTCTCCGTGACCAGTTGTTCCCCCAGTCTGGCCACATCGGCAGCGGTTTCTATTGTCTCGTGCTGGGCATCCATGGCCAATGTGGCCCACTCCGAACCTGCGTCCCTGATTACTTGCACGATATCCTCCCGGGGTTTGACGATCCGCTCGGCGTATCCCTTCAACAGTTGCTGGGCCTGCCTCCCCTTGGACGCCGCCCTCACTCTCTCGGCCCAATAGACTGCGTTTCGGTCATTGATATGCTTACCGGCTATATACTGGATTTCCTCGGTATCTTGCAGGCCCCGAATTAACCCCATGGACATACCCTCTTTGAGCACCTCCACATAGGTCGGCACCGTTCCCCGGCTATATAAAGCCTTTATGATCCCGAACATGTCACGGTTAAGCGGTTTGTAAAAGTCGTTCTCGCCGATAATAGCCAGGCAGTCAATCACCGCCGTTTCCGAATGTAGCATGGCGGAGATTGTCCTATCCTCGGCCTCGTTGTCGGTTATATAATCCATTGGCTCACCTCCCTCCTAAAAGCGATGCCCGTTTATAGTTCGGGCTGTGTCGCCATTCTTTACCACGAACAATTTGGGCTGGATAAAATCCTCGTAGTAGGCTTTCTGCCCGAAGAAGTTCCGAGAGGAGTAGTCCGGGCCTCGCTCCCGTTCCGGTATCGATTGACGGTAGGATAAATAGTTCTTTGTGCATTGCCATATAAAATCCAGCCCTTTGTCTTTCCGTATCCTTTCGAAGTTGCGATAGCTGTCTCGCTTAGCTTCAGGTCTTGGCCAAGATGAATACCAGGTCTCGAATTCGGGCGTGTATATATCTCTTTCTTTCATTCTTTCATTCTTATCATTCTTGTTAGCTGTTAGGTGCCTGTTAGGTGCCTGTTGGCTGCCTGTTAGTTCGCCTGTTAGTTCGTCGGGACAACCCTGATATTTGTCCCAATTTACGATGGTTATGAGCCTTCCGGTGTTTGTTGATTCGTCTGTTAAAAATTCGAGATTTTCAAAACGCTTTAACGCGGTCCTAACGTTTTGCAAGCTACATTTAGACGCCTTTGCCAAGGAAGGCAAACTGGTTACCAACTGCCCTGGTTTACAAACAAACCTTTGTCCTTTCCACTCCCATTGCTTCTCGGCATGATTTGCAAGCATGAGAATGGTTATCAGGATAGACCTTTGCTCAACGGTTGCGCAGGTCCATATTGGCTTGTCCATTAATGCCCTATGAAGTTTTATCCATCCTCCGCCGTCCATACCATCTCTCCCCAAGTAACTTATAGATTGATTACTTCGTCGAACATGGCCTGCGCTTCTTCAATGTGGGTTATGAGGATTACCTTCTTGAATCGGCTGGCGATATTCCGTATGGCGTCCAAAACCAGGGTCCGGTGTTTTGCGTCTTGCGACCCAATCCCCTCGTCGATTGTCAGCCACTCCACCTTGCTCCCTGCGCGCCGGGCCAGCATCTCGGACAGCGCTATCCGAAGTGCAAAGTCGATTCTGAGTTGCTCCCCTCCGGAGTAGGTCTCGTAAGCCCTTCCTTCCGGGCTGTCCCACTCGGTAATCATAATGTCCAGGGTTTCTATAATCCCTTTCCCGTCCTTCTTGTCCCTCTGGGTGTTAAAGTAAATCCGGTTCTGTCCCCCGGTCATCTGCTCCAGGATTCCGTTCGCCTGGAATTCCAGTTCGGGAACCGCGTGCTCGATTATCATGGCGGGTACCCCATCCTTGCCAAAGGCCCGCACCAATGTCTGCCAACGGGATGCTTCGGTCGCGAGCGGTACGAGTTCCTTTTTCAGCGCCTGTCGGTCCATCTCGGCTTTTTCAATCCGCTCGAGTTCAACCTCAGCCCTGCCCAGGGTAATCCGCAGGTCTTTTTCCGCCTCCCGGGCCGCGAATATTTGTCCTTTGCGCACGTAAACCGGGAGTGCTATGCCTTCGTGGGCCAGGATTTCGTCCAGCAATTTCTGACTTTCCGCACGCTTAGTCTCCGCCAGTGCCAGTCGGTCGTCGCATTCCTTCTTCAGCCCCATCACCCTGTCCATCGATATTCGGATTGACTCTTGGGCGTTTTCTAGTGCCGGGAGCATGTCCGCATATACCTTAAGTTCGGCCAACAAAACACCTCGGGTTTCTAGGTCCCGCAGGGTTTGCTGTAGTTTGGTAAGGAGCTCCTCCTTTCCTCTTATTTGCGCATCGATCTCAAGGGTGGAACGGGCGGCGTCCTCTTTTTGCCGCTGGAGATTATCCCGCAGTTGGGCCTGCCCGTCTAATGCGGCCAGCTTCGCCACAGCCGGTCGGTATAACCTCACTTGGTCCTGCACCTCGTGGTGGGTCCGTAAATCGTACCCGAGGGCCATCTGGGCCTCCCTTGCCGACGCCTTGGCTTCCATAAGGGCCTCCAGTTCCCCCATGTCGTTCATGGCGTTGTTTAGGTCCTGGGAAACCAGCGGAAGTCTTGCCTTTGCCTCCCGGGCGTCGGCCAGGAACCGGCATGTGGCATTCTCCGGGTCAATGCAGTTGGCGTTCGCCAGCATCCCCACCTTTCCCGCCAATAGGTCAACCTCTGCCTCCAGTGTTTTGATCTTTTGGTCTCGTGCCCGGTTGGCTATTTCAAACCGGTTCTCTGCGTTAATGGCCTCCCGCGCCAGGTCGTCGTATTCATTTGCTAACTTGTCGAGGATAGCAAGTCGTTTCTCGGCGGCGTGGTAGTTTTCCACCGTCCGCTCCAGGTCTCCCCGCTCCGCTAGGGCTTTGTCCATCTGGGCAAGTTGGGCCTGACAATCCCGTAATCTGGCCCCCTCTCGAAGGAGCCGCCGCTTAAGGTCCAGAATTTCATTGTCGAGATATTTAGCTTGTTCGCGAACCGCGTCTTGCCCGGCCAGGGATTCTTTCAGGCGGGTGTATTCGGCAGCCGCAGATCGGATATGTTCTCCCTTGGCCAACAATATTGAGGCGCTTTCCGCCTTTTCCGCTTCCTCAGCCATGGCCTTCTTGCGGTCGTCGGCCTCCGCCTCCAGTTGTTGAGCCTGGGTCAACAGCTCCTCGCGGCGCATCCTCTTCTGGGCGATCTTTAACTCCTGCTCCTCCGCCATCTGTAGGGCTTTTTCCATGGCGGCTATAGCAGTCTCGCTCGCTATAATGTCAGCCCGGAGCCTTGCGCACGCCTCGGATGCATCCTCCCACGCTCCTTCCGGGACGTCGAGTTGTTCCAGCTTGGCGTTGATCGCTGTGATTCGGTGGTTTGTCTGGGTTAGCTGGTCCTTGGCCCTATCCTGTAGCCCGGCGTACTGCTCGAGTCCCAGTATCTGGGCAAGTACGGATTTGCGTTGTGCTGGCGCCCGGCTGGTAAACTCCCCGGCACGTCCTTGTAATATCATTGAACTGGACGTGAATGTATCCGCGTCCAGTCCTAGCAGATCTTTGATTTTGGCCTGGGTCTCGGCGATGCTCGCCCCTCCAACGGACTCCCAATCGTCTCCTTTACGTGCGTACATCTCCAAGGTGCTCTTGCCCCGGCCCCGTTTACTGCGGGTCCGGGTCACCCGGTACATGGTCCCCTGATGTTCGAATTCCACCGTTCCAGCCATGTCGCTCTCCCCGGAGCGGATCATTTCGTCCACCGAGCAACCGTTTTTAGTGGTGCCGAACAGCACCCAGGTCGGGGTTGTGGTGAACGTGGTGGACTTCCCGCAACCGTTGGCCCCCACAACCACCGCCATGCGGAGATTGGTCAGGTCGTGCTCTCCGTGTTCAATAGCACCTATATTGTCGATCTCAATTCTGGTTGGATTCACATCTTCACCCCCTGTAGCATCTCCCCTGCCATGGCCAGCAGGGCGGGTATCTCCCCCTCGGGGATATTTACGTCAGGCTGTTCGCACCACTTCTGCAGGGCGTCAATGACGCCCATCTCCGCCGTTACCTCTTGGTCCCGGTCCCTTATGGATTCCGTTACTGTCCCGACTATCTCGGTTACATAAAAGGCCCCGGCATCGTATAGCGCCTTCTCCAGGGCCTTCCGGCTGATTTGTTTCACCATGGTTTCGGGGCAATCGTACCGCAGTCGGACGATCGC
>SHOI01000051.1:0-3446 GCA_004294855.1 Sphaerochaeta sp. | reverse complement strand
GCCACCGCCTCCGAGGTCAGGACCGGTTCGTGCTGCATTAAGACGTCCTCAAAGCCTTTGTCGGCGAGGTCGTAGGATAGATGCGCCAGCAGTATGTCGGGCTTCATCCCGCCCGGAATCGTGTGGCATATCTCGGTGATGTTTTCGGTCATGAGTTGGTGGATTTCCTGCGGGGGTAGATGCTTGTACTCGTCCTTGGCGGCCCACCCTGCCCGGTTCATCCCCGGTATGCAGCAGACGCTGAGTCCGAAGGGGTAATGCACCCAGCCCGGGCAGGTGAACACCGTGCATTTGTCGATGTTCATCTCGCGTAGGAGTTCGTATGCAGAAATGGCGTCGTGGCTAGGGGTCCCCGATATTACGAGGACCTCTATCCCATGGTGGGTGATCTTCCGGATCCAGTTAGCCGCGGCCTTGATCTCGCGGCTGGCCCGGTCCAGAAATACTCTGGCGTCCTTGAACATGTCCCCGGCGACCAAGACCAAGTCGCACTTCTCATCGATTATCCGGTCGGCGCACCAATCCATGGTCCTGGTTATATCCTCAAACCTTGATTCGGGGGTGGGGCCAGGATAGTTAAGGCCCCAATGGACGTCCCCGATATGCGCGATCTTCGGCATCTATTCATCCTCCATTTCCAGGGCGGCCCACATGTCGTCGTCGACCAGTGGGTTGGTGTCATCATCCGCGGCCCTCTCCGGTCTCCCGTTTGATGCTGGCCGTTCCGGCCTGGGCGAATCGGTCAGCAGCTTGTTGGCGGCCACCCGGACTCGCTCATCCTTGGCGTTCTTGACCAGCCACTCTAAGTATGATGGGTCCTCCTCGTGGATATCCTCGAGGGTCTGTCCCTTGTACTTGCCGAAGTTGATGGTTATCCCGGAAGGTTTGCCGGGTTTGCGTGGTGGCGGAGTAGGTTTCGTGGCGGGTTCGTCCTCCCCCATGATGTAGGCTTCGAAGTCGTCCTCAGATTGCGAGAAAATTCCGCTGGACCTGGTTGCCGACAGGGTCGCGTCCACCAGGCTGCGCTTTTTGGCCATCTTTAATACCGTGTTCCACTGGTCGAAAAGGTCTGCGTTTTCCAGCCGATATTTGCTCCACTTGCCCCCGTCCCGGCTAGAGAATTCCTTGGACAGCAAGTTCTCCTTGTCGATGCCGCGGGGGAGGTCGCGTTCGCCCACCCAACGCCAGCGGTACTTGGCCTCGTAGACGTTGGCTTCGCCCACCCCTTCAGCTACCACTTGCCCGGTCGCCCTGTGCCGCAGCCGAACCGTGACCTCGGCCAGATAGAAGCCGGTTTTGTAGTCGCGCTCCTCGCGTTTGTTGGCGATCTCAATCGTAAATCCATATAGCTCGCAGAGCTTTTCCGCTCCGGACTTGTAAAGGGTTGGCTTTGGGGTTCCGGGGATAATCCCGTAGTCCACGTCGGGCACCATAACGTCCCTAAAAAACTGCTGGACTATATCCAGCTTGTTCTTCATGGCGGCCAGCCTGGAGGACATGCCTTGGATATTGTCTTGGTCGTTTTCCATTATTGCTAAGTCCACTAAGTTCCACCTCTTTCATTGTGCTGATCTTGTTTCGGTGTTATAATAAAGGTGCGTTTTGGTGAGTCGCCTTGGATTGGCGGCTCTTTTTCTTTGCCATGGTTATCCCGGGTCACCTCCTTTCAATGGCCTGCATTATCCTTCTGTTCCGGTTGGAACCTGACCGCTTTTGCGAGCGTCAACGATAAAAAAAATATCGTCAAACTCGACACCTAGAGCGTCGCAGATTTGTTTGGCGACTCTAGGGCTAGGGCTGCGTTGCCCCCGACTAATCTGCTGCGCATAAGCCTCGCAGATGTTGGCCTTCCGCCCAAAACCGCGCTTTGAAAGGCCATTCTTTATCAGCAAGCGGTTAAAATCTTCCAGGTCCTTCATCATTATTTTCATGCCACCACCTCCTGCGTGCATTAGCAAATTTGCACCTGCGTAAATGTTACCACCTACGGCTCGCCTTTGCAAGCGGTTTTTGCGGCCATGTAGTGAAAAAAATCGGGAGGCGCAAGCCTCCCTTTATTGTTTCTGCGTTGCCCCGCTAGATTCCGCGGGTGCCCAAAATGTGCCCCTCTCTCAATTTTGCTCGTCGGTCGGCGGTCTTTTTTTTCGTGGTCCGGAGTTGGGCGCCACCCGGTTTGGATCAGGCGGCCCCAGCACACGATGGAGTCCCTCCCGCGAGTAGTATATGGCATGCGGAGTCTCCCACACCTCGTAGTCGTGGAATCTCCCATCCCTAAAGCACATGTATATCCACTGTCTGGTCACGCCCCACTCGGCGGATGCGGCCTCCGGCGCCAAGAAATTCTCTGGCAGGCGCATTGCTTACCCCTCCTTGTAACTTTACCTATGTCTAGTATAGCGTAGGGCCGACCAGCGCGCAAGGGCGGCTATTCGCCCTCCTTTTTCCATATTTGCATGCGCTCCTTTCTCCTTGGTTCCGTTGTCGGTGGCGCAGCGGTCGCTTTTTCAAGCGCCGCTGCTAACCGGTTGATAGCCTGGACCAGTTCCGGGATATCCTTGTTAATCAGCTTTTGTCCCATTCGGGTTTCGTGTAGTTCTGGCATCTCCTATCCCCCTTCCACATCTCGGTGTTCATCCGTGAATGCATCCCACATCATGTCGGCAAGAGTGTGCAGGCATTTCTCGCACAGGATTATGGATATAGCCGCCGTCCCGGGCCTTCCCATTAGCGCCTGCCCCCTAGGAAACTTGGTCTCCCCGCAGGATTCACAGGGAATCGCGGGGTTATTTATAATAGTGACTAACACCATTCCTATTCCTCCTTTATGCTGCCTTTATCAGTTCCACCGCCCGGTCGAGTAGGGGGTGCCCACCGATGACCCGCTCGAATTGGATGGTGTCGTAGCTGCTTGTCTTTCTGCTGGGTTGCCGGTGGTCAGCGAAGTCGGCCACCGCGTTGACGAATCCCCATCCGGTTCCGCGGAAACGGTCCAAGTCGGGGGCCGATTGGTAGCGGTAGAGAAATTCTTTGCGCATGTTCCGCACCAAGTTGTGCCGCTTCTGGTCCTTGGGCAGGGGCAGAAGGTCCACCGTGAGCTCGGCCAGCATCTCCTTGGTGACCGCAATCTCCGCCATCCGCTCGGCGTCCTCCGCCAAGGCGCTCATGTATTCCGTCGACAGTTGCAGGGTCCGCTCGGCGTCCCGCAGCTTGCCTTGGATATCCCCCTGGTGGTTGGTTGCCCAGGCTCTGGTGGCAGTGCCCAAGGCCAGGTTGAGCGTATTCATGCACACCACCCGAATCGGGGTAATGGCCACCTTGACCGCGTTGCGGCCGTCGTGCCCGTTGGAGAATACGAGGTAAGGTTCAATCTTGTCTCCCAGGATTTTGGTCTCCGGCATCCGGGCCAGCATCCACACCCGGCGGCCTCCCCGGAGCGACCCGGCGCT
>SHOI01000168.1 GCA_004294855.1 Sphaerochaeta sp. | reverse complement strand
GTTGGGGGCTGTCCGGCATGAAGGGGTTGGGGAAGCGCTTGTTCAACACTTCGTCGATGAACTGCCTGGGATCGATGATCCCGGGATCAACCACGACCGGCATCCCTTCCGTATATCCGATTCCTTCCACCAGCGCCCTGAGCTGGGGATCTTTCATCTCCTCGCTGATGAGGGTGAAGCCCAGAATCGAACCGAAGATTGCAAGGGCGGTGTGCAGGGGGTTCAGACAGGTCGTGACTTTCATCCGTTCAACCTTGTTCACCGTCGAACGGTCGGTGAAGTAGACGCCCACCTTGTCCAAAGGAGGCCTGCCGTTCTTGAAGGTATCTTCGATGACCAGATATTCGGCCTCTTCCGCATTGACGAAGAATGCGATGTGGGCGTTGTTCTTGGTCACGATCAAGCCGCCGCTTTTAAAGCCGTCCTTCTTGAGGATCTCAACGATTTTCGCATCCGGGCGGGGGGTGATCTTGTCGATCATCGACCAGGGATAGGCGACGTTCTCATCCAGGTAGGCGAGGAACTCCTGCTCCACATGGCCGCGCTCCGCCCAGCCCTTGCCGATCGTCTTGACCGCCTCGGCGATCCGGTCGCCGTTCGCCGAGCAGTTGTCCATGCTCACCAGGGTCAGATTGCCGCCCTTTTGTTGATAGCGATGATAGAGGAGGCTTGTCAGCTTTGCAAGGAAGGATTTCGGCGCCTTCGCTCCTTCCTCGATGTCCTTGGCGATCGACTCGAAGAGCATGCCGTCGTTTGAGCGGATGGCATACGCTTTCTCCGTGATGGTGAAGCTCACCATCTGAAGCGAGGGGTTGGCGAATGCTCGTTTAAAGAACGCCCAATCTTCGGGAAAGGCCGGTTCAACCGGCTTTGCGGCGGCGACGGAGGCAATGACCTCCTTGTCGACCGATCCGTCGCTTTTGAGGGTAACCGCCAGGATCAGATTATCCTGTTTGGTGAAGACTTCCTCGATGACCTGATAATCATAGCTTCCACCGACGATGATGCCGCTTTTTACCAATCCCCGATTCAGCAGCTCCTGCTGAAGACGAGCGAGAAAGCCTCGGAAGATGTTTCCCCCTCCGAAGTGAACCCAGGTAGGATGCTTGAGGGTCTCTTCAATCATCGCCGCCCGGTCGTAGGCGGGGAGGCGGTAGCCTTTCTCTTCCCATTGTTTTTTGTTGCTTAGGCTTTTATTGCTCAGAATCATTGGTAATCCTCCTTTTGGATCTTCATAGTGCTAAAACGAAACCCGACACCTAGTCATTGAAGCGTCCGCTGTGCGCCCACAGCCCGATGGCGGGGTTCGATATGTAGTAGAAGCGCTCACCTTGGGCGTCGGTATTCCAACCATCCTTCAGGCTCTCGATCGGATAGCGCTGAAGCATCTGTTGCAGGTCGCCCCACTCATAGCCGACCTGCTCAATCTCTTCCTTGGTGAGCTTGCCGGGGCAATAGCGGATCGTGAACCGTCCCTCGGACGATCCGTGAATCAGGTGAGCGGCCGCAGAAAGGTTGTCTTTGAGGTCCTTATGCTTCTCGACATCGGAAAGGACCTTTGGCGTTCCCTTGTAGCCGTACTTGCGGATCAGCCGGTCGATCTCTTCATCTTCGCCGAAGCCTGCGACGGCGGGGGCGAGGACGATGAGTTCACCTTCATCGGCGATTGCCATTCGGGTGCGGTAGATCGACTTGTTTCCAAGCCACGTGGTGCGGAACTCCTCGGGATCGAGGTAGACGACCACTTTTTCAAGAGGCTCGGGCACCATCGTGAAGTTCACTTCCAGGGAGAGCGCTGCCGCCTCCTCGTAGCAGGATCGGTCGTCGCCGACAAAAAGGCCCATCGGCTTCATTTCTCCATGGTCGTTCCGTCCTACGACGGTAAGCGCGTAGACAAGCGGGAGCTCTTGGGCGAAGTGTTTTTCAGCGTAATCGAGAACCGCCCGGACCGGGGAATCGGTTCGTCCCATGATCCGTTCCATCCCGTAGACCGCCCCCAGATAGTGGCTCTTGTTGATCCCGTCCGCCCCGCCGGTGCCGACGAAGACGTTCTTGTTGTAGTTGGCCATACCGATCACCTCGTGCGGCACTACCTGGCCCAACGAGAGAATCAGATCAAAGCCTCCGTGGACGAGCGCCTTGTTCACCTGGGCTTTCCATTCATAGGAGAGCTTGCCCTCACTGACCTCTTCGATGAACTCCTTCGGTACCGTTCCAATGGTGACGATGTCGTTTCTCCAGTCATGGACCGTGAAGAGGGACGGATCGACACCGGGATACATCACCTCAATCTCTTTAGGGGTCATCGGTACATGGGTTCCCAAGGCGGGAAGAATCTGTTTTACGGCGCTGCCGTAGAACTCGGTCGCCCATACGGCGAGCATCCCGCCCAAGCCGTGGATCCGGGTGATGTCCGGGGGGATGAGCAAGACCC
>SHOI01000167.1 GCA_004294855.1 Sphaerochaeta sp. | reverse complement strand
TGCAGTTGGATGGTGAGACGTTCCTGGTCGCCACGCAGAAGCACGGGATGTATTCTGTTCAGGTTGACAAGGCCAACGTGAACAAGAATGACGGCACGAATGTTCAAGCGATCAGCAAGGCGGAAGAATACGAGTTCTGATGATTCATTGGTTTTCTAAAGGATAGCCCCCTTCTTTTGTGTGGAAGGGGGTTTCGTTTTCATCAGTCGTTTCGCACTTCGTGGAGAATGTTTCTTACCTCGGGATCCTGGAACTGCTCATCAATCTCCTTGGCGGAGAGACCGAGGAACTCGTGGCAGTTGTAGTGGATCCAGACTTCTTCTTCTTCGCTGTGGAGAACGTGCTTGCGGACGTAGTAGTCCGGCTGGATGGGAAGGGGTTCCCCTTTTTTGTAGAGCGGAACCTTGTAGTCGTAGACCACGATTTTCAGGTCGTTGCGGGGGATCCCTTTCTGCATGATGATTTCCCCGAGGGCGTTGACGGTCTTCCCGGTATCGAAGATGTCATCGACGAGGAGGATCTTGTCTCCGCTGCGAAGGAATTCGGGTGAATACGTCCACCCGTCAACCATGACCCGGGTCTGATTCCTCAGGTATCCGTAGGATCGGGCGACGACGGCGGCATAGAAGACCGGTCGCTCTTTTCGGTTGAGCTTCACCATCTTGTAGTATTCGCTGAAGACGTTCGCCATGTACGCCCCACCGCGCAACGATGCATAGATGATGTCGGGAATAAAGCCGTCATTCTTGTACATGTGATGCGCAAGCTTTAGCGTATTGTCTCGAATCGTGTCGCAGTTGATGAATTCCTTGTTCATGTGAACCTACCCCCTGGTCAGAATGACTAAGCCGTCCCTTGTAATCGCTACAGTATCCTCAAAATGGGCGGAAGGCAACCCGTCTTGGGTGACCACCGTCCAGTTGTCCTCCAGGATAGAGACTTTATGGGTTCCGAGATTGATCATCGGCTCGATCGCCAGCACCATCCCCTCCCGAATCCGGGGATTTGGGAGGAAGGGGGCGCTGTAGTTGGGAATCTCCGGCGCTTCATGAACCGCAAGGCCGACCCCGTGGCCGGTAAAGTCACGGACCACTCCATAGCCATGTTGAGAACAGTGCCGGGAAACCTCTTTACCGATATCTTGGATTCGAGCCCCATTTTTTCCGGCGGCCTCGATTCCCAGGTCGAGCGATTTCCGGGTCACTTCGCACAGCTTCCGGTACTCTTCCTTCGTCTCGCCGACGATGAATGTCCGGGCCATATCGCTGAAATATCCGTTGAGATTGATCCCGAGGTCGACGGAAACCAGATCTCCTTCCCTGATGATCTTTTTCGTGGAGGGTATTCCATGAATCACTTCTTCGTTTACCGAGACGCAAGCGCTTGCGGGAAATCCGCCGTAGTTCAGAAAGGAAGGAATTCCCTTATGCCGAATAATAAAATCGTGGCAGTATTGGTCGATGTCTTTCGTGCTCATTCCCGCTTCGATGAACGTTTCCAACTCTTCCATGAGGCGGGCGGTCAAGGTACACGCTTCGCCGATTCGTTTGATCTGTTCTTCACTCTTCAGTTGAATCATAGTTCATTCCTTCCCGCTTATCGAACACCTGTTTGTTCATCGCATCCAGAATTCCGTTGATGAACTTGTAGTTTACTTCGCTGGAGAAATCCTGGCTGAGCTTCACCGCCTCATCGATGATCACATGGGGGTGGACGTTTGCATACAGAAGGGAAAATACGCTGATTCGAAGGATGTTGCGATCGACATAATCAATCCGATCAAGAGGACGGTTCAAACTGAATCGACTGATCAGATGATCGACCTCTTCAAGATGTTCAAGGGTCCCGCGAATCAGATACATCGCATAGATTCGGACATCTTCTTCAAAGCTTTCATATTCATCGTCCGTCACCGCACTGAAGGTGGTCGGGATGTTGGATACATTGAGGTCATCATTGAAATCCATCGCATAAAGCGTCTGGATCGCCAACTCACGGGCTTTATGTCTGCTTCTCATGCTTCTACTTGTACAGAATCCGAACCGTTGCGCTTTTCCTCAAATCTTCGACCAGCGAGTTGACCGCTTTTACGTACAACTCTTGCTGTTTGGCGACTTTCAGTTCATTGGTGATGTAGGTTCGAATCGTCATCGGGTTATTGGGACTGATCACATCATCGAGGGCGAGGATTTTCGGTTCGCTGTATACCAGTACTTTGAGTATATGATAGCCGGTATTCGATTCGACCAAACCACCGGTCTCTCCGACATCCAGGCTGAACGCCGCCTCGAAGAACGAGTCCCCAAGACCGAGCCGGGCTTCCTCATTATTCATCGTGAGCCACCCGATATCTCCGCCCTTGCTTTTTGACGGCGTGTCCTGCGAATATTCAACGACCGCTTTTTCAAAGGACAGGGTTCCGTTTTTAATCTTATTCGCCA
>SHOI01000050.1 GCA_004294855.1 Sphaerochaeta sp. | reverse complement strand
GTCATTGACCACCAACCGATCGTTGACGGCGATTTCTCCTCTGGAAACCAATCCATTCACATATGAAGCGAATGCAAGGTTGGGATCCAAAAAGGTGATTTTCCCTTGAGTCATGGCAAGAGGAAACGGAAGGTCTTCATCCAATCGAAAAAAGACAAACCAACCAAACTTGCCGGGGTTCTTTGGAATGATGGTGACCTGATAGAGCCGGGCGATCTCCCCGATGGCTCGGCTGTCAAACGGAGGCGCTTGAGGCCGCAGCGCTTCCCATGTAAAGCCTTCAACCTTCTGAACGCGTTGAATCTCCCGGCCGTCCCGCTTCGTTACGATCGTGGATACCATAAAGAGGGATGCTCGCTTCGCAGGATGGTTGCAAGGTCATCCATGCCCCGGTAGTGGATCGCCTGGAGCCCCGCCGCCCGGGCGGCCGTGACGTTGTGCTCGAGGTCATCGATGAACAGAATCTCGGAAGGCTTTGTGCCACTGACGGCAATGAGGTGTTCGTAGATCGCCCTGTCCGGTTTGTTGACCTTGAGAACACCGGAGATGATGTAATAGTCGAAGAAGGTCGGCCAATGCTCATCCTTTTGCAGCGCTTCATAGGTCGGAGTAGCCATGTTCGAAAGAAGGGCCAGCTTCAAGCCGCGCTCTTTGAGGCCTTCAGCCCACCGGATGATCGCCGGGTCGCTCCGGCTCCATCCGGCCAAGTCCAGTGAGACAAGCGCATCGATTGGCGGATTCTCTTCCCCGGTCACCAACCGCCAGTATTCGAGGAGGGTGTAGCGATCGCGGTCGAAGTCGGAGCGATGCCTCCAATAGCGCTCGGTGAAGGTCGGATGATCGAACCCGGTGTGTTTGCTCATCGCCTCCAGCACCTCATCATCGATGAATTCGACGACGACTCCGCCGAAATCAAGGGCGAGCAGGGTGACGGGCTTCTTCACATCAGATTCCAACTCTGTTTCTTCCGCTCTCTTTCACCTGATAGAGCGCCTTGTCGGCGGCGTCGATCAGATCCTGTTCATCCTTCACATTGGCGGTCGCCAGGGAAGCGCCTCCGATCGAGACGGTGACCTTGATCTGCTGCTCGCCCCAGCTGGTGGTCCGCTCGCTGACCGTCCGTCGAATCGCTTCGCCGACCTCCAGAACGTCGTTTCCGCTGGCCCCCAGCAGGACGACCATGAATTCATCTCCGCCGAGCCGGATCAACAGGTCGCCTTCGCGAAGCTGGGTGCGGGCGCTGGAGGCGATCCCCTGCAGGACCCGGTCGCCGACCGTGTGGCCGTAGGTGTCATTGACATCCTTGAAGTGGTCCACGTCGATCATCAGGATGCCCAGCGTGGTATTCTGCTTCACCGACCGGATGAACTCCTCGCGGAGGCGGGTCAGCCCGAAGCGGCGGTTGTACACCCCGGTCAGGGGATCGACGGCGGCGAGCCGTTGGATCTGATCGTGCGTCACAGCGTTGTGCAGGGCAAGAGCGAGGCTTGAGATGAAGAGGTCGAGGTTCTTTTCCACATCGCGGGGGATCGAGTGCTTGGCGGCAAGGATGACGACTCCCATCCCCAAGCCTTTGTAGATGATGGGAAACAGCAGCACCGTTTGAGGACGGAACCTTGCAATGACTCCGTCAATCTCGGCTTGAACCGGGATGTCGATCCGCTTGCGGTTTAATTGGCTCAGCGTATCGAGAACCTGAGGGTTCTTGCCAAGCTCCTCACCGTTTGCCAATCCGCTGGAACCGAGGAGTTTCAGGTTCCCTTTGATTTCAACCAAGACTGCCCCGCCGTCGATGTTGAACAGCTCAAGCAGGCTGGAAAGGGCGTTCTGGCAGAGCGCTTCCACTTCCAGGTGGGTCGTGAGCATCCGGGTGTAGGAGCGAATCTGCATCTCCAATTGAAGGGATGAGGAAAGCGTATCGACCAGGCTGTTGAAGGATGCCGAAGAACGGCCGATCGCATCGGTGCTGTCCACGAGAAGGTGGCAGTCCTGGGCGGAACAGTCCACCATCGTGTCGCTGCCGCTGATCATATGCAGCTTGTCTTCGATCTTGCCCATATGGGTGGAAAGCATATTCAGCCTGCTGCCGACGACCCAATGGGCAAGGAGGATGTTCACCGCCCCGACGAGGAGCCCGGAAAAAATACACACACTGAAAAACCAGACGGTGTACACGGTCGAGGGGTCCATTCCCAGGAATTCCATGAAAAAGGGAAAGACGACTCCGACAAGCATCCCGAAACCCATCATCCAGATGGCCAGATCATAAAACACACCTTTTGTCAGACGAATCATATTACTACTATACCTGCCTCTAGAAGATATACTATACCTAACTTGGCGACTCCGACCAGTGCGCCGACTCCCAAAACGGAGACAGGGCCCATCGGAATTCTTTTTGAACTGAGCAGCGTGTATGCCAGCAGAAAGACGATGATTGCGAAGATGTTGGGTTGTTTGAACGTTCCGACGGCAAACTCCAGAAGAATCAATGCGGCGGTGAGGATCGCTGCGACCACGATCGGGCGAACACTCGTGAGCACGTTGCGAATGATCCGCTGCTCGCTGAAGTGCTCATACAGCTTGGCGAGAATCAGCATGATGATGAAGGAGGGCAGAATGTTTCCGACGATGGCGACGATTGCGCCGGGAATCCCCGCGATCTTGATTCCGATGAACGTGGCCGAGTTGATCGACATCGAGCCGGGGACCATCTCGGCGATCGTGATCAGGTCGATGAACTGGGCTTGGGTAAGCCAGCCGTGAAGATCGACCGTCTGGTGTTGAAGCAACGGCATCGCCACATACCCGCCTCCGATTGAAAAGAGACCGATTTGGAAGAAGCTTAAGAACAGCTGGAGATAGAGCATCATATGTCTTCCTCCATCCGCTTCTTCCTCCTCCTTATGTCAAGGAGGTTGGCCGTGGTGGAGAGCGCCAGCATCACCAGAATCAGTGCGATCATGCTGACCTTCAGAATATAGAGCAGGACGAAACTGATGATGAAGAGCAGAACCGCCGGAATCGCTTTCACTTTGAGAAACGGTTTGAAGAACTTCCACGAAACCTGAAGGACGATCGCTGCGACCACCGGTCTCATCCCGAGAAACGCCGCGTCGACCCAGACGTTGCCCTGGAGCATGGTGTAGATGACGCTGATGATCGAGACGATGATCATCGGCGGCAGAACCGTCCCCAATGTCGCGACAAGCGCACCCGGAGTTCTCGCCAGGTGATAACCGACCATCATTGCCACGTTCACCGAGGCGGATCCCGGCGCGGATTGGGCGATGATGACGAAGTCCATCATCTCATCCTGGTCGATCCAGCCAAGCTTTGCGACCATCTTCTTGCGCATCAGGCTGACGATGACAAATCCTCCGCCGAAGCCGGACATGCTCAAGGTGAATGTCTCCCAGAACAGGCGGAGAAAGAATTTTACATTTACTTCCGGTTTCCCCTTCTTGATTTCAGTTTTCATGCAGTACCCCACTAAGGAGGAGTTATCTGCTTGGCCACGTAGTGCAATCGTTCAATCACATAGGGGAAAAACCCCATCATTGTCGAACAGAAGCGATACCCGTCGTCATTTCGATAACGCTTGCAACCGCCTCTACACAAGTGCTTCCACGGACATGTCTCACACCCATCGATCGTGTTAGAACTCTCCTCGATGAAGCGCATTCCCCGGCGTCGTTCATCGAGGGTCGAAAATCCATCGACCAGGATGTTTCCCAGTCGATATCCATCGGTGCAATAGAAGTCGCAGGGGTATACGTCCCCGTTGGCTTCGAAAACGTATTGCACGGAACAGATGCCGGCCATATCGCAACTCTCAGGGGGATAGCCGGCTATCATCCCCACGAGATTATCGAAAAAACGGTTTGAGACCGGGGTTTGGTTCATGAATGAATCAAACCACAAGTCGAACATGGCCTTGAGGAATCGTTCATACCCCTCGGCACTCAAAAAACGCTTCCCCCCCTGCATCGGATCGATGCAGGGGATGTACTGTTGATAGTGTAGCCCATGCTCGTTCAGGAAGGAATAGAGCATTTGCACATTATCAACGAGATCGTTCGTCACAACGCTCAGGATGTTGAAGTCCACCCCTTCCTTTGTGAACAGATCAATCGTATTCAACACGCTCCGGCCGCTTCCCAGACCTTGGCGGTCGACGCGATGGAGGTCATGAAGCCGGCGCGTCCCATCAAACGAGATCCCCACCAGAAACCCATGGGCTTTGAAGAAGTCGGCCCAAGACCGGTCCAACCCCACCCCGTTGGTCTGAAACGCCCAGGTGATCCGTTGCCCCTCCCCCTGCCGTTCATTGACGCGCGAAACAAAGCGCTCGAAGAATGAAAGACCGGCCAAGGAAGGCTCCCCTCCCTGGAAGACGAACTGGATGTTCCGAGCAAGAGCCATGCTCTTGTCGATGATCTTGCCCGCAACCTCATCGCTCATGACCGGGTGATGGTGGACGCTCCTGTTTCTCGCCGTATCGAGGTAGAAGCAGTAGTCACAGGCAAGATTGCACGCAGCCGACGCCGGTTTGATCATCATCGTCAGATGTTCGCGCATCTCCCCACCCCCCTCCCTAGTAAACCCTTATGATGAACCATTTTAAGGAAGAATGCAAGAATATTTTGAAAAAAGTGTTCAAATAATTGATTGAAATGACGATTTTTCACATTTCACGGAAATCAGCGAGTTCGATCCGACGACCCGCTATCATATATGATCCGATCTTGAGACCGGATAAAATTGACTAACAATACCGAATCATCCATACTTTCACCATGGCTCAAAGAGATACCATCAAAGCGCGAAGAAAGAAAATCCTCGCCTATCTGGAAGAACATGGACGTGCGGATGTTTCCGAACTCGCTCGGTTCGTCGGTTCAACGGATGCAACGGTTCGAAGGGATCTGTTCTATCTTGAAAACAAAAAGCAGCTCATCCGAACCCATGGCGGAGCGGTGAAGCATGAACAGACAAAGCCCATATGGCAGACATCCCCGATTGCCGGCAGACTCGAAAAAAACAAAGAGAGAAAAATGAGCATAGGCGAGTTTGCCGCCACGCTCATCAAAGACAATGAAAGCATCATGGTCGACGGCGGGAGCACCACGCAAATCTTTTCCTCTTTTCTGAAGAATCACCACAACTTGTTGGTTGTAACGAACTCTCCGGGAATAGCGGAGATTCTGCTGAACAATGAAACAGCCAGAATCATTCAAATCGGCGGAGAGCTGATTCGAGACACCTACCAAGTGGCAGGGACGGATGCTGAAAAACACCTTGGCCATTATTATGTCGACAAGTGCATCATCAGTGTTTCAGGAGCCGACCCCCAGTACGGCTGCTATTCGGCAATCCCGACCGAAGCCAGCATAAAACGGATGATGATTGAACATTCAAGAGAATCCATTCTTTTGATAGACAGCTCGAAGTTTGAGCGTAAGGCGTTGTGCTTTACGTTTCCATTCAGCGAGCTGGACATCGTGGTAACCGATTCCGGTATCAGCAAACACGATGCCGAGCTCATCATTCAGCAAGGCGCCACCCTCCACATCGTGGACGTCTAAAGCATGATCTCCCCGTCTTTGGAGAATTTATTGAATACCAACAGGGATATCACCGTGAACACCATTAGAATCGTCGAGAGAGCACAGGCCCGCCCGTCGGCCCCTTTTGCGACCATCGTATAGATGGCGACATTAAGCGTCTGGGTCCTGAAGGAATACAATAAAATGGAAGAAGAGAGCTCGGTTATCAATGTGACCCAGCTCATGATCGCTCCGGCAAATATTCCATTGAGCATCATCGGAACAATAATCTGAACCAGTGTTTTAATCTTTCCGGCACCCAATGACTCCGCCGCCTCATCAATTGACAACGGTATCTGGGCCAAAATCGCTACCGAGGAGCGAATTGTATAGGGAATCCTTCGGATGACCATCGATACGATCATGATGGTCGCAGTCCCCACGAGGGGCATAAAGGGATTATTAAAAGACTTGATCAACGAAATGCCGACGACGGCACCGGGAATGATGTAAGGAATCATCGAAAGCGAATCAATGACTGAATTGGCAAGGTTTCTTTTTCGCACCACAAGATATGCAATCAAAACAGCCAGTACGATTATGATGATTAACGCGGCGCCGCAAATGCGGATCGTGTTCCAGATGGAACCGCCCATGTTGCTGAACACCTGCTGATAATTCTTCAGCGAGTACCCCGGTAAAAAGACGATGCCGGCG
The DNA here is from genome assembly GCA_004294855.1 of Sphaerochaeta sp. Taxonomy (GTDB): domain Bacteria; phylum Spirochaetota; class Spirochaetia; order Sphaerochaetales; family Sphaerochaetaceae; genus Sphaerochaeta. The sequence goes on along the minus strand of SHOI01000050.1, from coordinate 7,042 downwards.
CTTGATGTTTTTCTGAATGACAGATAGATGAGATACACTTGCGGCAACAAGGAGATCGCGACTACCCCATAGGCATATACATGCATGAAGAAGCTGCCGACCGGACTCGCTTTTTTACGTTCGATCGAATGCATCGCACTGATCGAGAAGCTGTGCTTGTTGGACAGATACCGCTGGAACAGGAAGAAGGCCAAAGTGATGATGATCGCGATGACGCTGATCGCAGAGGCAAAGTTCTGGTTTGTCCCCACCTCCCCGATGTATTGGTTGTAGATGATCACGGGGAATGTCTTATATCCCTCACCGATCATCAGCGGGGTTCCGAAGTCAGCCAGCGCCCTCATGAACACCATCAACGAAGCAGCCAGAATCGAGGGCATGCACAGCGGGAGCACAACGGTAAAAAACCGCTTCAGACCGGTGCAGCCCATATTTGCGGAGGCTTCGAGAAGCGAGTTGTCTATATTCTTCAAGGCGCCGGAAACATACAGGAACACCAAGGGAAAGAGTTTTATGGTCAATACGAGAAGAATCCCGTTGAACCCGTAGATGCTTGGTATCGTGATTCCCAGATTCGCCTGTATGAACTTGGTGATGACACCGGCTCGGCCAAGCAGGAGAATCCAGGCGTAGGCTCCGATGAAGGGAGCGGACATGCTGCTTAAAATGATGAGCAGTTGAAGCATCTTGCGTCCCCGGATCTCATACATCGTGTAGAAATACGCCAGAGGCGTCCCCACCACAACCGCGAGAAGTCCGGTGGAAATGGCGACTTTGAAACTGTTGATAAGCGTCCGGTAATAGTAGGGTTCGCTGAAGAACTGCTTCATGTATCTGAGGGAAAACTTTCCGGTCGTTTCATCCACGACCGACTGGCGGACCACGGTGGATAGCGGGTATACCATGAACAGAAGGTATGCCACGAGAATGAGCGTGCTGGCGACCATCCAAAAATCAAACGTGTATCTTTGCTGTTTACCCATGCTGCACCCCGTCAGAAAACCAGAGATGAAGAACCATCTTCGGTAAATACATTCACTTTCCCGGCATTGATCGTCAATCCGATTTCAGTGCCGTTCTTGATGATGTCATCGATCAGGGATTCCTGAATGATCTCGATCCTCTCTCCATTTTCCAACTCGACGACATAATGGGTATTGAGACCGAGAAAGGTGGAATACACCACCTTTGCCTTCAGACACCGTTCCCTCTGTTGGTTGATGATCAGCTCTTCAGGCCTCACTGAAACCTTCACCGCCTGACCGGATTGAACGTTTTTAAGGTTGTTCATGGGCAGCTTGTAACCATGATCGAAGAGCAGACCGAACCCTTTATCCTCTTGATAGATCGTCGCGTCCATGATGTTCGTCCGACCGATGAATGTCGCGACAAAGAGGTTGGCCGGCCGCTGATACAGCATTTTCGGTGTTCCGATCTGCTGGATGAGCCCGTGATCCATCACGGCGATCCGATCGCTCACCGCCATTGCTTCTTCCTGGTCATGTGTTACATAGACGGTGGTGATTCTCAGGCGGTTCTGAATCTCCTTGATCACCTCCCGCATCTCCACTCGAAGCTTGGCGTCAAGATTGGAAAGAGGTTCATCCATCAACAACACTTCCGGCTCGATCGCGAGCGCCCGAGCAAGGGCTACCCGTTGTTGCTGTCCGCCTGACAGCTTTTCAGGGAGCCGTTCCGAATACTCTTCGATCTTCATGAGGCTCATGAACTTCTCAGTCTGCTCTCGAATCGTTTCCTTGTCCAGATTCCGATTGGTCAATCCGAATGCGACATTCTTGCGGACGGTGAGATGAGGGAAAATAGCATAGTTTTGAAACACCATCCCGATATTCCGTTTTGCCGGATCAAGATTATTTATCAGTCGGTCTCCGAAATAAAACTCGCCGCCCTCTATGGTATTGAAACCGGCGATCATCCTGAGCAACGTGGTTTTTCCACAACCCGAAGGGCCAAGGAGAGTGAAGAATTCACCTCGGTTGATATCCAGTGACACATCGGGAATGGCGACGAAGTCACCATATTTTTTCTTAGCGTTCCTGATTTTGATCCAAACTTCCATTCTGAATCTCCAAGCAAGGGTTGAGAAGGCAGCCTTACCCTCAAGCAAGGCCACCTTCAATCTCCAGTCGATGCATTGTCAACGACTCATGTTATTTGCGAGTGCCGTACTGTGCCCAATAGGCATTCCACTTGGCGGAAATTGCTCCCTTGTTCCGAGCCAATGCTTCCGTGTCCGCCACTTTCACGACGATTTTGTCGAGGTCAACCATATTCGGGCTGCCGCCGGCAAGTTTGGTCGTGGTTACCGGGCGAGCTCCGCTGTCAAGATAGCATTGCTGTCCGGCATCGCTTTGGAGGAAGTCCATGAACAACTTGGCATTCTCCATGTTTTTTGCTCCCTTGATGATGGCGGAAGCAAATCCGACCGAGGTCGTTCCTTCCTTCCAGAATACCGGGTGGGCGCCGGTGGAGCCGCCATCGAGCAGTTGGATTACCAGAGGCTCATAGGTGAGACCCACGACATATTCACCGGCGAATGTCGCCTTGGCGGGTATCGAGGAAGAGGATACGACGACCAATCCGTTCTGCATCAGTTTCGCGATATAATCCCATGCTTCAGGACTTTCCCAACCGCCAAAGTCGGTTAACAGGCACTGGAGATTGTTCCAAGCCGATGAGGAAGCCGTCGGGTCGGCCGTAGCGATCTTGCCCTTGAGGCGGGGATCCAGCAATGAAGCCCAACCATCGATTTTCACGCCCAGTTGGCGCTCCAGCTCCGTGTTGACGATCAGACAGGGGATCTGGGAATCGTGGAAGCTCAGCTTGCCCGTCGTATTTTCAAATCCGGGCTGCACAAGATGATCATTGGCGCTCACATATGACTCGAAGAGTTCTCCATACTCCGCAAGGTCCGCGTACTGAAGACCACCGTACATCGCATCCGCCTGCGGGTTGGCTGCTTCGGCCTTGATCCTGGCTTTGCTTTCACCCGCACCACCATAGGTGTAGTACACTTTGATGTTGGGATACAGTTTGTTGAATGCTTCAATCGTCATGTCATACTGGGCATCGGCGACCGTCGTGTACAGAATCAACTCCCCGGATGCGCCGGGCTTCGCCTTTTCTGCAGCACCGGCTGCAAATACGGCGCTCATTGCCAATACGGCAATCAGAAAAATACTTACTGTCTTTTTCATGTCTCTCTCCTTTTTTATAGTCATTTCATTGGCTAACAAAATTCATTCATGAATGCATGCGTTTGTGACTTCGTTGGAATTCCTTTTCTCCCTCCTGCCTCTTTGCATTTCAAGGCCGCAGCGGCGCTGGCGAAGCGGAGCGCTTCCCGATAGTCCATTCCATCCAGATGGCCGGCGATGAACGCGCCGTGGAAGACATCTCCGGCGCCGGTGGAATCAACGACCGAATCTATCCGATACGGCTCGATATGTACAACTTTTTCATCTATGATCGCCTTGCTGCCGGCCGGGCCGAGAGTCGCAGCGACAAGCTTTGGTCCCCAAGTCGCCATCTCCAGCAGCGCTTCCTCGATCGTTTCTTTTCCCGATACTCTCAGAGGGTATTTATGGTTCATGATCAATACATCGGCCAATGAAGCCAGTCTTTTATTCAGTTCATTATCCGTCTGCATTGAGCAGCCATCCAGAGAGACAAGCACTCCGGCTTTTTTGGCAAATGTCGCGGCCTGAAAGGCATTCGCCCAATTCGTTCCGTCAAGATGCAGCACATGTGCACTTCCGATCTGCTTGACGACGTCCTCCGTCCATTCTATTGCGGGGTTGGTATCCCACTGGGGAAATTTCGTCCGCGATCCCGTGGCGGGGTTGACCATCACAAAGGACTGCAATCCGAAACAATCATCCCTTCGGACGACGAAGTCCGTGTTCACTCCGTCCACGGCGAAATGCTTCAGAATCGTATCGCTCACCATGTCATGCCCGATGTTTCCAATGAATGCGGTGGACACCCCCAACCTGCTCGCAGCGACGCAGGCCGTCGCTACGGCCCCACCGCCCTGAACGGAAATCGAGGAGATGTGGGTTGAATCATCTTCAACAGGATAGTGCTCAATAGTACACACTTGATCGAGACAACTGTGCCCCACCCCGATCAGTTGGAATCTCTTTTCCATTACCTCTGTATCACACTCCATGCCTTTCGGACAATATTCTCCTTGGTGATGCCATACGCCCCCAACAACACTGAAGTGGCACCGGATTGTCCAAATCGATCTTCAATCGCTACCCAAGCGAATCGAATACCATCCTCCTCTATCAGAATGGAAGCGACGCCTTCCGACAAGCCTCCGAACATATTCGCTTCTTCACAGACGACCACCCGTCCCTTACACGATAAAACAGCTTCTTTTATCCCGATAGCATCAAGGGGCTTGATCGTATGAATATTCACCACCTTGGCTTCGATGCCTTCTTCATGAAGCGCTTTTGCCGCTTCAATCGCCAAAACCGTCATCATTCCCGTCGCTATGATGCAGACGTCTTTGCCATCGCACAGTTGCTGGGCTTTGCCCAATACAATCTCATCATCCAAGCTCGTAACCGCCTCGACCGGTTCACGCGAGGTCCTGATGTACATGGGACCTTGATGAGCATACATCAGCTCGGCCATTTTGGCGGCTTGGAAATAATCACACGGTGAAAGAACAACCATGTTGGGGATCGCCCTCATTGCCGCCAAGTCGACGATCGCTTGGTGGGATCCCCCGTCTCCGGCGGCGGTGATTCCCGTATGGCTTCCGACGATTTTAACGTTGATGCGCGAGTAGGCCACCGCATTTCTGATGATTTCAAACCCTCTGCCCGCAACAAATACAGCCATGGAGGAGCAGAACGGAACAAGCCCGACCCTGGCCAGACCTGCGGAAATCCCAACAAGGTTCTGCTCGGCGATCCCGACATCGATATATCGGTCGGGAAACTCCTTTTGAAAGATTGCAGACCCTGTAGCGGAACCCAAGTCGGCATCAACCGCGTATATATCGTGATGCTTTCGCGCAAGATTCACCAATCCATCGTAGAACCCATGTCTCGTCGCTTTCTTGTCAGCCATGACAGGTTCCTCCCAATTCCTTGTACGCCTGAGCGACCTCTTCCCCTTTCGGTATTCCCCCGTGCCATGAAGGATTGTTCTCCATGTAGGAAACACCCTTGCCCTTGATCGTCTTGGCGATGATGCAGTGGGGTGTATCGGGATATTTTTTCCTGAGCGTCGAGCCGATCGAACCGATATCGTGACCGTCGATCTCATCCACGGCAAACCCGAAACTCTCCATTTTGGCTTTCAGGTCACCAAGCTTCATGAGATCTTCCGTGTGGCCGCCAAGCTGCAGCATATTCCGATCAATGATGATCGTAAGATTATCCAACTGAAAGTTCGATGCTGCCATGAACGCTTCCCAGCACAGCCCTTCGTTCAGCTCGCCGTCTCCGGCAACGACGAATACTCTTGAATCCTTGCCGAGCTTTTTCAAGCCCAAGGCCATGCCCGTTCCGACGCTTATTCCCTGTCCCAGCGAGCCGGTTGTACAGTCGATTCCGGGACAAACGCTGCTGTCGGGGTGTCCTTGGAACGGGCTCCCGAATTGGCGGAGCGTTCCTTTTGCGTCTTTCGGAACAAACCCTTTGTCCAACAGCACGGCGTACAGGATCGGGTTTGCGTGTCCTTTGCTCAGAACAAAGCGGTCCCGATCTTCATCATGAGGACCACCTGTGATGTCCATGACGTCGTAGTAGAGCGAAGTGATGATGTCCGCTATCGAAAACGACCCTCCGATATGTCCCGAACCCGCTTCGAGAATCATATCCAAGGTGTCCATCCTGAGCTGATCGGCTTTCTTTTTCAAACGGTCGATTGTATTCATGCTCTTCCCACACTTCCAAACAATTCCATCTTCCTGATGCACAGCCGTCTGGTTGCTTCAAGTCCCGGAGCAAGCATCGCCCTCGGCGCGAAGCCCCGGGATGCAAGGTCCTTTCCCTCTTCGAAGTATTTTCTCGTCGCTTCGGTAAATGCGATTTGACACTCCGTATTCACGTTTATCTTGTTCACGCCCAGTTCGATCGCCTTGCGAATCTGGTCTTCAGGAATGCCTGATCCGCCATGAAGAACCAGCGGAAGGTGCCCAACCTGTTTTTTGATCCGGACCAGAAGATCGAAATCCAGCCCTTCCCAGTCTTGAGGATACTTTCCATGGATATTCCCGATTCCTGCCGCAAGAAAATCCACCCCAAGGTCGGCCATCATCTTGCAATGTTCAGGATTTGCTCTCTCTCCCATGGAGATCTTTCCATCCTCTTCGCCCCCGATGCCGCCAACTTCAGCTTCAACGCTGATTCCATGAGCTTCGGCCAGTTCAAGAACTTCCTTCGTCAATTGGAGGTTTCGCTCAATCGGCAGCGAGGAACCATCGAACATAACGGAGGTGAACCCCTGTCTGATTCCTTCCAAGGCTTCTTCATAAGTTCCATGGTCCACATGCAACGCCACAGGGACCGTAATCTTCAGGTATTGGATGAAATCCTCGACCATGTGGCTTATCGTTCGATATCCACCCATATATTTGGCGGTTCCCCCTGAAACAGCCAAGATGATCGGAGATCGGACCTCTTCGGCTGCCAACAGAAACGCGCGAACGCTTTCCATATTGTTGAGGTTGAAATGTCCAATGGCATAGCGTCCTCGATTCGCATCTTCCAGCATTTCCTTAGCATTGATTAGTCCCATTGTGTAAACCTCATAATGATAGATTAAGCTCTGACTATCGCTTTGTAAAGTAAAAGTTTTACATTATTTTGTTCATATTTAACACAATTTACCTAACATTGTAGTAAACTTCTTACAAATCTCATTTTCACACATGTTACTTTTTTGAGAGGTTTTACGTATTTTTACATGCGCTGATTCACTCTCCTACTATCGGAGACATAGATCGAGTAGGCGGGGGCCTCACGGCCCCAACCTCTCACACCACCCAGCATGCGGG
>SHOI01000049.1:12117-13436 GCA_004294855.1 Sphaerochaeta sp. | reverse complement strand
CGACGAAGTGTTGAACAAGCGCTTCCCCAACCCCTTCATGCCGGACAGCCCCCAGCGGATAGCCACCGACACGAGCCAGAAGCTCGCGATCCGATTCGGCGAGACGGTCAAGAGCTACCTTGAGCATCCCGATCTGGACATCAAGGATCTCAAACTGATTCCGCTGGTCTTTGCCGGCTGGCTTCGGTACCTGATGGGGATCGACGATGAGGGCAGGCCGTTCACCCCCAGCTCCGATCCCCGTCTGGAAGAGGCTCAGGAGTATGTGAAGGGAATCAAGCTTGGCGACAAGGGTCCCTTCAAGCAACTTGACGGACTGCTGAGAGACAAGACGATCTGGGGCGTCGATCTGATCGAAGTCGGGTTAAGCGCCTTGGTGCTCTCCTACTTTGAAAAGCTCATCAAAGGCCCCGGCGCCGTCCGGCAGACCCTGATCGATGTCGTCGGACCGTAAGATGCCAACCAACGTTACAAAGCGGCTCGTTGTGGAAATCTTCTATTTCCTCTTCGGGACCGCCTTGGCCGGGTTCGCAATCGCCTTGCTCATCACCCCGGCGAAAATCGTCGGTGGCGGTGCAAGCGGCATCGGGACGATCCTGTATCACCTCTTCGGATTTGATACCGGACTGGTGATGATCATCGTCAACATCCCGATCTTTTTCACGGGAATCATCGTTTTTGGAAAAGCGTATGCGCTGAGGTCGTTCCTCGGCGCAATCGTTTTAAGCGTATGGGTGAGCATCTTCGGCCAGCTTACTTCCTATCAGGGAATCCTCCCCTACGCGGACCGGGTGGACACGCTCCTTTCGGCGATCTTCGGCGGAGTCATCCTGGGGGCGGGGATCGGCGTCGTGATGAAAAGCGGGGCGAATACCGGCGGAACGGACATCCTCGCCCAGATCATCAGCCACTTCACCCCGATCCCGCTCGGAAACGCCCTCTTCCTCGCCGACGCGATCGTCATCGGGATCGGAGCGGTCGCCTTCGGGATCGAGCGCGCCCTCTTTGCGATCATCACCCTCTACCTCTCCGGCCAGATGGTGAACTATGTGGTGATGAATATGGGAACGAAGTATGCGAAAACCGCCTATATCGTCAGCGAACACTACCAAAAAATCGGCGAACGGATCATCACCGAACTCCAACGCGGGGGAACGCTCATCCGGGGGTCGGGAATCTATACCTCCAAGGAGCGGACGATGCTGATGGCGGTTGTGCATAATCAGCAGATCACCCAACTGACGAAGATCGTCAATGAAGAGGATCCGAAAGCGTTCATGATCGTTCATGAGACCTATCAGGCCCTCGGCGAAGGCTTC
>SHOI01000049.1:0-12017 GCA_004294855.1 Sphaerochaeta sp. | reverse complement strand
CGGAACACAAACGCGAGAATCAGAAGCGTGGAATACTGTCAACAGCTGGTAAAAAGCACCCTTTCATCTGTTCCATGGCTATGATCTGAAACCGATAGTTCTTTCGTTATAAAGATCTTTTGGTTTCTGCTGTTCGGCTTGTCCGGATGGAGATATGCAACCTCTTTGGATGCTACCAGCTCTTTGACAACGGCTCGAAGCGTGTCATGCAAACTCTTATAGCCAAGTTCCCGAGCCAGCTCGCTTGTTGAAAGACCACCCGTTTTTTCCAACGCCTCAAGCACGAGCATCCTGAGCTCTTCCCTGTTCCTCCGCTTGGAGCTTTTCTCCGCCTTCGGTTCTTCCACATCATGGTTGCTTTGCCTGAGAAACGCCCGATGAATCGGGAATATCACTCGAAAATAGCTTCTGTCCTCGTCCGTCTTGAAGATCGGCGGCTCGGAACCGTTCTGTTTCATCTCTTTCACGATCAGCGGAATACCGGTATTTCTTCCCTCGACCATCTTCAATTCTTTCAGGAAATCCCCGATGCGCCGATTTCGATATCGGCTGGAGACAAGCACCCTCTTTTCCAGATCATCATCCGTGATCGATCGGTCGGGACCCGGAAGACTCAGGATTTCCATCCGATCGGGAGTAACTGTTACGGTGATCGGCTCATGAATCTGATATGAGCGATGATAGATGGCATTGCTCAGAGCTTCCTCCACCGCTCTATACGGCCAATTGAAAACCCGAACAGCCTCCGCCCGATCGGGCAGTTTCGTCACATATTCGGCGATGACGTAATTTCCGATGTACGACAGTGCATCCCGCAGCTGCCGATCCAAGGGGCCTGTAAAAACCCGTTCTTTCATTCCAATCCCTGTCGGGTCGGGCTTGTCCACTACTTCAATCCGGCTATACGGAAAGAAATGATCCGGTCTTTCGTTGAAAAACATCAAGCCCACATTGATGGGTCTTCTCATTTCCGAAGGCCCCCCGACAAGTCTCATGTCCGTTGCCACGTCCTCAACCGTGCGGGAAAGCGAGCCTTCATACAATCCGCTGCCAACGTTATGAAGATACTCTGAAAGCAGGCTTGAACGCATGTCCGCGATCTTTGCATGATTGTTGATTCTGTCATCAAAAGGAATGTTTCTTGCCAGTCCGATCAGCTCCCGCTCCTCCAAAGCATTTGCCCGGATGGTAGCAGAACCCTTGCGGATGTAATATGCTTTTTCACTCCTTTTGGCTCCTTTCTCCGTGTATACGTTGACCGGGCATTTGTATGGTCTGTCATCTCCCCCGGGAACCCACAATACAAGAATGTGCCGTCCGTCGATCAACACCGGTTCCATGACCGGTATGTATCGCGGCTCGATGAGGTTGCATTTGTTGAGGAGATCCTTCTGGATGAAGTCCAAAGCATCTTCATCAAGCCCCTTGAGGGGGAATCTGGGATACCCGTTGCGCTCCTCGACGCCCAACATGATGTACCCGCCGCCCAAGTTGTCAAAATCATTGGCAAAAGCGGTTATGGAATGCAGAATCGGCGCAGGATTCCAGTCCGTCTTGTATTCTATGCGGGCGCTCTCTATCACACGCTGATGAAGCAGTTCTTCCATATTGATCGGAATCGCCATCATTTCCTCCTACCTGAACCTTACTCTCCCATTAACTCTCCCATACTATAACAAAGGGACAGTCAAAGGGCAAGTCAGAACACAAACGCGAGAATCAACGTGGTCCAAAGGGCGGAAAAGCTGATCGAGATGCTGCTCATCGAACCCTCGATCTCGCCCAGCTTGAGCGCCCTGCTCGTTCCGAGGGCGTGGCTGGATGTTCCGATCCCCACCCCGTGGGCGACCTTGTCGGTGACACCGAAGATCTTCCCCAGATAGGGGGCAAGAATGTTTCCCGTCATTCCGGTGATCACGGTCGAGGCGATCGTCAAGGCGGGAATCCCTCCAAGCCGGTCGGTCAGCGCCACCGCCACCGCAGCGGTGACGGATTTGCTTGCAAGGGAGCGCACCACGATCTCTTCAAGGCCGAAGGCACGGCTTAAGAAGATCGTCGAGGCGATCGCCACGATCGAGCCTGTCAGCGTCCCGGCGCCGATGGGGATGAGATACGCTTGCAGGACCTTGCGCTGGCGGTAGATCGAAAGCGCCAGGACAGTGGTGACGGGCGGGAGGAAGAAGGTGATGAAGGATCCGCCGGCCTCATACGCTTCCAGCGGGATGTCAAAGACGACGAGCACAAGCATGACCAGAACCATCGCGATGATCAGGGGATTGGCCAAGGCGCTTCCTGTCTTTTTCCGGATCCGGGTACCGATGCCGAAGGCGACGATCGAGAGGGTGATGCCAAAGAGCGGATCAGCCACGGCGCAGCCTCCCGATGAGAGCGTTGACCCCGACGACGGTCCAGCTTGCGCTCAGGTAGCAGAGGAAGAAGGAGACGAGATTCACCAGAATGAGCCGGAGCCAGATCGAAGAGACCAGATCGGCATACCCCAGCAATCCCACGGCCGGGGCGATGAAGAAGAAGGTCATGTGGGAAAGAAGAAAATCCCCCGTCTTGTCAAGATGACGTTCCTTGACGACACCGAAGAGGAGGGCCAGCAACGTAAGCACCATCCCGATGATCGAACCGGGGATCGGAAGCTGAAGGCCCTTGCTCAACAAGTCACCGGCGAAGGTGAAGGCGAAAATGATTCCAAGCTGAAGGAGCGGATCCATACGGCAACCTTACTGTAAAGCGCCTTCCCGATGGAAGGGGTTCGGACTCTTGAAATTGAGCACGGATCCGGTTTGTGGTATTTTTAAGGAATCGAAGGAGGAACTCATTGAATGGATGGTAAGAAGAACCATGAAATCTCCATTCGCTCATCTGCAGCTGAATATCTGACGTATATCGCAGCGATCGGCGACGGCGAACATGCTCTGGAGATACGATACGAAGATGAAAATATCTGGCTCACCCAAAAGATGATGGCAGCGCTGTACAACGTAAGCATTCCGGCAATAAACCAGCATGTAAAAAAAAGATATTTGATGACAATGAACTTGATGAACATTCAGTTGTTAAGAAATACTTAATAACTGCCGATGACGGGAAAAATATAATACCAACCACTATAACCTGCAGGCGATCATCGCCGTCGGATTCAAGGTCAACAACGAGCGGGCGGTTCAGTTCAGGAAGTGGGCGAATCAGATCGTCAAGGATTACACGATTCAGGGCTGGGTCATGGATGACGAGAGACTCAAGAATTTCGGCACCATCCTCACAAAAGACTACTTTGAAAAACAACTGGAAAAAATCCGTGAAATCCGGCTCTCCGAAAGACGATTCTATCAGAAGATCACCGACATCTATGCCACCGCCATTGATTATGACCCGAGTGCAAGGGCCACAAAGAGATTCTTTTTGAGCGGTTCAGAACAAGCTGCATTATGCGATACACGGTCAAACCGCAGCCGAAGTCATTGTAAAGCGAGCCGATGCGGCCAAGGAGCATATGGGGCTTACTTCCTGGGAAGGCGCGCCAAACGGGAAAATCCACACATACGATGTCGTCGTAGCCAAGAATTATTTGTCGGATCATGAGCTTGGACAGATGCAGCGGATCGTCTCCGCGTATCTTGACATGGCGGAAGTCCAAGCCGCCAGGCATATTCCCATGACCATGGAAGATTGGGAACAGAGACTGAACGGTTTTCTCACCTTGTGGGACAGGGAGATCCTGCAGGACGCCGGCAGGGTCTCCGCCGCCCTTGCGAAAAGACATGCCGAAACGGAATTTGAAAAGCATAGAATCGTTCAGGATCGAACGTACAGAAGCGATTTTGACAGATTTTCAGCGCTTGAAAACCTGAAGCCCGCCCTCGACGAGTAAATTGACGGAAGGACTCTGGACAACCGTTTGCTCATTGGCTACCGTGAATCCATGGCCAAAGTAAAAAAGAAACGCGTTCGCAAGAAACATCGCCTGAAACGGATTCTCCTGCTCTTCGTCGGTGCGCTCATCCTGTGGGCTCTCGTTCTCCTCTTCGCCCCCGCCGACGACCCGTCCCTGATGGGAGCAGCCATTCCCGATCTGGAGCTTCCCTCCTATGAAGAAGGTGCCATTGTCGTCTCCCACCCCGGGTACACCCTGCGCTATGAGGAAGAACATGAACAGGCTTCCTGGGTCGCCTACCGGCTGACCCGGGCGGATCTCTACGGCGAGGCGGAGCGGAAGGACAACTTCCGGGCCGACCCCTCGATTCCCACCGGATCGGCGACGCCGGACGATTACCGCGGAAGCGGCTACGACCGGGGGCACCTCATTCCCGCCGCGGATCTGGTCCGCAGCGAGGAGGCGATGAGCGGCTCGTTCTACATGTCCAACATGAGCCCCCAGGAACCCTCCTTCAACCGCGGCATCTGGGCGACGCTCGAGGCGGTGGTCCGCAACATCGCCAACGTGGACCGCGCCGTCTACGTGGTCACCGGCCCGGTGCTCACCGACGGGCCGTACAAGACGATCGGCAGGAATGAAGTATCGATCCCCAACCGGTACTACAAAGTAATCCTCGACTACGAGGAGCCGACGCTGAAAGCGATCGGGTTCGTGCTTCCCAACAAGGATTCAAAACGGGATGTGAGCGAGTTCGCCCTGACGGTTCGGGAGGTCGAGGAACTGACCGGGCTGGATTTCTTCCACCGCCTCCCCGATCACATCGAAGAGGAGCTGGAGACGAGTCTCGATCTGACGCTCTGGGATCTCACCCCCTTCCAAGTGACCGCCAAGGCGAAGGCGGAGTTCCTCGAATCGGGCGATGCGCTTTCGCCATCGGAGAAACCGGGGGTGCATGCGGTCGTCCTGGATACGCTGAATCGGGTTCTCTACATCATCCGAAGGGAAAGCATCGCCCTCTTGGAGGATGCGATCGGGAAAAGAACCCTGAAACAGGCGGCACCCTTCCTCTATTGACGGCGACAGCCGGCTTTCGCCGGCTGTCTTGGGGAGAATGCGACCTGTTTCCTACTTTGAAATCAGCATCGTCTTCGGATCGAGGCTCACCCCCATCGGCTTGTCCATGATGTCGCCGGGGGCCTTCACCGCTGTCATGACGACCTTGTCCAGCTCTTCGCTGTAGACGAGCCCGATCAGGACGTCGATCAGATCCACGTACTTCGCCATCGAATCGGGAACACCATATTTATCATACACCGCATCGGAACGGACCGGAGAGACGCTGAACCATACCTCAAGGTTCATCTTCTGGGCGAACTCCTTGATCTTCCGGACATCCTCTTCCGTCGCAACGGTCAGCTTGTACCCGTCAAAGAGGATCGCATCCGCCTTGAACGATCCATGCTTGATCAGGGTCTCCAAACTGGAAAGGACTTTATCGATCGTCACGTTTTCCTGACTGAAGTTCATGACGACCCGGTTGGAAAGAATATTGTTGTACACCGTCGCCGCGTCATCGAGGCTTCGCCCTTCAGCCACCTCCCGGAACACTTCCTTGTACCAGTTGATCACGTGTTCGACGTTCCCCGAGAAGGAGACGTGGATTACATACTCGCCATGAAGCAGGCGATCGGTAGCCAGATGCACCAGACATGCGGTCTTTCCGACCCCATGGCGTGATACGAGAACCCCGAGGTTTCCCCGTCCCAGTCCGCCGCCGAGAGATTCATCAAAAACGCGCAGGGGGCTTAATTCGTTCAACTCATGTATTTCCATATAACGTCCTCCTTAACCCAAAGTAGTTCTGCCTTCAGTATACAACGAAATATCCCACTTTGATACTTCTTTACAAAAAGAAGAACCCCGGAACGGCTCTTCCGGGGATTCCTGTCAATCATCATTTCTGCGCTTGGCGGCGCTTCTCCGCATACTCCTTGCGCAAGCTCTCGGCAACCGAGGTCGGCACACGGCCATACTTGCTGAACTCCATCGTGAATTCACCTTTTCCCTGGGTCAGCGACCGAAGGATCGTCGAATATCCGAACATCTCCGAGAGGGGAACCTCCCCAAGGATCGTCGAGACCTGATTGTCCTCGTTGGAAGAGATGATCACTCCCCGCCTCTGGTTGACCGAAGCGAACACGCTTCCCTGAAACTCGTTGGGGGCAACCACTTCCACTTTCATGATCGGCTCCAGAATCACCGGCTTCGCATTCTCAAACGCCTCGCGGAACGCCCCCAAAGCGGCGGTCTGGAACGCCTGGTCGGAGGAGTCCACCGCATGGTACGCTCCGTCGTTGATCACCGCCCGGACTCCGATGATCGGGAAACCGACCTGGGTCCCCTTCTTCATCGCCAGCTGGAAGCCTTTATCACAGGATGGGATGAACTCGGTGGGAATCGTTCCCCCCTTGATCTCATCGACGAATTCGTAATCGGCATCTTCTTCATCAACACCTGTAGCGATGAGCGGCTCGATATACCCGGCGACCTTCGCATATTGGCCGGAACCGCCGGTCTGCTTCTTGTGGGTGTAGACGAAGTCAGCCCGCTGGGTGATCGCTTCCCTGTATGCAACCTCCGGCTGCCCTACTTCGACCACCGCTTTGTATTCCCGCTTCATCCGCTCCACATATACTTCAAGGTGCAGTTCACCCATTCCCTGAATGATCGTCTGGTTGGATTCGGGATCGACGAAGGTGCGGAAGGTCGGGTCCTCCTTGGTGAACCGGTTCAACGCTTTCGCCATGTTGTCGGAGGCTTTCTTGTCGACGGGGTGAACCGCCAGCGAGATGACCGGCTTCGGCACGTACATTGAGCTCATCGAATAGTTGAGCTTCGGATCGCAGAACGTATCGCCGCTGGCGCAGTCGATGCCGAAGAGCGCAGCGATTTCGCCGCAGCCGGCTTCGCTTAAGTCCTCCATCGTATCGGCATGCATCCGGATCAACCGCCCCACCCGGAACTTCCGCCGGGTTCTGGTGTTGTACAGCTCGTCCCCCTTGCGGATCTTTCCCTGATAGATGCGGATATACGTCAACTGCCCATACTGGCCGTCCTCAAGCTTGAATGCGAGCGCCACCGTCGGCATCTCGTCATCGGCCACAAGGACGACTTCTTCTTCATCGTTGTCCAGATCCAAGGCGGTATTGGTGACATCCGAGGGGTTGGGCAGATAGTTCACCACGGCATCCAGAAGCGGGGGGATTCCCTTGTTCCGGTATGCGGAACCCATAAACACGGGGACCATCTGAAGATTGATCGTCGCTTCCCGAATCGCCTTGATCAGGATCTCTTCGGTAACCGCATCTTCGAGCATTGCTTCCATCAGGGCATCGCTGGAAAGCGATACCCCGTCAAGCAGCTCCTCGCGCTTCTCCTGCGCTTCCGCCAGAAGCGCTGAAGGAATCTCCGCTTCCCGAAGCTGATCCTGATTCGGCCCGGCGTCAAAGTAGAGCGCCTTCATCGTGACAAGGTCCACCACCCCTTCCAGGCGATCCTCCAGACCGATCGGAATCTGCATCAGAAGGGCGTTCAGCCCCAGCTTCTCGATGAGCTGGTTTTTCACTTTGTACGGGTTGGCCCCGGTGCGGTCGCACTTGTTCACGAAGGCGATCCGGGGGACTTTGTACCGCTTCATCTGCCGGTCGACGGTGATCGACTGGCTCTGCACTCCTCCGACTGAGCACAGAACGAGAATCGCGCCGTCGAGAACCCGCAGGGAGCGCTCGACCTCGATCGTAAAGTCGACGTGGCCGGGAGTATCGATCACGTTGATCTCATTTCCCTTCCACACGACATTCGTCGCGGCGCTTGCGATTGTGATGCCCCGCTCCCGCTCCAGCTCCATGCTGTCCATCGTGGCGCCGACGCCATCCTTGCCACGAACCTCGTGGACGGTGTGGATCTTGTTCGTATAGTAGAGGATCCGCTCGGAAAGAGTCGTCTTTCCCGAGTCGATATGGGCGCTGATCCCAATATTCCTCAAGTGTCGCAAGTCAGTCATGCTTCCAATACCTCTATGTTCTTCGAATGATTGTTCAACACTATGTGTCCGTGGCCGAAGGGGGCCGATGTCGTAGAGTTCAACCCTATAAGGAGATGGGTCCAAAACACCAACAGATACTACACCATCTCTCTTTTTTGTTCAATCCCTGCTACAGCTGTGGTATACTTGGTTTGAGGTGCGCCATGGAGACTGTTTTTACAAAAATCCGAGCCGGAGCCATTCCGTCCGCAAAGGTGTATGAGGACGAGATCTGCTTCGTGATTCTCGACATCAACCCGGTGAACAAGGGGCACCTGCTCATCATCACCAACGAAGTCCATCCCACCTTGGCCGATACCCCCGACGAGGTGTTGTCCCACCTGCTTGTGATCGCAAAAAAAGCCGACGCCAAGCTTCGGGAAGTGTTGGGCTGCGCCGCCACCAACGTGGTGATCAACAACGGCGAGGCGAGCGGACAGGAGATCCCTCACCTCCATCTTCACATCATCCCCCGATACACCGATGACGGCAAACGCCTGACCTTTCCCAAAACGCACTATGACGAGGGGGAGATCGTAGCATTGGGCAAGCGCTTGGAGTTCGAGTGATGCGCAGCTGTTCCCACTGTTCGACGACGATCGATTCCACGCTTTCGATCGGATACGCTACCCTGTGTCCGACCTGCTCGGAGCCCCTGCACAGCTGCGTCAACTGCCGCTTCTACTCCCCCGGATCCTACCACGACTGCGCCGAGCACGTCGAAGAGTTCATCAGCGACAAGAACAAGGCGAACTACTGCGATTCCTTCGTTCTGGGTTCCAACCACCCGACGAAGAAAGCGAGCGATGAGGCCCGAAAAAAAGCGGAAGCGATCTTTTCCTTCTAAGACTCGAGAATCTCGGCTTCTCCCTCAATCGTTTTTCCTTCTTCCCGCCTCCCCGTCCGTCGGGTGATGAGCGAAGCGATGATGAAGAAAAGTCCGATCGCGATCACCAGAATCCCCACCCCTTTCAACAGCACCGTTCCGATTTGTCTGGGAAAGAAGAAGAGCAGCATCGAGAGAATCAGGCTGATCAGGGCATCACCGATTACGGGAGAAAAAGCGATGTCGAGATTTCGGATCGCTACAAGGTTGATGATCGAGATGATTCCGCTGAAGAGAAGCTCCGTCGCGATGATGTACAGAAGGATCAGAAAGCTGAGGTCGGCGACGAGAATCGGCAGGATCAGGGCGATCACCCCCAAGAGCAGGGTGAGCAACGCCTTGACGAGGGTGGTCGGCCTGAGCCGGGGGCCGAGCTGATAGGATTTGAGCCCCAGCAGGGTGGAGAATCCCGAGCCGATCATGTACACCCCGAGCAGCGAGACGAAGATTCTCTTGAACGACTCCTCCTGGAAGATCAGAAAGATGCCCAAAGCCAATAGTATCACTCCGACGATCGCCCCGAGGGCCCAGTGACGTTTCTTCATCGCGTTCTCCTTGTACAAGGTGTTCCTGATGTGTATGGTACTTCTTAGCAATCTGCAAGTAAAGGAGTTAGGGCATGTACCACCATCTTTTTCTTGACCTCGACGGAACATTGATGGATTTCAGGGAAGCCGAGAGGCGGGCATTCGCCCTGATGGCCGAACAATTGCGGATTCCCGTCGATGACGCCTCCCCAGAGATTTATGCCCGGTGCAACCTTGCCTGTTGGAAGGAGTTCGAACAGGGGCTGTTGACGATCGAAGAGCTCTCCTTGAAGCGATTCACCCTCTTCCAAGCGCAAAGCGGTCTTCATTTCGATCCGCGATCGGCAAGCGCCGCGTATGAAGACCACCTCAGCCGCCAAGCGATCCTCTACCCCGAAACCCTCCCCCTGCTCACCCTTTTGAGGGATGAGGGATACCGCCTCCACCTCGCATCCAATGGAATCAGCCGCGTCCAGCGGGGACGACTAGAAGCCTCGAACCTCGAGCGCTTCTTCGACCACATCTTCATCTCCACCGAGATCGGAGTTCCGAAACCAGACTCCGGGTTCTTTGAACGGATGCTCCGAACGACCGGAGCCGACAAACGGGAGTGCGTGATGATCGGCGATTCCCTCTCCAGTGACATTCAGGGAGCGCTTGATGTCCAACTCGATTGCATCTGGCTCAACACCGAAAATCGGGAAACCACCCTCGAGCCGACCTACACGATCACATCCCTCTCCGAGCTCCATCCTCTCCTCGATTCAATAAAATTATAGCGAAAATACTGTTTTTAGCTCTTTACGAGCGCAACTTCCTGCCATACTCTTATCCCATAAGGCTTGATTCTTGCAGGAAGATCCATGCCTTCAAACCATCACACAAACGGTTGTAAGACCAAGGGAGTTTGTCATGAAACGAATTGTGCTGCTGCTCGTGCTGTTGATCGCATCCGTCGCTCTGTTCGCAGGTGAGCCGGTGAAGGGAATCGGAGCCGGAATTTCCACGGGAATACCATTCCACATCGGCGCCATCGGCGAATATAACTTCGGACCGGCGTATGCATCGTTGGAGATGGGATACTCGACGGGATCCGAATTCATGGTTCGAGCGGGCGGCGGATACAACTTCCAAAAACCATTCACCAACAGCGATTGGGGAATGGATCTCTACTTGAGCGTGGGCGGATACCTCGGAGGCTATCTCACATTATCCGGAGGTAAGTTATACGCTTCCGGATCGTTCGGCATCCCCGTAACCTGGTCGTGGTACGCCGACAAGATTCCCTTGAAGGTCTTCGTTCAGGCCGGCCCGAGCCTGACCTTCGGCAGCGGTTATACGTACCTGGGCTTCTCCGGCACCGCTGGGGCGATGTACGTGTTCTCACTCTAGCCCAAGCAAGGTAACGTCGGCAATCAGCAGGGCGTTGGGGCCGGCGGGGTTGGATTCCTCGTCATTCGGATAGGTCAGATCGGGGGCGAGCCAGAAGCGGTAGCGCCCCCCTACGTTCATCAACAGAAGCCCCTCAATGAACCCCGGCGTGAGGTTGGAGAGCGAGAGGAGCCGGCTCTCGGCGGAATCGACGACCTCCCCCTGCCCGTCGGTGAGGGTGAACCTGACTCGGGGAGTGAAGGCGGGATCCATATGCGGCCCGTCGCTCGGTTCGAGGATCGTATACTGCAGTCCGCTTTCGGTGGTGATGATGCCCTCTCGGCTTCCGTTTTCTTCCAGAAACGCATGGGCGTATTCATAGTTGGCTTTGCTGAGGGCTTCAAGCTCCTGCTGGGCGATCTGCAGAAGTTTTACCTGAACTTCAAACAGAATCCGGTTCATCTCGTCGGCACTGAAGACCGCCGTACCCGCGTTGGCGTCCAACGCCCCTTTGGCGAAATATGAGGCGTTCAGATTGGAGATCTCGTCCTGCTGAAGCAGGGTGTTGTAGAGCATGTACCCATAGGTGTAGCTGAACCGCTCCTCCAGAGTCGAAGGGGTCGGAAGATCGCTGACGGAGAACGTATACCCATCCCCGCCTTCGTCACTGATCATCTGGGCGACACCGGGAAGAACGTCATCCAAAACGGACGGCTCTATGAGAATCGGACACCCCGCGAGGAGAAAGATCAAACTCACCGGGGTGATTGCATGAATTATCTTTCGCAGCACTCTGAATCCTTTCATCGGACGGATACAACCATTTTGATCACCGCCTCTCCTTCACCCCACGAGGATCGGCGGTAATCAACCTGCACGAAGAAACTGTACCGCACTTGAAGGGATAAATCCAGAAGAATCCCCTCAAGTGCGCTAGAATACCGACCCCCCATGGGTATCGATGGCGACAATCGTCGGAAAATCCCTGACTTCCAGCCGCAGAAGCGCCTCCGGCCCCAGATCTTCGAACGCCACCGTCTCGACGCTGACGATCGTTTTGGCGTAGAGGGCGCCGCAGCCGCCGAACGCCTGCACATAGACCGCCTTCTCTTTTTTAAGAGCGTCATGGACCGCCTTGGATCGAGGGCCTTTTCCGATCAGGATCTTCAACCCCTTTCCAAGCAGCTGCGGGGTGAAGGGATCCATGCGGGCGCTCGTCGTCGGACCGCAGGAGCCCATGATCATCCCCGGCAGCGGGGG
>SHOI01000166.1 GCA_004294855.1 Sphaerochaeta sp. | reverse complement strand
GCAGGTACTTGCAGGAGCGATACGGCCATCCGGTGTATCGGATCGGGGTTGACGCCCACTTCACCTGCCCGAACCGGATTGGGGGCCTTGGCGGGTGCGTCTTCTGTGACGAGGCCGCTTCAAAAGCGGTCTATCAGGAGGGGGTGGGTGAAGACGCCCGGGATCTGGAAGGACGAATACGTTCCGTCTCCAAGCAGATCGCCCGGGGCAAGGAGTTCATCGAGAGGCGATATGGGAGCGAACATTTCAGTCTATACTATCAATCCCACACCAATACGTACGATTCGATCGAGAACCTGAAGAAAATCTATCAAAGCGGATTGGATGAAGGACCGTTCGTCGAGCTGATCGTCTCCACCCGTCCCGACTGCATCACGGAGGAGATTGTCGAGCTCCTTGCCTCTTTCAAAGACCGGGTGGAGGCGGTCGTCGTCGAGCTCGGACTTGAGTCGAGCGATGAGGGTTCGCTCGTCCGGCTTGGAAGAAACCATGATGTGGCGTCATATCGAAGGAGCGTCGGGTTGTTACGTTCGGCGGGAATCGGTGTTTATACACATATAATGCTTGGGCTCCCGAAAGAGGATTCTTCGACAGTGGTAAAGACCGCCCATCTGTTGAACGAGATGGGGACGGATGGAGTGAAAATTCACGATCTTCACGTCCTGCGTTCCACCGTACTGGAGGATTGGCATGAAAGTGGCGAGGTGACCGTCGCTTCGAGCGATCGACACCTCGCTTCACTGGTCACCTTCCTGAGACATCTGGAACCGAGGATCGTCGTGGCGCGGCTGATTTGCGAAACACCGCGAAGCAGACGAATAGCGCCGCGGTTTCCGATCCCCAAGCAACAAATCATCGCCCGGCTTTCAGCGTTGCTGGAAGAGGGGGGATATGTTCAAGGAGATTTGCTTTGACGACGTCCAAGCCGGAAAGAATTATTCGTCGAATCGGTACCGTCCTGATGATAATCGTGGTATGCTGTATAGGGTATTTCTCTTTTTCCAATCGGACAGGTGGAATATCCCTCGGGTGGGTGCCTTTCGGAGACAAGGGACTGCACTTCCTCGTGTATGCCGCCTACGGATTTTCCTCCTTTCTGGCGTTCTTCCGAGCGCCTGAGGAGGAGACGGCGAAACGAAGGGAAGGTTCGGTGGTCCATTTTTCGACGTGGGCATCAAAAGCGATCCTGCGGACGCTTGTCAGCGGAACGCTGTTGGGGGGCATCATTGAACTGCTTCAACCCTTGGCGGGACGACAGCGGGAGATGATGGACCTGGTTGCGAACGTCATGGGCCTAATCGTGGGCTTGGCGATCATCCTGCCGGTGGTCAAAACGATTGGGCGTATGCCTTGGTTTTTGATCGACAAGGAGGATGATGAGTATGAGCTTGGCGAAACGGATTGAAAAAGCGTTGATCGATGCAGCGCGGATTCTGCATGAGCCGATTCACAAACGACTCGAATGGGCGCGGGAGGAGGAAGAGCGCCTCGACGGCAAGAGCGTCGGCTCGAAGGCGAGCATCGCCGTGCTGGAAGCGATTCTGGAAAATCTGAGAATCAGCAGGAATGAATGGATTCCGATGTGCCAGGACACCGGCATGTTCGACGTCTTCGTGGATGTCGGCCGATCCTGTCCGCTTTCCCACGCCGAGATCGAAGAAGCCATTCTGACCGGGTGTGAAGAAGGGGCGAAAAACGGGTATTTCCGTCCTTCGGTCGTGGAAGAGCCGCTGTTCGGAAGAAAAAACACGAAAACCAACACTCCCCCGATCATCTGGTGGAACCTCGTTGAAGGCAGGAATGTGGAAATCAACATCCTTCTGAAGGGGTTTGGAAGCGAAAACACCTGTGCCACCCGGATGATGAATCCCACCGCCACCGAAGAGCAGATCGTAGCCGCGGTCGCCGAAATCGTCACGATCGCCGGAGGGAAGCCCTGTCCCCCGATCTTCCTCGGAATCGGGCTGGGCGGTACGATGGAGCGCGCCGCCTACCTCAGCAAGCGGGCGCTCTTTAGAGAGGTGGGGGTGCCCCACAGCGTGGAGCGGTATGCGAAGCTTGAAGAGAAGATCCTTGCCGGGGTCCAGGCGACCGGGGTCGGTGCCGGAGGCCTCGGAGGAAAGATCACCGCGTTGAACGTGGCGATCGAGTATGAACCCACCCATATCGCAGGCTTGCCGATGGGGGTTTCAATCAACTGCTGGGCGGATCGGATCGCCCATATCGTCTGGGAGGGCTGACTATGAGAACTTTACACCTTCCGATCAGTGAAGAAGATCTGCAATCGCTTCGGGCGTATGATGCAGTGAGCTTTTCGGGTACGTTGTATGTCGGTCGCGACCAAGTGCATCAACGGCTGGCGCGACTGCTTGAAGAGGGGAAGCCCCTGCCGGTGGAGCTTGAGGGGCAGGCGATCTACTATATGGGGCCGTCACCCCCGCTGCCGGGGATGATCATGGGCTCCTGCGGTCCGACGACGAGCGCCCGCA
>SHOI01000048.1 GCA_004294855.1 Sphaerochaeta sp. | reverse complement strand
CTCCAGCAGATGTGTGATGGTGAGGTGCATCCCTTTGGGGGTGCACCTCGTTGCATCATTTGAATCTGTTCAATCTGAGGGCGTTCCCCACGACGCTGACCGATGAGAACGACATCGCCAGCGCCGCGAACATCGGGTTGAGCGAGGGGCCGCCGAAGATGGCAAGAAGCCCCATCGCGACCGGGATGCCGATGATGTTGTAGATGAACGCCCAGAAGAGGTTCTGGCGGATGTTCCGCATCGTAGCATCCGAGAGCCGGATCGCCCGCTCGACATCCTCCAGATTGTTCCTCACCAGAACGACGTCCGCCGTCTCCAGAGCGACATCGGTCGCCGAACCGACGGCGATACCGACCGTGGCGGCGGCAAGGGGTGGAGCATCGTTGATGCCGTCTCCGACCATCGCTGTCGGTTTTTTGCTCGCGTATTCGGTGACGGCCGCCTCCTTTTGGTCGGGCAATTGATTGGCGAGGTGCGAGTCGATTCCCGCTTGGACTGCGATCGCCCGTGCGGTACGATCGTTGTCTCCGGTGAGCATGACGGTCTTGATGCCTCTTTCCTTCAGAGATCTGATCACTTGGATGGACTCCTCTCGGAGGGTGTCAGCCACCGCGATGATGCCAAGCAGCGTCTTCTTTCGGGCGACGAGGAGGGGAGTCTTTCCCTCGTCGCTGAGCCGCCTGAGTTCCTTCAGGGTTGCTTCATTGATCGGGACACCTTGTTCATTCATCAATGCCAGGTTGCCGATATGGATCGATGCATGATCGATGGTTCCTTCGATTCCCCGTCCGGGGAGCGCTCGGAAATCGGTGACTTCATGCATGGTGATCTGCTCTTCCGCTCCCTTGGCGACGATCGCCTTGGAAAGGGGATGCTCGCTGCCCGCCTCCAGGCTTGCGGCAAGGGAGAGAATGCTCATCGGATCATCGGCGATGATCTCGGTCACCACCGGCTTTCCGGTCGTGAGGGTGCCCGTCTTGTCGAAGATGACCGTCTTCACGCTCTGCAGCTGCTCGATCGCCGTGGCGTTTCGAAAGAGGATCCCCATCTTCGCTCCTTTGCCGGAACTGACCATGATGGCGATCGGGGTGGCAAGGCCGAGGGCACAGGGGCAGGCGATCACCAGCACGCTGACCGCCCGGATGATCGCCAGGTCCAAGGAGGTCTTCCCGAGAATCATCCAGCCGAGAAAGGTGAGGAGCGAGAGGGCGATGACGATCGGGACGAAGATTCCGCTGATCCGGTCGGCGATCCGGGCGATCGGGGCCTTGGAACCCTGGGCCTCCCGGACAAGATGGATGATGTTGGCCAGCGCGGTGTCGCTTCCGACCTTGCTTGCCCGATAGTGGAGCACTCCCGTGGTGTTGAGCGTGGCGGCGTAGACGTCACTGCCCGGGGTCTTCTCCACGGGAATCGACTCTCCGGTGAGCAGCGACTCGTCGATCGCCGAACTTCCGAAGAGGACGACCCCGTCGACGGGAAGCTTCTCCCCGGGTTTCACCAGCACGGTATCGCCGACGAGGACATCCTTTGCATCAATGACGACCTGTTCTCCGTTTTTTAGGATCGTGGCGGTTTGCGGGGCAAGCTCCATCAGCTTGCGGATCGCCTCGCCGGTCTTTCCTTTGGCGCGGTTCTCCAGATAGCGGCCGAGCATCACCAGGGTGATGATCGTTCCGACCCCTTCGAAGTAGAGGTGCCCGAACGCCTCGGGGGTTCCTGACAGGAGCTGAACCACACCAGCGAGCGAAGAGAGGTAGGAGGCGGCAGTTCCGATCGCGACGAGGCTGTCCATATTGGGCTCGCCCTTGATCAGGGCGGTGAACCCTTTGGAAAAGAAGAAATATCCTGCGATCATCGTCCCCGTGCTGAGTAGCAGCTGAAGGATCGCGTTGATCCGATCGTCAAGAGGCAGTTTCAGACCGAGCATCGGGCCCATCGAAATGATCATGAGCATTGTGGAGAGGATCGCCGAGACGATGAGCCGGTGACGGAGGTTCTTTTGCTCTTGCTGCTTCTGAAGCTCCCTGGTCTCATGATCGATCTCCGTCGAGATTTCGAATCCGATTCGTTTGACCGCCTGCTTGATGGTTTGAAGATCAAGGGTGTGTTCATCGAACGAGAGGGTCGCCGTCTCGGTTGCCAGATTGACGTGAGCGGTCTCCATCCCCTCCAGGCCCCTGAGGGTCCGCTCGACCGCGGCCGAGCAGGAGGCGCAGGTCATCCCGTTGACTCCGACGTTGATCCGTCTCATAAAACCACCTCGTAGCCGGCTTCCCTGATTGCCGCCTTTGCATGCTCGATCGTCTCAGGCTTGGTATACCTGATCGTGATCGTGCCGTTTTTTGCGTTCGCTTTGACCTTCCAGATGTCTTCAAGGTTCTTGAGGATGGAAGCCACCCGGTTTTCACACCCCGGGCAGTGCATTCCCTTCGTCATGATTGTTGTCTTCATATCTCTCCATCTCCTTCCAAACCTACTGGACAGCTTCCCCGATTACTGGTACTATCGCTGATGTACTCCAAATCGGGCGGTTAACTCAGCGGGAGAGTGCCACGTTGACATCGTGGAAGTCGCCAGTTCAATCCTGGCACTGCCCAGATCCAAGCAACCTTCGGGTTGCTTCTTTTTTTACTGCCGGCGGAAGCTTGCGAAGACGTCCATCACTTCGCTGATCTTTATTGAGCGTTTCTCTTCATCTCCTTGCCGGATCGCATCGCTGACGCAGGTGTTCAGGTGGTTCTCCAGCACCAGTTCCTCGACCTTCTTCAATGCCGAAACGACCGCGGAGAGCTGGGTAAGGATGTCCACGCAGTAGCGATCATCCCGAACCATCGCTCGGATTCCCCGCACCTGACCTTCGATCCGGGCAAGCCGGGGATCGATCTTCTGTTTCATCTTACTGTCCATATCGTATTGATATATACCCCGGTAGGGTATATGTCAAGACTATAAACAGTCGTTTTATGATGTTATTAGGCTATTTTCGGCTGTTCGATATATATACCCTATTGGGGTATATGATTCTTGCCGTTTTGTGATGATATTTCGGAGTGGTTTCCTTGCAATTTTTTCATCTTCTTCCCATACTGGGCATCAGCTATGAAACGAGTATCGCGAATCCTGCTGTTTCTCCTGTTGAGTGTTATCCTTCTGGTTTCCTGCAAACCGAAGCCGGTTGACCCGAAAAGTCGGACGCAACTGCTGCTGGGAACGGTGTGCACCATCACCCTGTACGATAAAAGCAATAATACCGAATTTGATTTGGCGTTCGATCGGATCGACGAGATCGAACACCTGATGAGCAGTCACCTGGATGACAGCGAGCTTGCCCGGGTGAATCAGGCAAGCGGGATCCAGCCCGTCGTCGTGAGCGGAGAGACCTTTGCCGTCATCAAGCTTGCGCTTGAGATTGCCGAGCTCTCCGGAGGGGCGTTCGATCCCACGATCGGCCCGCTCGTCACGCTGTGGGATATCTCGGGTGCGAACAACGTGCCAGAGGATGGAGAGATTCAATCGCTCCTTCCCCTTGTCGATTACAAGCTGGTTGTTCTGGATGAAGGGGCGAGCAGCGTCTATCTGCCGATTCAGGGGATGGCCTTGGATCTGGGGGGAATCGCCAAAGGGTGGGCGGCGGATGAGGCGGGCAGGGTTCTTTCCGGCCACAAAGGAATCATGAACCTCGGAGGGAACGTCCTGGTGCTGGACTCCAAGCCGGATGAGTCGCCGTGGCGGATTGGAATTCAGGATCCGGATACAAGCCGCGGCTCCTACATCGGCATCGTCGAACTGGTCGATCAGACTTTGGTGACGAGCGGCCCCTATGAACGATTCTTTGAACACGAAGGGAAGATCTATCACCACATCCTTGATACGAAAACCGGATATCCGGTCGCTTCCCCGCTGACCAGCGTTTCGATCATCACCGACCGCTCAGTCATCGCCGACGGGCTTTCGACCGCCGTCTATGCGCTTGGGCTTGAAAAAGGTCTTGAATTGATCGATCGGCTGGATGGGGTCGAAGCGATTTTCCTGACGAAGGATCGATCGGTCTACGCAAGCGAAGGGATTCTTGACGGATCGATAGCGTTTAAGATCACACATCCCGAGTACACGATCGTTTCCCGCTAGATTGTTGCATTTTGTTGCATATTCTTCTGGAATCATTGCATCTTCTGCCCTATACTGGAAGCAGTAGATTTCACACGACGGAGGGCTGGTATGATTACGGGCAACGTACACGATATCCATTGGATTCTCAAAGACAGGCGATCACAGGGGCCGGAGCTTGCAAAGAAATTCTTTGCCAAGGAGTATGCCCAAAACGCCCATCGCTTCCACCAACAGCTGCCGGGCTATCAATTCACCGACCTGGTGGGCTTGCCAAAGCTCAGCGAGCTTTTGGGAGTCGGAGGAATTTGGACAAAGGATGAATCGCAACGGCTGGGGTTGAACAGCTTCAAGTCGCTTGGCGGTTCGTTCGCCCTCTATCGGTACTTGCAAAAACAGCTGGGGATTCTCGGCGAGGATACGCCGTTCTCCTATCTGGCCTCCAAGGAGGTGAAGGAGAAGGTCGGAGACCTCGTCTTCGCCAGCGCGACGGACGGAAACCACGGGCGCGGCGTCGCATGGGCGGCGACGCAGCTCGGGTTTTCCAGCATCATCTACGTCCATAAGGATACCTCGATTCGTCGAATAGAAGCGATTGAAAGCGCCGGAGCGAAGGTCGTGGTCATCGACGGAACGTACGACGATGCGGTTCGTCAGGTCGCACTTGATTCCGACAAGAACGGCTGGGTCGTCATCAGCGACACTTCCTGGGACGGATACACCGAAGTCCCGACGTGGATCATGCAAGGATATCTGACGCTGCTCACCGAGGCTCAGGAGCAGTTCGGGAAGGCCGGCATCGCCAAGCCGACCCATGTCATCGTCCAAGCGGGAGTGGGGGCGCTGGCCGCAGCGGTCATCGGCCACTACCATGCGCTCTTCGGGGATGACGCTCCGCTTTGCTACGTTCTGGAACCGGAGAAGGCCCAGTGCCTCTATCAAAGCGCATTGGCCGACGACGGCAAGCCCCGCAGCGTCGGCGGCGATCTTGATACCCTGATGGCCGGCCTCGCCTGTGGCGATCCTTCTCCTCTGGCGTGGGAGATCATCGATGCCTATGCCGACGGCTTCATCGT
This sequence comes from Sphaerochaeta sp., assembly GCA_004294855.1. Taxonomy (GTDB): domain Bacteria; phylum Spirochaetota; class Spirochaetia; order Sphaerochaetales; family Sphaerochaetaceae; genus Sphaerochaeta. Next base: position 8,354 of record SHOI01000048.1, on the reverse strand, counting down.
CATACCCGATGAGCTTGCAGCGAAGGGGATGCGGATCTATGCTTCGCCGATTCCCGGTGATCCTCAAGTGAAGAGCGGAGAAAGCGGAGCCGGAGGATTGGGTCTTCTGGCCACGATCATGGGCAACAGCGCCTATGCCGGACTGCGCGAGCAATTAGGACTTGATGAAACAAGTCAGATGCTCTTCATCTCCAGTGAAGGGGACACCGACCCGGTCCATTACAAAGAAATCGTTTGGGAAGGCTCATCACCGGTAAGCAAACAGTATTACAACGAATACTAAGATTTGGCTCCTCACATCTCTTGACGGGATAGATGAGGAGCTTTATTATTCCCATATATATTGTGCAAAATATAATATAAGGCAATATAATAGGAGACAACACATGAACATATATGATTTTTCCGTGAACGGGATGGATGGAAAAAAAGTCGACTTGTCGGCCTTTTCCGGCAAGGCGCTCCTGATCGTGAACACCGCTACCCGCTGTGGCTTCACCCCGCAATACACCGAGCTGGAGAAGCTCTATGAGAGCTATAGAGACAGAGGGTTTGAAATCCTCGATTTCCCGAGCAACCAGTTCAGAGAGCAGGCGCCCGAGGATATCGACGAGATCGATCGGATCTGTCGAGTGGACTATGGGACGGAGTTCCCTCGATTTGACAAGATCGAAGTCAACGGGGCGGAGGAGGATCCGCTGTACACGTTCCTGAAAGCAGAGAAGAGCTTTGCCGGCTTCGATCCTTCCCATGCCCTCGGCAAGAAGATCGCTTCCATCGTGCAGGAGGCTGATCCCGACTATGAGAAGAACAGTGACATCAAGTGGAATTTCACCAAGTTTCTGGTCGACCGGAAGGGAAACGTCGTCCGGCGCTTCGAGCCGACCCACAGCTTTGACGACATCTCCAAGGCGATCGAAGCGGTTCTCTAGGGAAGCGATGATTTCTTTTTCACGCTATATACAATAATATTGCATAATTATAGACGAAGTGCATGAAGCTCGATACAATGGTCTCAATATCTTTTTGGGGGCATGAGCGTGGAGAAAAAGCCGATAGATTGGGCGAATTTGAGCTTCGGGTATCTTCCTACCGATTGGCGGTATGTATCTGTGTACAAACATGGTGCATGGGATGACGGAGGATTGACGGATGATCCCAACGTCGTCATGAGCGAGTGCGCCGGAGCGTTGCAGTACGCCCAGACCTGCTTCGAAGGGCTGAAGGTCTACACGACCGTCGATGACCGGATCGTCGCGTTCCGCCCCGATCTCAATGCCCAGCGGATGTATGAAACCGCCAAGCGGCTCGTCATGCCTCCGTTCCCCGTCGACCGCTTCCTCTCGGCTCTCGATGAGGTGGTGACGGCGAACAAGGCGTTCGTTCCGCCCTACGGTTCAGGCGCCAGTCTGTATATTCGGCCGTATATGTACGGATCGGGAGCGATCATCGGCGTCGCTCCGGCTCCCGAGTATACGTTTAGAATTTTTACCACCCCCGTCGGTCCCTATTTCAAAGGCGGCGTGAAACCGCTTCGGCTCCTTGTTTCCGAGTATGACCGTGCCGCCCCGAACGGAACGGGCCACATCAAGGCGGGGTTGAACTACGCGATGAGCCTCTATGCCGGCCTGGAAGCGAAAAAGCAGGGGTTTGATGAAAACATGTACCTTGATTCTCAGACCCGGACGTATATCGAAGAGACCGGAGGGGCGAACTTCATCTTCGTAACGAAAGACGGAAAGGTCGTCACCCCCAAGAGTCCGACGATCCTTCCCTCGATCACCCGGCGCTCCCTGATCTCGGTGGCCCGCGAGTATCTCGGGCTCGAGGTCGAAGAGCGAAAGATCGAACTGAGCGAGCTTCCCGAGTTTGTTGAAGGAGGCCTGTGCGGAACCGCCGCGGTGATCAGTCCGATCGGATCGGTCACCACTAGGGACGGGGAGGTCTTCCTTCCCAGCGGCATGAAGGAGATGGGACCGATAACCAAGAAACTCTACGATACCCTTACCGGAATCCAATACGGGACGATCGAAGCGCCCAAAGGCTGGATCAGAACGATCGTCTAATCTGTACAAGCGTTCGAAGAGCGGGTATAGTCAGCACCATGAAGCGCTTTCTCTTCGTGGTGCTGTTTCTTTCCTCGACCCTGCTCTTTGCCTCCTCATGGAAGCAGATCGAGACGGTCCATGCGAGGATCATCTTTGAAGAAGAGGAAGCCGAAGCGGCCAGGGAGATCGCCTCCTTCGCCGATGAGATCTTCGAAGAGCTCGCTGCGTTGCTGGAAAACCCGACAACCAAGCGGGTGCCGGTAATCCTCGCCGGGCGCACCGCCTGGGCCAACGGGATGTACGCCCCGTTTCCCTCCTCGATCATCCTCTACCTCGCCAGCGACGAAGACCAGTTTCTGGGAACCAAGACCCGCTCTTGGCTGAGACAGGTCTATATCCATGAGCTTACCCACTACCTTCACCTCACCAAGGCTGAAGGCATCTATAAGATCTTGCGCATCTTCGGCCCGGGGATGACGATGATTCCCGTATCCTTCATGCCGGGATGGTGGATCGAAGGGATCACCACATATGCCGAATCGATGGACGGCGAGAGCGGAAGGGGAAACTCCCTGAAGTTCGATCTGCTTACCCAAAAACCGATTGATGAAGAATCGATGTGGTCCTTGGCCAAAGGCGCTTACAGCGGAGTCTATCCGCCTTCCGGCCGGATCTATGCGACCGGATACATCATGATCGAATACCTGATCCGAACCTACGGCTTTTCCGCGTTCAACGAGATCAACCGCACCTTCGTCAACTTCCCCTTCATGGGTATGAACTGGATCTTCAAAAGGGTCATCGGAATCACCGCCAAGGAACTTTTTGAAGCGGCGATCGAGGAGCGGATTCGAACGGTGCCTTCTTCCCTCGGGTTCCTGTATGCGGAAGGCAAAGGAGGAAGCGCGTTTCTCCCCGCTCGGACGGAAGCGGGAATCGTGGGCGTCGTGTCGACGCCGAAAGAGGGAACCTTCCTGAAGGAGTATGAAACGGGAAAGAGGATAGCGACCCTGCCGATCGGAAAAGCTTCGGCGATTTCGCTTGGTGATGAATATGCCCTGTTCAGTTCCCGCTGGATCGACACCACAAGCCCCAACTCGCTTGTTCTCGCCCCCGAAGGGTACAGCGACTTGTTCCTCTACCGATTCGGAGACGGGGAGGGCAAGCAGCTCACGAACAAGCAGCGCCTGCTTCATCCCCGTCTCAGCAAAGATGGCAAACGGGCGATCGCAAGTTTGATAAACGGCTCCTTCCATGATCTGGTTGAGGTGAATCTTTTCGATGGATCGACAAACCTCCTGCTGCATGAAGATGGGGCAAGCTTCCTTGACAGCGCTCTGAGCAGCGACGGGTCGAAGATCGTCACGGTCAAGGTAAAGGAAGGCAACACGGGTCTGGTGCTGGTTGACAGCGCGAGTGCTCGAACTCTCATCGGACCGACCGGTGATGAGCTTGGCGATCCGGTTTTTATTGATGATTCGACGATCCTCTTCACCGCGGAAGGGGAGAAGACCTTCGGTGCCTACCGTCTCGATCTTGAGAGCAACGCCGTTGAAGAACTCTTTCAGGATGAAAACGGAATCTTCGCTCTTACGGTGGTGGACGATCTGCTCCTCTATGAAACGGCGGTGGCTTCGGGCCGAGCGGTCAGGGCTCTTGACTACGCAGGTCTTGAGGGAACGGCGGGCGAGTTAGCGCCACCCCGAAATGAATCCAAGGCAGGCGTTGCTCCTTCGTTTGAAATAACTCCCTACCGCGATACCTTACGCATGAACTTGGTCTTGCCCTATCCCTTCATGGAAGGAAATCAATGGCTTCCCGGGATTTTTTTTCATACCTCCAGCCTCTTGCGGAAGCACACCCTTTTGGCCTTGGCGGGAATCGACGTGGAAAAAGAATATCCGTATGGTGCATTCACCTACCAATACCGGAAGGGAAGGCTGGCGGTGGAAAGCAGCCTCTCCGCTGAAAAGGACTATCAGGAGCTCTCCCTTCAAAGCAGAGTGACCCTGTTTTCCTTTGTTTCTTCAAAAACGCTTACCGAACTGAACATCTTAGGCGGAGGAAGGATTGAGCACGGGAACACGGACGGGTTCAGCGGCTTCATGAACCTCGGAACGGGGGTAATCCACCAAAAGCGAAACGGCCGAACAAGCGACTTCTATGGTCTTTCCCTCATCTCCTCGACGGTTCGACTCCAGACCTATTTCCAGGAGCCGGTGATCACGCTGGGAATTGCGAACCTCCAAGGACAGAGTCGACTCGGTTCATCAAGCGTGATGCTCAATGCCTCGGTCGATTACTTTTATTCAAACCATGTTCTGAATGAAATCGTTCTGCCGATCTATGGATTCGTACCGCAATACTTTCACAATCAAAAGCTTCGGCTTGGGTTGAAGCTCCGAATTCCCCTTACGCTTCTCGATCTTCCCTTCCTCTATGGGGGTTTTACCGGCCTCGGTCTTGAGGTGGGGGCTCAGACGGTGTTGTATCCCGCCGGGAATCCATTCTTTGAAGATGCCGGTTTCGAAGCGAAGCTCTCTGCCCGGTATGTGATGGTAAGCGGAGCCGAGCTGAAGTTCTTCGTTGCATTCCACATACTCAGCAGCGGAGCATGGAACTATACGATCGGTATCGACGGCCTTTCCCTCTTCTAAGTGAGGTCGTGCCGGATTTCAAGACCCAGACCGATCTGGAAGATCCACCGGGGTGTTTGTTTCCGATATGCAAGGGGGAGGGCGGGGCGGTTCGTAACTCCCGGCACGTAGTGGATGCTTCCCGCTACGCGAAGACGATAGTTGAGGTTGCCGATAATCCATTGATTCGGTCTGCCGATATACGAGCCCGCTTCGAAGGCGATCGTCGGATGAAGCTGTTCATCCCGGGTCGTCCGGGTCTCGTGCTTGAGGCTGAAGCGCTCGAGGCCCGCCAGAACCTTGAGATAGGGGGCGGCCCGGGCGCCTTCATACAGGTCGAAGCGCCAGCCGAGGAGGTAGGAAGCGACCTGAAACCAGGAGTCTTCGATCGGGCCGTTCTTGTAGCGCACTTCCAAACTTGCATTCTTGTAGATGATCTCATTCGATCGATTTCTCAAGCCCGTCGGATCGAGAAAGATTCCGATTCCGTAGGCGATGTGGGCTTCGTTGTAGGTCGGCTTTTTAGTAAACGCAAGGAGATTGACCATCCACCCGCCGTAGGAATACCCGCTTGCGGGGTAGGTGGAGAAGAAGGATTGGATGATCCCTCCGTCGTGGAAGAGCGAGAGCACAAGCCCTTCATAGCGTCCGGTCTGAAGGCTCTGGCTCACATATCGGTCGGAAGGATACACTGCCCGCCATGCTGCGGTGAGAAAGCTCCCACCCTTCTTCATCCGCAAGCTGAGCCCCGCCTCCCAATCGAACTCCCATCCCGGGCCATATTCGAGACCAATGATTCCTTCAAGCAGTGCCGGCCCGATTCGTACGCCATAGGCGGCTTCTCCTCCGAGATGAAGATGGACCGAGGTTTCCGCCTGAGGATAGGCAAGGGTGAGTTCATCCTTTTGCAGGATTCGGTGAAAAAAGTTCTGAGCGTTCTGGAACCCCAGGTTTCCTGCGATGAGGACTCCGCCGGCCGGGGAAAGGCGCGCGTATGAATGACGGAAATCAAAGAGGAAGGGATAGGTGATCGCCAGCTTGGCAAGATCGTATCGCTGTTGATGGATGAGCTTGTCGGTATATCCTTCAAGGGCCAAGGTAAGGCGAAGCCGGTTTTTCATCCTCACCGTTGCATGCAAGCCGTAACTGAGCCCGTCATCCCAGTTGTCTCCGAGACCAAGGGTGATCCAGTCGTTTCCGGTGCCGAAGCTCACTTCTTCAAACGTTGTCGCCCCCAAGCCGGAAAAACAGAGAAAGAGAAGGATGATCGCGCATGCTCGTTTCATCGCCTTCATTGTACAAAAGTTTGTTCCCCAATACAGCAAAGAGCAGAAGGTTTTACGGCAAATAGGGGGCAAGAAAGCGCTCGGGACGCCTGCTTCGATTCCTGAGGGCGCTCATGTCGTGTCCGATGTCCAGCGCCATGAGCAGGTTCAGCCGGATTTTGTTCTTGGGATGGGTGTAGACCTCCGGGAAGAGGGGTGCGATCCGGTCGTGGAAAAAGAGGTAGTGGATCCGGGCGCCGAGTCGGGGTCGCCACGCCGTTCCGCCAAAGACGAGGGCATCCTCGTCTCCGAAGAGCAGCCCGACCTCCAGACCGATTGTCGGAAGGTATTTCTCAATGGCGGGAATGAGGTTTTCAAGGTAGACGAAGCGCTGAATGCCTCCAAAGGGTTTTACATATGGTTTGAGCCAAGGGTGGTTGAAGAGCTCGAAGCGGTAGCTTATTGCATACATCCCGCCCTGATGGCGGGCGATCTCGAAGCCGCCGGAGTTTTTGATCGGGCCGCTGGTGTTTTGAATTTCGATCCCGAACCCCTTATAGGAGAATTCAAGGAGCTGAAGCAGTCCCGGGCGATTGTCGAGGGCGAACCCATAGGAGTAGGTCCAGTCGGCCTTGGCAAATGTCTTTTCTTCTTTGAACCCGAGGACGTTGAATGCATAGGAACCGTAGGAGATGCCCTGTTCGGGATAGATGAGGAAAAACTCGGTAAGCGGTCCGCTTGTATGGGTAAAAGAGATTTCAATTCCCCGGTAGCGATCCAGGTAATCACCCAGCGTCGGATAGAGTTCACCAAGATCAAGATACCGGAAAGAAAGACCGATTCGGGTCGCGAAATCAGGGTAGTAGGCAAGCGTCGCTTCGAAGCGGTTCACCCACTTGGGGGCGATCGTGAAGCCGATTCGGGTATCCAGACCACCTTGACCAAGGGGATAAAATGCTGAAAGCTCCCCTCCGCCCTGGATCGTGAAGAGGGTGTCATTATCGAGGTAATCGATTCGGAGAATCGGGATTCTACGAAGGAGATGCCAGCTGTTTTGAATCGTTCTGAATTCAAAATTTCCGGTGACCATGAAGGACAGATGGGGCGCTATCGTCACTTCGAGGGAACGAAGAGCGAATCGGAATGGATAGAACACACCGAGGGAGATAAGGTCGAATCGGGTTTCGGTGGTGAGTTTGTCGGTGAAGGAAACCCCGTCCAGCTTTATAGTCAATCCGAAGGTGAAATCGGCTTGGATATGAGCCCCGTAGCTCATCCCGTCATCAACGTTGTATCCGATGTTGGGGGTATGCCAATCGTTGGAGATGGTAAAGGTAAAGCTGTCAAAAACCCGGGCGTGGAGAAGCGGGGAGCAGTGAATCAGTCCGACAAGAAGAGAGAATAACAGAATCCTTCGTTTGTTCCTCATAGCCGTTCCCGTACGGCTTATTGTGAAGCAAAGAGGTCGTCAAGCTCAAGGTAAACGAGTGCTCAGATCGCTAAAAAGAGCAATCCAATCCCTAAAACAGAAAGAACAGTTCCCAAAAAGGAAGCTTTGGAAACGTGGCGTTTGAGAATGAAGTAATCGACCGGAAGGAGGATGATTGGGGAGACCTGAGTGATCGTTGAAACGATTCCCACCGGAGCGAGGGTATACGCTTTCATCTGACTGGTCGTCGCCAATACCGGACCGAAGAGGGTCGCTACGAAGAGGAGGACAAGCAGCTTTCGGTTTTCGAGAAAGGGCTTGGCATGGGCTTTGATTTGGCGTTTGATCACTCCGAAATAGATGATGAACGCTGCCAATCCTCCGAGGTTTCTCAATAGGTTCGTAGTGATTGCCCCCGCCTCGATGACCGCCGAACGGGCAAGAAGATTGGCAAGGGTCTGAGTCAACGCCGCCGAGGTGGCAAGGATGTATCCCAGACGCTTTTGGGTTCTTTCCGCTTTGGCGGTCTTCTCGCCGAAGAGAACCATGATGACGATTCCCCCGACGGTGATGAGAATTCCGAGAATCTGGATCAGGTTGAGAACCTCATCGAAGAGGAAATATCCGAAGATCGCAACGAGAATCGGGGAGATCGTTAAAAGCACCATCGACTCCCGGGATCCCAATAACACGAAGGAACGAAAGAGCAGAAGATCGGTCAGAAAATATCCCAAGAAGCCGCTGATGAGGAGAAGGACGATCGCTTGGGTTGAAAGGTTTGCCGGTATGAGAAAACCCTGAGCGGCGTAGGTGATGAGCAAGACGATCGGAAGGGCGAGCCACATCCGCAAATGAGCGGCTGCGGTGGAGCCGATTACTTTTCCGATATGCTGGTGGGCAAGGGAGTTTTGGGCATAGCAGAGCGCTGTGAAGAACGCCAACAGTTGACCTTGCAGGAGGGGGTTGTTCATAAGGA
>SHOI01000047.1:9764-13580 GCA_004294855.1 Sphaerochaeta sp. | reverse complement strand
GCTGTCCCGCTCCTCCTCGAAGGCGGCAAAGCGCTTGTTCTGCTCGATGATCTCCTTCATCCCGTTTCTGCCCGGCTGTTTAGCGGCGTGGAGCGCCCGCTTGGCGATCGCTTCGTTTTGGCGCCTCTGATGCTCTTCATCCGGCTTCACCGTGACAAGGATCCGATGGGGGTTGTCAAGGAGGTGATCCTTGATCCAATCCTCGAAATACCGGGAGTTCCGCTTGATCCGTTTTTCCAGCTCGTTGAGGGTCGGAACCAACTCGATCGTCTCCGAGGGCGACCGGTCGACCATCCACGCCCGGGTGGCTCGGGTCAATGCCCTGAGGCCGGTGGGAATACCGCCGGGAATCTCCAGCTGGCTGAAGCGGGTGCGCTTCAGCGACGTTTCGATGAGCTCGGGATCGAGACCGTCCCGGACGATCTTTTTCAGCGTGGAAAGAATGACGTTCTGCGCCTTTTCACCGTCTTCCGGGTCGATCCCCTTGAAGCCGGCGATGAAGGGCATCTGCCGGAACTCGGCGCTCATCCCGCTCTCGGGCGAGATGTCCGAGGCGAGATCCGAATCGATGATCGCTTTGTAAAGAGGGGCGGCGGGGTTGCCAAGGAGGATGTCCACCAACGTGGAAAGGGTCATCACCGAGAGCGAATCGTCGTTCTCCGTGGTCGCCCAGGAAAGAATGATCGAGGCGTTCTTCACCTCTTCTCCGCCTTCTTCCATCGGGCTGGTGAAGGTGACCGCCCGCTCGCGGTCCCACCGCCGGGCAAGCGGAACGATCGAGTCGATCTGAAGCATTCCCCTCGTCCGGAGGTAGTGCTCATCCAGATACGCCAGCTTTTCTCCGACCTCCATCCGGCCGAAGAGAAAGAGCTTCGCATTGGAGGGGTGGTAATACTGATCGTAGAAAGAGCGGAACTCCTGATAGGAGAGGTTGATGATCGCTTCGGGATCGCCTCCGGATTCGAAGGAGTAGGGGTTGTCGGGAAAGAGCGCCTGCACCGCCGACCGGCTGACGATCGCATCATGGTCGGCGCTGACGCCCAGCATCTCGTTGAAGACAACCCCTTCGTAGTGGCACCCCTCCTCGTTACAGACGAGGCGCACCCCCTCCCGCCAGAACGTCTCCTCCCGGAGCAGGGGGGCGAAGACCGCATCGGTGTAGACGGCAAAAAGATTGTCGAAGTCCTTCTTCAGGGGACTGGCGGCCGGGTATACGGTCCGGTCGGGATAGGTGAGGGCGTTCATGAAGGTATTGGCGCTGCCTTTGAGCAGCGTCATGAAGGGATCGTGCACCGGATAGCGCTCCGATCCCGCCAGAAGGCAGTGCTCGATGATGTGGGCTACGCCGGTATCATTGCAGGGAAGGGTTCGAAAAAGATAGCCGAAGAAGCATTCGGGGTCTTCGTTGACCACCTGGTAGACTTCCATCTTTGTTTCAATATGTCGAAAGAGGTACCCGGTTCCCTGATATTCCGCCAAGGGGGTGATCTCTTCCAAAATGAATCCGTAAAGCTCGTCGCCTGCGGCGAGCTGTCGTTCAGCCATGGATGACCTCCGTTACAGGACACTAACACGCCTCAAATCAATTGACAAGAGCGCCGGAAACACCCGATCGGAGCATCATCACATTTGCCGGGCAGGTTACCATCCCATCTCCTCAAGCCACCGGACGGTTCTTTTCTCACGTTCCTTCGCTTCATCGTGGACATATTTTCCAAGCCTCAGTTCGCCTTTGATCTCGCCGTCCAGCATATAGAGGATCCGATCACACACCGCGGCGTTCCTGCTGTCGTGGGTGACCATCATGATTGAGGTTCCTTTCCGGTTGATCTGTAAAAACGCCTCGATCACGTCGGCGGCGGCCGCCTGATTCAGCGCTCCGGTGGGTTCGTCCGCGAAGATGATCTCGGGCTCCATCATCAGACTGCGGCAGATGCACGCCCGCTGCAGCTGCCCGCCGGACACCTCGTTGACCCTCCGCTCGGCAAGATCCCCGATGCGGAAATCATCCATCAGGTCTTGGGCGCGCTGATAGGGTTCCCGCTTCCGGCTCTTCTTCGCATGGAGCGCCGGCAGCACGACGTTGTCGATCATGTTCAAATTCGCCGGTACGTTCATCTGCTGGAAGACGAAGCCCATCCTACCGGTACAAATCGATTGACAAGAGGTGGGCTGAGCCCTACCGTGGAACCATGTACTATATCGGAGCCCACACCTCGATCGCCGGCGGACTGGAAAATGCCCTCTTGGAGGCGCAGCGCTTGAACGCAACCGCCTTGGGGATGTTTACGAAGAATCAGCGCAGATGGGCGGCCAAACCGATCGAAGCGGAAGAGGCGGATCGATTTACGGAGGTGTTGCAGGAAACCGGCTTCGGTTCCGACCGGATTCTGATCCACGGAAGCTACCTGATCAATCTCGGCAACCCCGACCGGGAGAAACAACGACGTTCGATTCGGGCGATGGCCGATGAGCTTGGGCGCGCCGGACGGCTTGGCCTGAAGCTGGTGAACACCCACCCCGGCTCCACGCTGGGCCTCGTCTCCAAGGAGGAGGGGATGAAGATCGTCGCTCGGGGAATCGATGAGGTGCTCGATGAGAGCTCGGAGGCGATCCTCGTCATTGAGAACACCGCCGGCAGCGGTTCAAACCTCGGCTCGACAATCGAGGAGCTTGCCGGAATTTTGGAAGCGACGAGGAACCATGCCCGCCTGGGGTTCTGCCTGGATACCTGCCACGCCCACGTAGCCGGCTACGATCTTTCGACGGTCGAGGGGTTCGAGAACCTGATTGGCCGCTTTGATCGGTTGATCGGCCTCGAATTTCTGCGAGGTCTTCACCTCAACGATGCTTTAAGCGAAAGCGGCAGCAAACGCGACCGTCATGCCAGTCTGGGCGAAGGGACGATCGGATGGCCGACGTTCGAGCATATTGTCCGGGATCCCCGCTTCAGAGGAATCCCGCTGGTTCTTGAAACACCCGATCCCTCGATCTGGGGCGATGAGATCGCCCATCTGCGCGCTTTGACTTTCAAAAACCGGGTGTGCGAAGTATACTGGCCCAAGAGGAGGAACGGATGAAGTATTTAGGCGCAGTAGACCAGGGGACGACCAGTACCCGATTCATCATCTTCGATCAGGGGGGTGCGATCGTCGCTTCCCACCAGCTTGAGCACACGCAGATTTTTCCCCAGCCGGGGTGGGTCGAGCACGACCCGATGGAAATCTGGGCCAATACGCAGAAGTGCATCACCGAAGCCCTGAAAAAAGCCCGCCTGAGGGGCAAGGATCTTTCCGGAATCGGAATCACCAACCAGCGCGAGACGATCGTGGCGTGGGAAAAGGAGAGCGGACGGGTCTACCATAATGCAATCGTCTGGCAGGACCTTCGGACCAGCGACCATATCGAGGCGTTGAAAGACAGCCCGAACGGCCCGGTCATCGAACAAAAAAGCGGACTGGTCCTCAGCCCCTACTTCGGCGGGTCGAAGATCGCCTGGCTTTTGGAGCATGTCGAGGGGTTGCGGTCGGACGCCGAATCGGGCAAAGCGGTCTTCGGAACGATCGATTCCTGGCTTGCCTACCAACTTTCCGGCAAAAGGATCCACGTCACCGATGCCAGCAACGCGTCGCGCTACCTCTTGATGAACATCGAGACGCTCACCTGGGATGATGAGCTGCTTGAAATCTTTTCCGTTCCGAAATGCTCTTTGCCGACGATCGTGCCGTCCAGCGGGATGGTGTACGGCCATACCGTCAAGGAAGGCCCCCTCGGAGCCGAAGTCCCGATCGCCGGAATGCTCGGCGACCAGCAGGC
>SHOI01000047.1:0-9664 GCA_004294855.1 Sphaerochaeta sp. | reverse complement strand
AAGGCCCCCTCGGAGCCGAAGTCCCGATCGCCGGAATGCTCGGCGACCAGCAGGCGGCCCTCTTCGGCCAGGCGTGCTTCAAGCCCGGGATGGGCAAGTCGACCTACGGCACGGGCTGCTTCCTGCTGGTGAATACGGGCACCGATCTCGCCCGGTCGCAAAACGGCCTGCTTTCCACCGTCGCGTACAAGATCGGTGATGAAAAGCCGACCTACGCGCTTGAAGGGTCGGTGGCCGTGGCCGGCTCGCTTGTCCAGTGGGCGCGCGACAACCTGAAACTGGTTGAAAGCGCCCAGCAGCTGGACCGCGAAGCGCTTACGGTAACGGACTCGGGCGGAGTCTATGTGGTTCCCGCGTTCAGCGGGTTGTTCGCCCCCTATTGGCGGAGCGACGCCCGGGGAGTGATCGCCGGCTTGACGGCGTTCGTCACCAAAGCCCACCTCTGCCGGGCGATTCTGGAGGCCACGGCGTTCCAAGCGTATGATATCTTCAAAGCGATGGAGAGCGACAGCGGCATCAGAACGACGGAGCTGAAGGTCGACGGAGGAATGACGAACAGCGAGCCGCTGATGGAGTTCCAGGCGGATCTGCTCGGCGTGCCGGTCATCCGGCCCCAAGTCGTCGAGACCACCGCCTTGGGGGCTGCATATGCCGCAGGACTCTCCGTCGGAGTATACAAGGACCTCGATGAGCTTTCCTCCTACTGGAAAGAAAGGAAGCGATGGGAATCGACGATGGATGATGAAACCCGGAGTGAAAAAGTCCGATTTTGGAAAAAAGCGGTCGAGCGAACGCTTGAGTGGGTGTAGGAAAGGAGCGGTCTAGATGTTCACCGATATCATTCAGGGCATCCTCGCATTCCTCCGGCCTGCGGTGCAGATCGGAATCCTTGCATGGGTGTTCTATCGCTTCTACGCGGCGATCGCTCAAACCAAGGCGCTTGCGCTCGTCCGGATCGTGATCGTCCTCTTCTCCGTCTACGCGCTGAGCTTCCTCTTCAAGCTGGATGTGCTTCTGTGGTTCTATCGGTACATCACGGTGCCGACGACGATTCTGCTTTGCGTGGTCTATCAGGCGGAGCTGAGGCGGGCATTCAGCCAGCTGTGGAGCGGCGGCGGCCGGATTTTCCGGCTTGGAACCCAGACGACGAGCAGCGACCAGATCGATTCGATCCTCAATGCATGCAACGTGCTGGTGAACAAACAGCGCGGGGCGTTGATCGTCTTTCCCCGAAAGCTTCCGATCCGCCAGATCATCGACAGCGGGACCCGGCTCAATGCGGATCTTTCCTCCTCCCTGATCCTCACCGTGTTCGATCATGACACGCCGCTCCATGACGGGGCGATGGTGATCCAGGGCGGCAAGATCCTCGCCGCCGGCTGCTACTTGCCGTTGAGCGAGCAGACGGATATCAAGAAATCCTTCGGAACCCGCCACCGGGCGGCCCTCGGCCTTGCCGAGGAAAGCGATGCGGTCGTGCTGATCGTCAGCGAAGAGACCGGGGCGATCAGCCTGACCTACAACGCTAACCTCTACTATGACCTTTCGATTCCGACGGTCAAGCGGATGCTGCTGGCGCTCTTCAGTTATCATGACATCACCCCGGAAGAGGTGATGAAGGAGGCGGGAAGTGAAGAGGTTGAATAAGTACCTTCAGGGATTCCTGGTGAACTGGCCCGCAAAAGTCCTTTCATTGCTCCTTGCGGTAGCGGTCTATGCGTTCATCCATTACTCGACGATCGGGGCCCGCAGCGTTACGATTCCCATCACCGTGCTGCTCCCCGAACGGATGGAGGCGCAATCCCTTGTGCCTGATTCGATCGATGTGGAAATCCGCGGCGATGAACACATCATCTACCTGATCAATCCGGATTCGATCACCGCCGTCGTCGATTTCTCCAAGGTGGAGAAGGAGGGGATCACAACGGCGAACGTCATTCTCACCCATGACCGGGAGGTGTTTGAGCGGAGCGAGATCACCCTCAAGGCTTCGCCAAGCTCCGTTCGGGTGCTCTTCGGTCCAAGGAGCGGCCCTTGATCGGAATCGATGTCGTGGCGATCAGGCGGATCGAGGATTTGAGCGAGCATGCCAGAAAGCGAATCTTCCATCCTGAAGAGTTGGCTCAAGCGGAGAGGAGCCCCCGCCCCGGGGAGTTTCTCGCCGGTCGCTTCGCCGTGAAGGAGGCGTTTTTCAAAGCGGTGGGAAACGGGATGAAAACCCTCTCCACTCAGGATGTGTGGACCACGAGGGGTGAACACGGCGAGCCCGTCATCAACCTCTCTTCAAAAGCCCGGGCGCTCACCGGGGGGAGAACGGTCACCCTTTCGATCTCCCATGACGATCCGGTGGCCGTCGCCGTCGTTCTGATTTCGGGAGGAAACGATGGCGCGTTCTGATTGGAAAAGACCCGCCCTTGTGCCGATCGAAGCGGGCAAACGGCGGATTAAAATGATCCTCTCCTATGATGGGACCCCCTACAGCGGGTGGGCATATCAGACCAATGCGCCTACGGTGGTCGGCGTGCTCCAACAAACAATCCTTGAGATGATCGACGAGGAGGTCGAGGTGATCGGCAGCGGGCGGACCGACAGCGGGGTCCATGCCGCCGCCCAAGTCTGCCACTTCGACATCGCTCACCGGAATATCAAAAGCGGCAAGTTCAAACCGGCGCTGAACCGCCTGCTTCCCCAATCGATCCGGATCCTTCACTCGGAGGAGGTCGACGGCTCCTTCCACGCCCGGTATACGACGATGGGGCGGACCTATCGCTACTACTTCAAGCGGGAAGGGGAGCTGCTGGGCTTCGATGAGCACCGAGTGGCGAAATTGAAGGCGTTTCCCTCGCTGCCGCTTCTTGACGGATATGCAAAGATCCTCGTCGGAACCCACGATTTCACCACCTTCGCCGCGGCAAGCGACAACAGTGAAAGCAAGGTCCGGGACATCTATGAATCCTATTGGAAGATCGAAAAAGACCGCTTCGGGGCCGAGTTGCTCACCTATACGATATCCGGAAACGCCTTTCTGCATAAGATGATCCGTTCGCTCGTCGGTTCGATGATCCAGTTTGCCGGCCAAAAGATGGGCGTCGAAGAGTTTGTTGGAATTCTGGAGGCCAAGGATCGCTTTCGGGCGGGCCGAACCGCTCAGGCGTGCGGCCTGTACCTGTACCGCATCACCTACGATGAAGAGGAGTATGCGTGGTTTGAGGAAGAGTACGGTGGACATTGAAGATTCGATCAGAACATTTGTAACGATCTGTGATGAAGCCGAGGCGCTCATTTCCGACCGGGAGGTCGATCCCACCTCCACAGGGGATCTTTCACCGGTTCTCGACCTCTTCATCACTCCGGGCTTTGACAAAAACCGGGTCGATCAGATGAGCTTCAAGCACCTCGAAGAAGCGGTTGGGAAATGCTCATTGTGCCGGCTTGCTGAAACCAGAACCAAAACGGTCTTCGGGACGGGGGTTCCCTCCCCAACGCTGATGGTCATCGGCGAAGGCCCGGGGGGCGATGAAGACCTTCAGGGTGAAGCGTTCGTCGGTCGAGCGGGAAAGTACCTTGATGCGTGGCTCAATGCGATCAACCTGAGCCGGACGAACGGGGTGTACATCACCAACATCGTCAAGTGTCGCCCGCCGAACAACCGCGATCCTCAAGGCGATGAGGTTGAGGCGTGTGTTCCATATCTTTCCCGCCAGATTCAATTGCTCCAGCCCCAGGCGATCCTCCTGCTCGGCAGAGTCGCCGCCCAAACCCTTCTGGGGCGAAAGGATACTCTTGCCGCCCTGAGGGGAACGTTCCACCGCTATGAAGGAATTCCCGTCCTCGTCACCTACCACCCCGCCGCGGTCCTGCGCGACCAGCGCCTCAAGCGCCCGGTGTGGGAGGATCTGAAGAAGATCGCTTCGTTTTTGAACATCGCTCTGCCGGGGAGATCCTAATGGCGCTCTATGCCGACGTGCTGGTGGATGTGCCGCTGAAGCAGTCCTTTACCTATCTCGTTCCCGAGGAGCTTCAGGAGGCGTCCCTGTTCGGTTGCCGGGCGGTCGTCCCCTTCGGCTCCCGGGAGGTAACGGGATACATCGTCGGCGTCCGCGACACGGACGATTCTCCGTTCGAACTCAAAGAACTCAAGCGGATGATCGACTCCGAACCGGTGTTCACCGAGAAGACCGTCGAGCTTGTCCGGTGGATCAGCCGTTTCTACCTCTGCTCGGAGGGGGAGGCGATCTCCCTCGTCATTCCCGGCGGCCGGCGGGATTCCGCCTATGGCGGGCTTGAGCAGGATGAGGCGTTCAGCGCCGGGCGGATCGAGCGGCTGAGCGCCGAACAGGAGGCCGCTCTTTCAAACATTTTGAACTCCGATGAAAGGATGTTCTACCTGCACGGGGTGACGGGCAGCGGAAAAAGCGAAGTCTATCTCCGAACCGCCGAGGCGGTCATCGCTGAAGGAAAGGGGGTGATCTACCTCGTTCCCGAAATCACCTTGACTCACCAGCTCGCCGCTCTGGTGGCCGGGCGCTTTGCAAACCGGGTAGCGATCCTCCATTCCGCCCTCACCCCCAGCCAGCGGCTGAAGCAGTGGCGGAGGATTCTCAAGGGCGAGGTGGACCTCGTGATCGGGGCCCGGAGCGCGGTCTTCGCTCCGGTTGAAAACCTCGGCCTCATCATCATCGACGAGGAGCACGAGAACAGCTACAAAAGCGGGAGCACCCCCCGCTACCACGCCCGCCAGGTCGCCCAGCACCGGGTCCGGAAGGAGGGGGCCCGCCTGATCATGGGCAGCGCCACCCCCTCGCTGGAGGCGTACCATCTGATGCACAAGACCGAGGCGATAACTCCGCTCTTTCTGACGAAGCGGGTCGCCGGCGGGGCGATGCCGAAGATCGAGGTGGTGAATCTTCTCGGGGAGAAGCGGACGATCAGCGGACGGCTCGCCCGGTTGATGAAGGAAACCTTGGCAGCGAAGAAGCAGGTGATCCTGTTTCTCAACCGCCGGGGGTTCTCCTACTTCTTCCACTGCCGGAGCTGCGGGTTCGAGCTGCGCTGCCCCCACTGCGATGTCTCCCTGACGTACCATAAGCACAAAGGAAGGCTTGTCTGCCACTACTGCGGCTATGCCCGGAACCCGATCACAAGCTGTCCTTCCTGCCATTCCCTCGATGTGGGCTACAGCGGGTATGGAACCGAGATGGTGGAGGAGGAGGTGAAGAGCCTCTTCCCCTTCGCCCGTCTCGAGCGGCTGGATACCGATACCGCCCAAAAGAAAGGCCATATTCAGGCGGTGCTGGAGCGCTTCAGGAACGGCGAGACGGACATCCTTCTGGGAACGCAGATGGTCGCCAAGGGGTTGAACTTCCCCCACGTCGAACTGGTCGGCATCGTTCTGGCGGACAGCGGGATGCACATTCCCGATTTCAGGGCGCAGGAGCGGACCTTCAGCCTGCTCGTCCAGGTCTCCGGTCGGGCGGGGCGGTATACCGATAAAGGCAGGGTGGTCATTCAGACGTTCCATCCGGACAACCCGGCGATCGTGCATGCCCTCAGCGGGGATCTCGCTTCCTTCTATGAAGGGGAGCTGATCGCCCGGAAGGAGACGAACTTTCCTCCCTACACCCGATTAATCAACATAACGCTTCGGGGACGGAATCGGGAACGGGTCACCAAGGAGGCGGGGAAGCTTGCCGCTCTGTTCAACCAGGCAAGCGGAACGAAGGGGCCCAGGCTGCTGGTCGCCGGCGAGTGTCCGGTCGAGAAGATCGCCTCGAACTGGCGGTACCACCTCCTGGTCAGCGGCGAAAGCGCCGCCCAGGCCCACCACCTTGTTTCCACGGTTCTCGGCTCCTACACCCCCTCCGGATCTGTCTATGTCGAGGTCGACATCGATCCCTTGACCCTGATGTAAGGGTATGACGTTGACGCTCGCCGCAGTGCCTAGGTATTATGAGAGAACGATGTTGGACATATATACGCTGGGCGAAGAGGTTCTCACCGAGAAGGCCAAGCCCGTAAAGACATTTGACAGTGCGCTCGCCCTGCTGGTCGATGCGATGTTCGAGACGATGGCGGAGGCGGACGGGGTGGGTCTCGCCGCTCCGCAGGTCGGTGTTTCCGAGCGCCTGTTCGTCATCGATGTCCGCGATGGAAAGCGGTGGGTCTTCATCAACCCCGAGATCATCGCCACCAGTGAAGAGTGCGTGACCGCCGAAGAGGGCTGCCTTTCGATCCCTGGCGTCTTCAGCGAGGTGACCCGGGCCGCCCGGGTGACGGTTCAGGCTTTGAACGTGAAGGGCAGGCCCTTTACCGTCGAGGCGGAAGGGCTCTTCGCCCGGGCGATCCAGCACGAGCTTGACCACCTGAACGGCGTTCTCTTCATCGACCGCCTCGACAAAGATGAGCATGACCGGGCGGTACAGGCGTTCAATCGACGAAACAGGAAGAGGAGAACCCGTGCGTGAGGATTCTGTTTGCCGGCAGCAGCGAGATCGCGGTTCCCACCCTCAAGGCGGTGGCGGTCCGCTATGAAGTCGGTGCGGTTCTGACGAACGAACCGAAGCCGGGCAAGCGGGGCCGGACTCCGATTCCCACTCCCGTCGAAGAGGCCGCCTTAGAACTTGGTCTTCCCGTTCTCCGATTTGACCGGCTTGGCAAGGATGCCCGCCGGGCCGTTGCGATCCATGAATGCGACACGCTCCTGTGTTTTGCCTACGGGCGGATCTTCGGTCCGAAATTCTTAAGCCTGTTCAGCGGCGAGGTTTTGAACATCCATCCCTCCCTGCTGCCCGAGTTCCGGGGGCCGACTCCGATCCAAGGGGCGATTTTGCATCAAAAAACGGAAAGCGGAATCACCCTCCAGAAACTCGACCTCAAGATGGACGAAGGCGACATCCTGCTTGCAAAGCGTTTTCCTTTGGCCGGCGATGAAACCGCCCGCTCGCTTACGGAGTATGTGGCCGGTGAAGCCGCCCTTCTTGCCATTGAGGGGTTGAACCGCATCATGGAGGGAACCGCCTTGTTCACTCCCCAGACGGGAAGGGCAACCTACACCCCGCTGCTTACGCTCGATCACGCGCCTTTGGACTTTTCCAAGGATGCCCGATCCCTTCATGCCCGGATCCGGGCTTTGAACCCTTGGCCGAAAGCCCGTTGCACCTATGAGGGTCAGAGTCTGATCATTTCCGGGGTCTGGGGAAGAGTCAACGAACTTGGATTCGAGGTGGTTGAGCCGGGAAGAGTTCTCGGTTTTGATAAAGAAAAAGGGATCGGGATCGGAACGGGTCTGGGAGTTCTGTGGGTAACGACCCTGCAGCTTGAAAAAAGAAAGGAAATGGATTGGCGTTCGTTCATCAATGGCAATCAGCGTTTTATCGGTTCGCGATTGGAGTAGGTATGAAACGATTTGCCGCTCTTCTGAGCATCGTGTTTTTGTCGACTTCGTTGCTTTTCGCTGAAGAACCGACCGTCGCGTTGGTCCTCTCGGGAGGAGGGGCGCGGGGAATGGCCCATATCGCCGTTCTGGAAGCCCTCGAGGAGGAGGGGATTCCGATCGATCTGATCGTCGGCACGTCGATCGGGGCGCTGATCGGAGGGATGTACAGCGTCGGGTACACTCCAAATGAGATTCGAGGAATCCTCTTCAACCTTGACATGATCGAGCTGTTCAGCGAAGCGGTAACCGAAGAGGGCGGCACCCTCGACCGCGCGTTCGTCCCCGATCGGAACCATGTGTTCAATCTGCGCTTTTCCGGGTCGTCGATCGGCAAAACTCCGGCGATCATCGGGGATCAGCGGATTTTGGAGCTGCTCGGATTCCTCTTCGCAAAATATCCCAACCCGATTGATTTTGACGAGCTGCCGATTCCGTTCCGGGCGATTTCCTCCGATATCATGAGCGGGGATGAGATCGTCCACGACTTTGGCTCCCTGGTCCGGGCGATCCGGGCGAGCATCTCGATTCCCCTCATCTTCGCACCGTTTCCTTTGGAGGACGGGCGGCTTGCCGTCGACGGCGGAGCGGTGGACAACCTGCCGATCAACGTCGCCCGGGCGCTCGGGGCGGATTACGTGATCGCCAGCGATCTCAACGCGTTCATCAACGAGGACAAAAATCAGGCTGAAACGCTTTCGGGGGTGGTGATCCACTCGCTTTCTCTGGTGATTCAGCGCAGCGCATTCGCCCAGCATGAAGCTGCCGACCTCTTGTTCACGAGCGATCTTCACGATATCTCCATCATGGATGCGTTCAAGCTGGAGGCGATCGAGCAGCGGGGCAGGGAGGCGGTGGAGCGAAACCGTCCTCAGCTTCAAGCGCTGCGAGACCGGCTGAAAACGGAGCGCGATTTGATTGTCCGGGATCCGCATCGGGTCGGCTCGTACGCCCTGAAGCCGGATCCGATCATCCGCTCCGTCGCAATCGAAAATATCTCCCTGACTCCCAAGCCGCTCTTCTTCGATGAGTCGCTCTTCACTTTTATGGTCGGTTCTCCGCTTGACAAGGAGCATGCGGCGGAGTTGGCGCTCCGCCTGCGGCAGGTTCGAAAGCAGAACTCCCTCGCTTCCTTGAGCTATGAGATGAAGGAGGGGGGAACCCTTGGGATTCTTGCCCGGAGCTTTGGACAGACGGGAAACCATATCGCAATGGGCTTCATTGCCGACATGGGTGTTTCCAATACCCTCAACGACACCTATGTGTGGTTCAAGGCCAACGCCTACCTTGATGCGGCGCTGGTCCATGTCGGGCGGAACAACCTGTCGTATACGCTTGCCGCTTCCTTGGGTGAACAGACGGCGGTCACGATCGGTTTGATCGTTCCGCTGGAAAACCATCGGCTGGGAGCGCTGATCGGATACGGTTCCGGCTCCTTGACACCCCAAGCCTCCGTGGTCAACGCCGCCCGCTCCGCTCCCTTGGATCGGAAGATTCGCAGTGAGTTTTCGTATGGATACACGATCGACAAACAAGCATCTCTGGAGCTTGCTCTCCGGGGAGACTTCATCTTCATCCACGATTCCATCCTCGGAAAACCCTTTGTCGCCTATCCGCATGCCGAGCTTTCCTGTGTATATTCCACGCTGAAAAAGCGGTTGGCTCAAGAGGGAATCCGGTTTGAGTCATCTTTTGTCGCCGGGTACGACAAACGGTTCCTTTTCAGCGGTCGCTTGCGGCTTCATCACCACATCCGGCTCTCCTTTTTTGATACGCTCGGCTATTTCATTGAGGCCGCCCGTCTTGATGGACCGCGGGAACTGATCGAATCGTTTGGAGAAGTGGCCATTCCGGCTTACGCTCCGCACACCTTCAAGCGGGATATGATCCAGGTGGGAACGCACTATCAGCGCTACCTGTTCGATGTGTTCAGCTATCCCAGCTACCTTCGCTTCGATATTGTCGGCGCCTTGTTCAACCAGGCGAATCCGATCGTTGAGCTCCTGCCCGCTCGAACCGGTTTCATGAATCTTGAGGCGTTCGATCTCGGTTTCGGAGCGAGCTTCGGCGTCCAGACTCCCGCCGGTGATCTTCTCTTCTCCGTCGGTGTTTCGATCGATGGAGCGTGGAGCATCTCAATGGGTATCTCCTGATGATGGAGCGGTACAACACCTACGGCAGGTACTTGCAGGAGCGATACGGCCATCCGGTGTATCGGATCGGGGTTGACGC
>SHOI01000002.1:9849-66969 GCA_004294855.1 Sphaerochaeta sp. | reverse complement strand
CGGGACGAGCGGGGTCGATGCGACTAAAACGACCGGGGGCGGGGGAACGGCGGTTTTCGGCTTTGAGCCGAAACGGAAGCCGATTGCTACCCGCGCTTCAACTTCATATGCCGGATTTTTGCCGAACACGAACCGGCCGACAAGCTCCGGTGCTATGACAAAGGAGTTGGTTTTTCCGATCGGAAGAAGGAGTTTCGGAGTGATGTGAACGAAGATGCTGGGTTGTACGGTGTTACCGGCAGCTTTGTGAAGGAGGTCGAGCTCGCCGCCGAGACCCAAGGCAATCGAGGTCATTCCTCTCTTCTGCTCTATCCCCAGACTCAACGCAAGGGTGTGAAGAAAATCAGTCCGAGTCGGGTCAAACAGCTTGGAGTAGCGATCGAAGTTGTAAAAGTATCGGAGGGAGGCGAAAAACAGATCATTTGGATGGGCTTTGGAAGCAAAGGATGGTTGCACGGCGATGCCGATGCTCTTGATATAGGCGGGATCTCCTTCCACGAATGTGTGCGTAGCGCCGAGGGAAATCTCCGTCGAGTCATAGCGGATCGCAGCAAAAAGGGAACCGCTGAATATCAGCAGGATTCCCAGTATCACAAGGGCATATGGTTGCCATGTCTTCATAGAATTCCTCACATCGTAAAGTATAGCTGACGTTCTTTTATGGCACAAGGGAAGCGGAAGGGTGGAGAACGTCTTCAGTCCACGATAGCATACATATTCAAAATATGAGCAAAAATCACAACATAACGGCTAAATGTCCTCTAAAAGAGCAAATGAATCGGCATAATCAAAGATTTTTGTTTCATTCCAACCGTTGGTAGTGTAATGTTATGATTAGAGAAGCTCAATTGTTGAGCGACAAACTGGCATGTTCCTCAGGAGGTTAGTATGGCAGACGAAAAGAAGAAAACTCCAGTCAAAAAAGAAGCTGAAGTGAAAAAAGAACCAGAGGTCAAAAAGGAGGCTCCGGTCAAGAAGGAGGAGGCCCCGGTCAAAAAGGGTGTGTTAAGTTGGTATTTCAACTTCAACCTGCTCTATCGGATCCTGATTGGTCTCGTACTTGGTGCGTTGCTTGGAATCATTCTTGGTGAGAAGATGCTCTGGATCGCTCCCCTTGGTGGTCTCTTTGTCCGACTGCTGAAGATGATCATGATGCCGATCATCTTCTCCACACTGGTCGTCGGAGCCGCATCGATCAGCCCGGCGAAACTGGGTAAGGTAGGTCTCAGAGTCGTCCTCTTCTACCTCGTTACTTCAGCATTTGCGGTCTTTGTAGGCCTGGTCATGGGTTCCATCTTCCGACCGAGTGCGGAAATGGGCGCTCTTGTAGCCGGTGCAGCAGGAAAAGCCGCGGCGAAGACTCCCATTTCAACGGTGCTCCTCAATATCATTCCTACGAGTGTTGCTCAAGCGATCGTGAACGAAACGGTGCTTCAGGTAATCTTCTTTGCGATCATCTTCGGCATCGGCATTTCCTATCTGAATATCAGCAAAGAGAAACGCTTAAAGACCGCCGGTGAAACGCTGATCGTCGTCTTTGACGGTGTAGCGGAAGTCATGATGAGGATGGTAACGGGTATCATGCAGTATGCTCCGATCGGAGTATTGGCTCTTGTTGCCGAAGTATTTGCAAAGCAGGGCTCCAAAGTGGCCGGATCATTGGCGGTCGTGACGATCGCATGTTTCCTTGGATATACGATTCACGTCGTTCTTGTCTACGGTGGAATGTTGATGGTCAACAAACTTTCGATCAAACGATTTTTCAATGATGCAAAAGATCCCTTCATCACCGCATTCGTTACCCGTTC
The DNA here is from genome assembly GCA_004294855.1 of Sphaerochaeta sp. Lineage (GTDB taxonomy): Bacteria > Spirochaetota > Spirochaetia > Sphaerochaetales > Sphaerochaetaceae > Sphaerochaeta. The sequence continues at coordinate 65,161 of SHOI01000002.1, read as the reverse complement.
TTCCAACGGAACGCTGCCGGTAACGATTGAAGCGGCAAAGAGACTTGGAATTCCCAGAGATGTATATTCGTTCTCCCTTCCCCTCGGAGCGACGATCAACATGGACGGAACGGCGATCTATCAAGGTGTCTGCGCGATCTTCATCAGCTTGACGGTAACCGGCGCCAACTTCACCTTGGGTCAGATGGGTATGATCATCGTAACGGCGACCCTTGCATCGATCGGAACCGCCGGTGTCCCCGGAGCCGGTGCGATCATGCTTCTGATGGTTCTCGAATCCGTCGGACTTCCGGTTGTCGAAGGATCCGCAGTCGCCGGCGCATATGCGATGATTCTCGGAATCGACGCGATCCTCGACATGGGTCGAACCGCCCTGAACGTAACCGGAGACTTGGTCTGTACGACGGTCGTTTCCAAAAACATGGGCCTGTTGGACCAGAAAGCTTGGGAATAAACCGTTATCCGGTGTAAACCAATGTGGGGCCTTCGGGCCCCCTTTGTTTATTCCAAGGGTTGTTCAACCGCCCATACAAAGAGCTCCAGGACTCGGCGCGAGACCATGGTAAAGGTGAAGGTTTCACCATGAAGCTTGAAAGAGAGCGAAGAATTGAAGAACCGCTTGATATAGGATGGTTCTTCGATCAGTTCGCGCTTGACCGCTTGGACATCGGGGGTTTTCCCAAACGAGGATCGGATGATGATGAGGCGGTGGGTGGTAACCACGAGCATCTTCTTCAGCCCTTCATGGAGGCCGACGGCGAAGCTGTTGATCTTTTCATGGGGATAGAGAACACCGGCCAACGCCTTGTTTTCGCTTCGAAACCCATAGAGATCATAGACGTAGAGTTCCTGCATCCGTTCCCGAATCGATCTGATTGAAGCCATTCTTCCTTCCTCCAAAATCCACTATAGCATACAACACTTCTTGTAGCGGAGGAAATGGTGCGGTACTCTGTATGCATGAACGCAATCGGAATCATCGGGGGGGTAGGCCCCATGGCGGGCGCGGATGCCGCGCAAAAGATTTTTGAGAATACCAATGCCGCAACGGACCAAGAGCACATCGACCTGTACCTCACCTCTACGCCGAGATCGATCGGAGACCGCACCAAGTTTCTTCTCGAAGGGGGAAGCAACCCCGCTGAAGGGTTGTACAAAAACGCCCTTCAATTGATCGGTCTGGGCGCTTCAACCCTGATCGTTCCCTGCAACACCGCCCATGCTCCTCCGATCTTCGATCCGCTTAGGAAGAAGCTCAGGGATTCCCATCCCGACATCACCTTGCTGCACATGATCGAAGAGACGGCCAAGCACATAGCCAAGCGGTTTCCCGAGCCCACAACGATCGGCTTGCTTGCGACAAAGGGCACCCATGCCTTAAAAACCTATCCAAACGCCCTCCTTGCGTATCCGCACATCACTCTGATCGAACCTGACAGGGAGAGCAGGGAGCGGGTACACGATGCGATTTACAATCAACGGTATGGAATCAAGGCCCGGGCGCCGGTCAGCCGGGAAGCGCTGACGATCCTGATCGAAGAGGCGTACAAGCTGCACAAGCAGGGAGCCGAAGCCCTGATTCTCGGGTGCACGGAACTGCCGCTGGCGCTCACAAGGGAGACGATTTCGCTGCCGCTTATCGACCCCACCGTGGTGCTCGCCCGCTCGGCGATCCTGCATACCGAGCCCGCCAAGCTGAAGGATGAAGTCGAATGATCACATATATCTGCAAGCAGTGCGGCAAAACCTATCCGGTTTCAACAAAGCGCTATGCCTGCGAATGCGGTTCGCTGTTCCACCTCTCGTATCCCAAGACCGCTCCGGCCTTCGGCTCTTTGGGAGGCGACCGCTTTCTGTGGCGCTATCGGTCGGCCTTGCCGCCGTTTGAAGAAAAGACGATCAAGCGTGTCACGATGGGCGAGGGCGGGACTCCGGTTATCCGATTGGAGGAACACCTCTACGGCAAAGCGGACTATCTGATGCCAACCCTCTCGTTCAAGGATCGGGGGGCGGTGATGCTCGCCGCGCTAATGGTGGAAATCGGGGTGAAGCGCTGTGCGATCGACTCCAGCGGCAATGCTGCAACCGCCGTTGCCGCCTATGCCGCCCGGGCCGGGATTGCCACGGAAGTCTTCGTCCCGGCTTCGACCAGCGCTAAGAAACTGACCCAGATCGAAGCGCATGGCGGGAGGATCCATGCCATCGAAGGATCGCGGGATGAAACCGCCCGGGCGACGATCGACTACGTGGACAAATCCGAGATCTTTTACGCCAGCCACATCTTCAACCCATTCTTTTGGGAAGGAACGAAGACCTACGTCTACGAGCTCTACGAACAGCTCGGGTCGTTGCCGGAGGTTCTCATCGTGCCGGTCGGCAACGGGACCCTTCTGATGGGTGTTTATCTTGCGTTGCAAGAGCTTAAAGCATGGAACCTGATCGATTCCCATCCGCTTGTCATCGCCCTCCAGGCGGCCGGCTGCGCCCCTCTGGCCCAAGCCTATGGGCAAGGATCCCTTTCCCCTCAATCAGTCTTGGTTTCACCGACGCTGGCCGAGGGAATCGCGACGGGAGAGCCCGCTCGTGGAAAGGAGATCCTGCAAGCGGTTCATGACCTGGGTGGGCGATTCGTTACGGTAACGGAGGAAGAAATCCTCAAGGCGCATGGCGACCTTGCGAAGAAGGGCGTATATGTGGAGTACACCGGAGCGGCCAACTACGCCGGCTACCGGGTCGCCCTGAAGGAAGATCCAATGCTGGCTGATAAAACATCCCTGATTCCCCTTACCGGGGCGGGGCTGAAAAGCGCTCATTAAAGCTTGTTTCTTTTCATCCTCTTTTGTAGGATGAGCCATGAGTTTTGCCAAGCGTTTCGTCAACAGCGTGTTGAGAACCTATTTCAGGCTCTTTTTCAAGATAGATCGCAGTGAATTGGTGAAGGTTCCTCTCGCAGGTCCCCTGATGATGATCGTCAACCATACCTCGGTCTTCGAAGGGCCGATGCTCTATGTCTTCCTCCAGCCGCGAGCGATGCACGCCCTTGCAAAGAAGGAGCTTTGGAAGAATCCCGTCATCCGGTATCTGATGAACCTTTGGGAATCGATTCCGGTCGATCGGGGCAATGTCGACCGCCAAGCGATGGATGCGATCTTTGCGGTGCTTGACAAGGGCGAGATCTTCGCGATCGCTCCCGAAGGAACCCGAAGCAGGGACGGCGCCCTCCAGCGGGGAAAGAGCGGAATCGCCTTCATCGCCTATAAGAACCGGACTCCGATGGTTCCGATCGCCGTAACCGGCTTTGAAAACTTCAGACGGAACCTTCTGCGATTGCGGCGGACAAGGATCACGATCAGGGTGGGCGATGTGTTCCGGCCGATCGCCCATGGGGGACGCCTGGATGCCGAAGGACGGCAGGCTCTTGCCGATGAGATGATGGTCCGCATCGCCTCGTTGATGGATGAGCGCCATCAGGGATATTACAAAACCTTCGATCCAACCTTTACGTTGACTGAAACATTATCTCTTCAAGGGTGAGGCTCACGTTGTTCAAGCCCTCCTCAAGGGCCTGATTGATCGCATTCAGCCGCTCTTTTCTCCCGGTGATGTGTCCGAAGCTTTTTCGAACTTCAATCGGGGTGCCGCCAAGGATGAACGCCTTTTTGCCCTTGGGGCTGAAGCGCGAATTGATCATTCCACCTTGGAGCCGATTCAGCACATCAAGAAGGGAGAGCATCACCTCAATCGAACGCTGAACGGCATGTTTCCCTTCCAAATAGTTCAAATCGATATATTCAAGCACATCAACCACCTGGGAGGCATGGTCGGAGATCTTCTGCTTTGTGACCTCTTCATCATGAAGACGCCGTTCTTCCTCGCTCAACAAGGACCGGTCGGTGTCGTTCAGGATTTCCACCGCCTTGTACCGGACTCTGAAGAGCCGGTCGATGATCGAGCCGCTTGAGTCTTCCAGACCGCCCAGCGACTCCGAGTAACGGAGCAGGGCATCACACAACCCGTCCCGCTGCTTGATGAAGGAGCCTTTCAAGGTCAGATTCAGGTTCCAGAAGGTGTTGACCAGCTTCAGGGTCTCATAGCCGATGGCACGGATTTGCTCATTCGGTGGAAGACTCCGATCGACGGTGACGTTCGCTTCCTTCTCCCAGCGGGTGATGAGATCAAGGAGGAAACGGTTGTTGTCTTTTGCATATCGATATCCGATGCCGATCGGAAGAATGACGACCTCCTCCCGCGGACCCTCAAGAGCCCACGAGGCGATGTTCGCCGCTCCCATCTCGATCGAGGCGCATGTGTATGCGTGATAGGTTACCTGACCTTCCGGAGCCAGAGCGATCGGGAAACGGGGGTTTTGCACCTCTTTGCGGAGATATTGGGCGCCTTCCCGGTTGTTCCCCCGGTTCTCCACGGCGACGAAGCCGAGGGCGGGAAAGAGGATCTTGGTTGGCCAACCGGCCCAGTTGACGACATCCCGCCCATAGAGGAACCGGAGATGAGGGTGTTTCACGCCGACGAGAAGCGTGGGAGCGTCCTCGACCGCGGTATGGCGGAAGGCAAGGATGAGGGATGATCTTCTTTCTTCGAACCGCCGCAGCTCATTGCGAAGAATTTCCCCCTCGAGAAGCACGATCGCCGATACCCCCAAGGCGAGCCGGAGATACAGCTTCCCGAACAGCGGTACGATCATCCGGGCGAGCGGCGAGTATGCGGGTGCCGGAAACCGATCCTTATTCGCCACGCTTGATCATCTCATTGTAGTAGGCCTGGTCGATCGGGTAGTGCCTTAGAATCAGGAGACCGAGGATGTACCAAAGAATCGGAAGCGGACCGACAATGAGGATGATGCCGGGTTTTGTTTGAGGCAGGAACGATCCTCCCTGATAGCCGAAGATCGCTAAAATCCAGCCGTTGAGGGCAAGGGCGAACGCTTGGCCGATCTTGCTGCTGAACGTCCAGATACTTGAAAAGACTCCTTCCCGGCGACCTTTTTTATTGGTATGGGCATCATACTCGACGACATCCGGCAGGATCGAATGGGGCATCACGTAGTGGGTCGAAAGACCGATCCCCGCCAGGCTCATCACCACGATGCCGAAGATCGGTCCGAACACGGCTCCAAGGGTGGTGAAGAGCAGGACGCCAACGCTCACGATCGACATGCCGATCATATACACTTTTCTCTTGCCGATTTTTTTGGAGACGGATACCCAAAAGGGGATGCAGAGCAGGCTGAAGGAGAGCAGGCCGACGAGGGCAAGCTGGAACAGATCCTTGTTGCCGTAGATATAGGTGAAGTAGTAGACGAGGCCTCCCTGGATCATCATCGTACCGGTGATGAAGAACGTCCACGGCAGAAGGGCTTGAAGAAACACCTTTTCCTTGAGCACTTCGGCGAAGGTGGAAAGAAATCCGTCCTCGCCGGGCTTGGAATGCTCCTTCGGCTCCCGGATCGCAAAGACGGTAATCATCGCCGACGCCAGCATGATTCCCCCCATCACCCCGCCCATCACCGGCCAGGAGGTGGCGTTCAGGATCGGCATCACCAACGCCGCTCCGGCGAAGGTGCCCAAGACGGCAAAGCTCATCCGATACCCGGTGAGAATCGTCCGCTCGTGATAGTCGTCGGTGAGCTCCGGCAGCAGCGCCGTGTAGGGGATGTTTACCAGCGTGTAGGCGGTGTTCAACAGGGAGTAGACCAAGGTGTAGTAGAGGAAGAGGCTCATCTCGTTCTTCATGGAGACCGGGGTGAAGAGCTGGATCATGAAGAAAAAGGAGAAGATCGCCCCGATGAAGATATACGGTCTTCTTCGGCCGAAGCGGCTCTTGGTTCGATCGGAGTAGTAGCCGGTGATCGGGTCGGTGATCGCATCCCACACTTTTCCGATCATCACTGCGGTTCCGCTCAAGGCGGGATTAAGGCCGACGATATCGGTGAAATAGAAGAGAAGATAGAAACCGATAATCGTGAAGAAAAGGTTGCCCCCCAAGTCACCGATGCCAAAACCAAACTTTACTCGCCGTGTAAGCATAGTCCCTCCTCTGCACGTTACCACCCAGTGTAGCTTACACACCGGGGGTAAACAAGCCGATTATGGGTGGTGTTTGGACATTTGTCCCCGGAGGGAACTCTTTCCTTATCCCATCAGGGCAAACGAAAGGGGGATCGTGAAGGCTCCCAGAAGAGTGGAGAGGAGAACCATCGTGGTGGCAAAGTTCGCGTCCTTGTTGTGGCGAATCGGCAGAACGCTGGTGAAGATCGCCGAGGGAAGGGCGGCTGTGACCGTCACGACGACTTTGGCCATTCCCTGAAGACCGAAGAGGTTCGCCGCCAACAGTCCGATCAAAAAACCTCCGACAAAGCGAACGAACAATGCGCTGATCAACTCGACTTTCAAGGTGAGCTTGAAGTCTTTCAGGGAGACGCCAAGGGCGAAGCTTGCAAGAGCCGGCGCACCGTCGCCGGCATAGAGGAAGATCTCTCGGATTGTCTCGGGTATCGGAATGGCGAGGGTGCGAACCAGAAGACCCGAGACGGTCGCCCAGATGATTGGGGAGGCAAACGCCGCCTTGACCGAAGAAGCCTTCAATCCGCCGGTGATGATGAACACCCCGACCGTGAACATCGCAAACGATTGGGTGAAGTCGAAGATCACGCTCATATTCATCCCAAGGTTTCCACCATAGAGCTTCATCAGGGGGATTGCAAGAAAGCCGGAGTTCATGAAGACCAGGGAAGGAACGGTTTTCGAGGGCTCCTGCCCGGCGAGCTTCGCCCAGATGAACGCAACGATCAAGAGCATTGCGGTGATGGAGATCGATGAGCCGATCAGGGATGAAACGAGTGAACCCTCCAGATCCGTCGTCGCCATCGATATGAACAGAAGGGCGGGCATGAAGAAATCCGCAGCCACGGTGGCAAGCGTTTTTGAATCGATCGGCAACAAGCGGCCCATCACATACCCGGAGAGGATCACGACGAGGATGGGAAGCATGTGGAGGAATGGCGCTATGGTCATGATCCTACTGTACTTGGTTTCCTATACGATGAACAAGTGGAGAACGGCTTGACTGATGCTGTGGGCGGCATTTGAACGGGGATAACTCAGCGATGTGCCACGTAGTGTTGGAGAACTCCGCCGAGGTGGTTTTTTTCCACTTCGAGGATTCCCATCTCCCTGACGGCGCTCTCGACGGAGTCGGAAGCGTGGGCCGCATTGATGCAGATATTTGAACCGAACTCCCGTCGGATCGTTCCGGCGGCGGCTTTGGTCGGGTCGGTCGCTCCCAAGATCGTTCGAATCTTGCTGATCGCATCCTTTCCTTCGTAGACGAGAATCATTGATTTTACCAAGCCCGGTTCTTCCCATTCCTCTTCGGGCCGCTCATACGTCTTGATTCCGGCCATGAACTCAATAATCCGTTCAAACTGCTCTTCACCGTACATGTCGCCGAATGATTCCGTCAGGGTCTTCTCAAGCTCTTCCGTCAGGGGAATATTGAACTCCCGCTCAAGAAGCTCGCGAGCCTGCATCCCGTAGATCGGGGCGAGTCGCTTTTTGAGTCCTTCTTTGGTCGGCCCGTAAAACCGGACCGCCTGGGCGACGCTCATCTTCAAGACCTTGATTGCGACAATTCTCAATCCGCTGCGGCTGAACATGTCGATGATCATGCCCGGTCGCGAGGAAGCGTACCGCCAGTTATCCGGCTTGATGATCACCAAGGTTCGCTCAACGCCTTTGTAGTACTCCTCTAAGCGATTGTGAATCAAATTGTTTTGGGTCGGAAGCCATTTGGCAAACAGCCGGATGACCGCTTCCGCTTCTTTTTGCTCACTGGCGGTGATGACCGCCGGCTCGAAGTAACGGAGCGTCTGTTGGCTTTCGTCGGTATAGATCAGATCCGCATAGGTGTCCCGAATCGATTCGCCGGTGACGGCTTCAAGGTCGTCAGCGTCTTTCTGGAAGGTGCCGCAGACGGTGCTGAGCTCCTTCGTCGGGTTGTCACCGCGGAAGACGAGAAAGAGGGAACGGTGGAGCGAACCGTCATCGGATGGGCCCAAGTTTTGTCGAATATAGGAACCGAGGATGTCCCGCGTTGCACCGCAGCACGCTGCAAGATTTCGATTTTCTATAATTTGGGCGAACGCTTCGGTAGTCTCTTTGTCCAAGGCAACCATTTGGGCGCCGACCAGTTCAAGTGAAATTCGGGATAGCAAGCGGGACAAAACACCACCGGTTCTGCTTTTCGCAACGGTGTAGGGGGTAACAAGAACATATGATAGGGGTTGCAGCATCAAGATCTCCTCCAAAAGGGTATACACTATCCTACTCGGAGGAAAGAAACTTGTCTATGAAAAGGTTGATAATTACCGTGTTACCACGATTTGACAGGACTCCATCGTGTCCAAAGCGGCGTTGTGTTTCTCAACGGTGGTTCCGGCGGAGATTCGTCCGTCTACCTTAACGACGAGTTCCGGTCTCATCGCCTTGATCATCAGCGCATTGGAGACGACGCAGATGTCGGTGCAAAGACCGAAGAGTTCAACTTCCCTGATCTGGGGATTGTCTCGAATGTACTCGGCAAGTTCAACGGAGCCGAAGGTGTGCTTTTCAAAGCTCTTGGCATCTTTGAGGGGGCTTCGAAGCTCAGGGATCAGCTTATGTCCCTCACTGCCTTTGATGCAGTGCTCGACGGGAAGGGAAAGACCTTCACTAGTGGAGAGGTAATCTTCAAAGTGGGTGTCAAGGGTGTAGGCGACCGATCCTTTTTCCGCGTTGATCTTCGCCACCGCTCCATCGATGATCTGTTTTGCTTCTTCCGTTCCAAGCGAGCCGGTAACGAAATCGTTCTGCATATCCACTACGACCAACAGGCGTTCATTCTGTTTCATCGGTTTCCTCCTATCAGTAAGAATACTAAGAAGCGAAGAAAAAGAAAAGAAGCGCGGATTTTTACAACTGGGTTTGAGGTCTTTCCCCGGGTACGCTTGAACCATGAGTGACAACAAGAAGCCAGTGGCGGGAGTCGATATTGTCGACCGACGGTACGTAGTGTGCCTCCTCAACGAGGAGGGGAAGGCTCCAAGGTACTATAGCGGGCGAAGCGATACGCCTTCCGGACAGGAAAAGTTCTTCTCTTTGATTGAAGGCCGAACCGTGGTGATGCCCCCCGATCCGCTCAGCACGACCGCAGTTCATCGATTCGGGGAAGCGGCGGTAAGCATCGACAGGGGATATGAAGCCTACCGGATCTCGGGAATCAAGAACGGAAAGCGGATGGCGAGATTCGTCGCTCTCTTGGCATTTCATCAAGGGGTGAAGAATACCGCCCTTACAAAAAAGGAGCAGGAAGAGATGTTTGCCAAGCAACAGGAGGAGCTTGATCGATTGATCGAATTCACCGATTCCGTCGGTCCGTTGATGGAGCGGCTGATCAACGGAAACGCCACACCGAGCGATGTAGAGGAGATGATCCGTCTTGAAGTCGAATCGCGCTATCCGAAAAACGGGAACCCTCCTTTGGTTGAAGACATCGATCTTCCCGATCCGAAGGAGGATTCCTTTTTCGCTCGACTGTACAGGTACTTAAAAGCCAAAACCTGATCCGATCTTCATTTGATGGCGAGAATATCCTTCAAGGCGGGATTCTTTTCGAGATCCCGTTTCAAGCCGGCGGCCCGGGCTTTGTTCACATACTCCCTTGACTCAAAAGAATAGGTGAAGTTGGTGTGGACATCGTATGTTCCGTTCATCAAAGCAAACGCATCCTCGGTCATGACAAGCTCCTCATCGGTGGGAATGACAAGGATCTTTACTTTTGAATCATCGGTTGAGATTTCAAACTCGCCGTTTCGGCTCAAGCTTGTTTTGTTTTTCTTCAAATCAAGTTTTGCCCCGATGATTTCAAGTCCTTCACACGCCTTTTCTCGAATGTGCGGTCCCATTTCACCGACCCCGGCGGTGAAGACGATCGCATCAAGGCGGCCTCCAAGCAACGTCGCATAGGAACCGATATACTTGCCGATTCGCCGTCCTTCCATATCAATCGCCAGCTGAGCGTTTTTATCACCTTCCCGGGCGGATTTTTGAACATCCCGCCGGTCGCTCTTGCCGCACAGACCGATGAGCCCGCTTTTCTTGTTCAACACGGTATCCATCTCGCGGGCGCTCATCCCGGTATTTTCCATCATGTAGGGAATGATCGCAGGATCGATGTCACCGCTGCGGGAACCCATCACCAGACCTTCGAGGGGAGTGAGGCCCATTGACGTATCAACGGCGATGCCGTTTTTTACCGCACTGACCGATGCGCCGTTTCCGATGTGGCAGATGATGACGTTGGTGTCTTTGTTCTTCTTTCCGAGAATCGCCGCCGCTCGTTTGGCGCAGTAGAGGTGGCTGGTTCCGTGGAACCCGTAGCGACGGACGTTGTACTTCGTGTACCATTCGTACGGCACTGCGTACATGAATGCATCCTCGGGCATCGTCTGGTGCCAGGCGGTATCGAGAATGATCGCCTGAGGAACATCCGGCATCGCTTTTACCGCGCCTTCGATGCCCATGATGTTGGCAGGCATATGCAACGGACCCAAATGGATATAGCTCTTGAGCTGGGCAATGACCTCGTCGGTGATCAATGCGGATTTCTTGAAGGCTTCGCCGCCGTGCAGTACCCGGTGTCCCACGGCCCCGATCTCTTTCAGATCCCCGATCACGCCATACTCTTTGTCCAAGAGCATGCGGATGATCAGCTCGATCGCTTCCTTGTGGGTAGGGGAAGAAAACTCGGCGGTATACTCCTCTTTACCGACCGCCTTGTGTTCAATCGTTGAATACTCAAGGCCAATACGTTCGACCACGCCGACAGCAAGCACTTCTTTTTCTTCCCAATCATAGACTTGGTACTTTGCAGAAGAACTGCCACAATTCAGGGTTAAAATTACCATGAAGCACTCCTCATTTTGGATATAACATTATAAAGCTCGGTTGGCACGGGTGCCACAAAGTATTAAACCATTATTGAGACGAAGAATCAACATAAAGTAGAGATGGAAACTCTTTTCCTTAAGAAGAAATGAGACGTTTTTCCTTTCTCTGTCTTCTTCTCTTCGCATCCGCAGCGCTTTGGGCGGAGGCGAACCTTCTTCTGTGTTTTGAGCCGTTGCAAAAAACCTTCAAGGCATCGGTCGAGACTGCGGGATTGTCCCTCGATCTTTCCTACCGCTTCACCTCGGAGATGCCTGCACCTTCCGTTGCTCTCGGCCCGTTCCGAATCAAAACGACTCGAATCACCGTAAGGAATACGACACTTCATCCTCTTTTCGCCAATGAATTGTTCGAAACTCGCCTTGAACACCCCCAATGGGGAAGGCTTTCCCTCTTTCGGGCGGATGGGAGGCATATCGGTCTTGGATTTGAAAGGGGAGCCTTTACGGGAATATTCATCCATCTTCCGATTCTTGAGCCGAAGAACGTGTTTCTACCTCATCGAAAACACCAAGGATTGACGGTGTTTCTTCGCTATTCCCGAGGACCGGTCACGGTGCATTGCATAGGCAGCGCCCACACACCGCTTTCGCTCCAAGGGTCGGTCGTGCTTCATGCAGGAGCTTTCACAATGCGGAGCGTTCTTGATTCAAGTGCGTTTCCCTATCGTCTTACCCTCGGATTGGAAGGGGGAAAAGCTTCACTTTCACATGAGTTCAGCGTTGGTAGGGAACCGATCTACAGCGGAAGCGAGCAAGTGCTTCGAGTCTCCCAAAAAAGCAACGTAACAATATCCATCGGCTCCTTTGTCATCGGACTTGATTATCTTCACACTCTGCAAACAAAAGAAGACAGGATGGTTCGAACGGATCTTCGCATCCGGGCGACAATCAAACATGCATCGAATCGAATATACCTTGTCTGGCGTGAACAGGAAGGGTGGTCTTTCGAGCTGAAGGGCGGGAATGGATCGCTTGTTCTTTCCAAAGAAGGGGTTGCGTACGAGTTTGCCGCTCACTTGGAGCAGGGTGAAGTTCGGATTTCGCTCACATCCAAAGGGGTGTTTTCCATCGCCTACACGAGCCGGTTCACCATCGGCCAACGAAGGTGATCTCTTCTTCAAGGGTGATTCCATGCTTCTGAAAGACCTTCTCTTTTGCCATATCGATCAGGTTGCGGATATCGGTGGAGGTGGCGCTGCCATCAACGTTGATGATCATATTGGCGTGGTGGGGAGCGATCTGAGCCCCTCCGATCCGTGTTCCCTTGAGGCCTAACCCCTCCAGCAACGCCCCTGCCTTATGACCGGGCGGGTTCTTAAAGATCGAGCCGAGGGAAGGGTGGCGAAACTGCTGTTGTTCGATCCGTCGTTGTTTATATCCCAAGGCAATCGTTTTGAGCGTGTGGGTATCGCTGATCGGGTTCAAGGCCAGATGCACTTCATAGAGGATGAGATCGCTCCGCCCTTTATACGGGCTCATCCGATAGGAAAACTCGCTTTGGATGATCTGCTTTCGAAAGAGGTTGCCGTGAAGATCGAGAAAATCGGCAAACAGCACCGTTTCACTGATCTGGTGATCGTGAGCTCCGGCATTTCCCCAAAGCGCCCCACCGATCGTACCGGGAATCCCATAGAAGTGTTCAAGGCCTCCCAACCCCTCTTCGATCGCACCGTCGATCGCTTTTTCCAGCCGTGTTCCCGCAAGAACGGAGAGGAGGTTCCCCCGCTTTTTCACCTTGTTCAATCGAGCGGTTCCGATGGTAAGACCTTCGATCCCCTCGTCGCTGATCAGGGTGTTGCTCATGCCTCCGAGAACCGTAACGGGGATCGATCTTTCACGAGCGAATGCAAGGGCAGCTCTAAGTTCTTGTATATCAGTTGGATAGCAAAACAGATCCGCCGTTCCGCCACTCTTCATTGTTGAGCATTTGGCTAGGTTGACATCCTGTTCAAGGTTGATTTTTTCAACCCTATTGCTTACATTGATAGGCATGAAGACATCTTAGCCCTATTTATCGGGTCAAGCAATCCAAAGGAGCTTGTCATGGCGCTTCGCCTTTACAATACAATGAGTCGCTCGATCGAAGAGTTCATCCCGATCACCGCCAAAAAAGCGGGGATGTATTGCTGCGGTCCCACCGTCTATAACTATGCCCACATCGGAAACCTTCGAACCTTCCTGTTCGAGGATCTCCTGAAGCGGGTTCTCATCGCCAGCGGGTATGAGGTGACCCACGTGATGAACGTTACCGATGTCGGACATTTGAGCGGGGACGGCGATGACGGTGAGGACAAACTGGAAAAAGCCGCCCGGGAAAAGAAGAAGAGCGCGTGGGAGATCGCAAAGTATTACACCGATGCGTTCTTCAGGGACTTTGACGATCTGAAGATGATTCGACCGAGCACGACCTGCAAGGCGACCGACCACATCCAGGAGATGATCGATCTGATTCTCCGCCTGAAAGAAAAGGGGCATACCTACCAAAGCGGGGGAAACGTGTACTTCTCGATCGACACGATCGATGATTACGGCAAGCTCGCCCGCCTCGAGCTCGATCGGCTGAAAACGGCGGTCCGGGAGGGGGTGGAGGAGGATGAACACAAGAAAAACCCCAAAGACTTCGTTCTCTGGTTCACCCAAAGCAAATTCGGTGAACAGGAGATGATGTGGCCCTCGCCCTGGGGCAGGGGATTCCCCGGGTGGCACATCGAATGCTCGGCGATGAGCATGACCTATCTCGGTGATCAGTTTGATATCCATTGCGGCGGAATCGATGCGATTCCGGTCCACCACACCAACGAGATCGCTCAAAGCGAAGCGGCCACCGGAAGGAAATGGGTCAATTATTGGCTCCACGGCGAGTTCCTTCTCGATGAGACGGGGAAGATGAGTAAATCGAAAGGGGAGTTTCTTACGCTCAGCCTGTTGAAGGAGAAAGGCTTCGATCCGATGGATTACCGGTACTTCACCCTCGGCGGGCACTATCGCTCTCAATTGCGGTTCAACTTTGATAACCTCGCCGCTGCAAAGAACGCCCGAGGCAACATCGTGAAATACATCCAAGGCCTGCTCAAGGAGGGGGCCAAGGAGATTGAGCTTTCCGGCGAGGATGCCCTTGAGTATAAAGAAGCGTTTTTGAGCGCCGTTCAGAACGACCTCAACACTCCTAAAGCGCTCTCGACGCTCTGGGCGGTGGTGAAGGGGAGCGGATTGACCATTGACGAACAATACTCGCTTATGCTCTTCTTCAATACGATCCTGGGTCTCGGCTTTGATGAAATCACCAAGCCGAAAGATGTTGCGGCCAATGATGAAGCGCTCCGCCTGTTGGATGAGCGCAACGAGGCGAAAGCAGCGAAGGATTGGGGCCTGGCCGACCGGCTTCGCGCCGAGCTTCTTGAGATGGGATATGTGGTCAAGGATCTGCCTTCCGGCAGTGTTCTCGAAGAAAAAATGTAACGATTGTACGTATGAGTTGTTAATCTTATGGAAATACAGAGCAACGATGAACGAGCGTTCAGGGGTGTATACGAGGAAGTCTTCCCAATCATCATGCGGGTTGCCTACCACGTTACCAACAACAGGGATCTTGCTGAAGAGATCTGTCAGGAGGCGTTCATCCGGTTTTTTGACAAAGGAATGCTCTTTCCTTCAAGCGACGACGCCAAGTACTGGCTGATCCGGGTTACGAAGAATCTGGCGATCAACCAAGTCAAACGGAAGGTCCGCGAGCAGGGGATGGTGGAAAAGCTCAAGCAGATGCCGACCTCCCGTGCAAACACCACCGACGGCGAGCACGTGCTGATCAGAGAGGAGACCAGAGCGGAGGTGCAGGAGGCGATCAGCCAGCTGCCCGAAAAGTTCCGTCTGGTGATCGTGATGAAGGAATATACCGATATGGGATATCGGGAAATCGCCGAGGTGCTCCGTATTTCCGAAAGCAACGTGAAGGTGAGGGTCCACCGGGCACGGAAAATGCTCGAGTCGATCCTCAACCGGGAGTAGTACATGTGTGTAGATGACCAACTGTTGAATACGTACCTGGATCAAGAGCTGAAAGAACCGTGGAAAACGCAGGTCGAAGAACATCTTTCCTACTGCAACGCCTGCCGGCTTCGCCTTTCCGCTCTTCAAGAGATTCAAAACCGACTCGCCTCGGCGACCTTGAACGATGATGAGATTGCTCCGTCAAAAGAGCGGGTTCTCACATATTTTGAAAAGAACCGGTTCAGCGGAGAGTCAACCAAGCAGCTTTTTTGGCATAAACGGGTTCAGGTAAAATTGATGCCGGCGATTCTTACCAGCGCAGCGGCGTTCGTAGTGGTCTTCATCGCCTCATTCGTCCTCTTTTCCAGCAACCCCGAACAACGTCAGGAGATTCTGCCCGGTGTTGCCGATCCGATCGATTCCACACATATCAGACAAGTCAGCGACGCGCCGCGTCCTTCCTTGGATTCCTTCAGCCTTGAGCAAATCATCAATCACCTTGACAAGCTTGGCTATGCGGTGAAGCTTGAGTTGAAGGCGATCACCCCGCTTGAATAACCCCTTGCACATACCGGACGAAGGCTCTACATTCTTGTAGAGCCTTTACTATTTTGATAGGATAGCCTCACACGCGGAGGTTGTGATGAAGGCTGTCGAATTGAGCAAAGCATATGACCCAAAAGATTTTGAACAACGAATCTACCAAAAGTGGTTGGACTCGGGAAGCTTCGAGCCGGTCGAGGGTAGTGGAAAAGCCTATACCGTCGTAATGCCTCCGCCGAACGTAACGGGAATCCTTCACATGGGCCATGCGTTGAACAACAGCCTGCCGGATATCCTCATCCGCTACCATCGGATGATGGGCATTCCGACCCTTTGGGTTCCGGGAACCGACCATGCGGGAATAGCGACACAGAACGTCGTCGAACGTCAGCTTGCCAGGGAGGGATTGACCCGGGACGATCTGGGAAGGGAGAAATTCCTTGAGCGAACCTGGAAGGTGAAAGAGGAACACCACCGAATCATCAAGGAGCAGCTGATGAAGATCGGCTGTTCCTGTGATTGGAAGCATGAGCGCTTCACCCTCGACGAGGGATTGAGCAACGCAGTGCGCGAGGCGTTCGTCACCCTCTATGAACGGGGTTTGATCTACAAAGGGGAGTATCTGGTCAACTACTGCCCCTCCTGCGGGACCGCGCTGGCCGATGACGAGGTCGAGCACCAGAGCCGCAATGCGGCGATCTACCGGATCGCCTATCCGTTCAGCGACCGGGAAGGGGAGATCGTCGTCGCCACGACCCGCCCGGAGACGATGTTCGGAGACGTGGCGGTCGCTGTGAACCCCAACGACGAGCGGCACAACCATCTCATCGGCAAGTACGTTCATCTTCCCCTTACCGATAGAATCATTCCGATCATCGCCGATGACTTTGTCGATATCGAGTTCGGGACCGGGTTCGTAAAAATAACGCCTGCTCACGATCCCAACGACTATGCCGCCGCCCTTCGGCACGATCTGCCAAAGGTCAATATCCTCCATGCCGACGGAACGCTGAATGACGAGGTGCCCAAAGAGTTCAGAAACCTCAAAGCGGATGATGCCCGGTCGAAGGTGGTCGAAGCCCTCAAAACGGGCGGATATCTGAAGAGTGAGGAGCCGTACACCCACGAAGTCGGACACTGCTATCGCTGCCACAACGTAGTCGAGCCGTATCTGTCCAATCAATGGTTCGTGAGGATGGAAGGGATGGCGAAGAAAGCGCTCAAAGCGCTGGAGGATGGGAAGATCGTGTTCCATCCGAAGCATTGGGAAAACACCTACACCCACTGGCTTGAGAATATCCATGACTGGTGCATCAGCCGCCAGCTCTGGTGGGGGCACCGCCTTCCCGTCTGGGAGTGCGAAGCATGCAGCCACCTGATCGTCAGTCGGGAAGATCCCACCGAGTGCCCCAAGTGTAAGAAAACGGATCTTGTTCAAGAGTCGGATGTGCTTGATACCTGGTTCAGCTCGTGGCTCTGGCCGTTCTCCACCCTCGGCTGGCCGGAAGAAACGGCGGACTTGAAGCGATTCTTTCCCACCGACAGCTTGACCACCGGGTACGACATCATCTTCTTCTGGGTGGCGAGGATGATCATGGCGAGCTTGGAGTTCCTTGATGAGGTCCCCTTCAAAGACATCTACATCACCGGTCTGGTTCGCGACAAGCAAGGACGAAAGATGAGCAAATCGCTCGGCAACGGGATCGATCCCTTGGAGGTCATCGATCAATACGGCGCCGATGCGATGAATTTCACCCTTTCCTACATGGCGACGCAAGGCCAGGACATCCTCATCGACATGGATACGTTCCGTCTTGGCAGTCGCTTTGCCAACAAGGTCTGGAACGCCGCCCGATTCGTTCTTTTGAACATCGGAGGCGTCACCCTGCAGAACATTGAGGAGATCAAGCTCAACACGATCGACAAGTGGATCTATCACCGTTTCAACCAAACGGTCCGGAAAGTCCATGCGGCGATGAACCTCTTCAAGTTCAATGAGGGCAGTCAGGCTGTCTACGACTTCTTCTGGAACGACTTCTGTGACTGGTATCTGGAAGCGGCGAAAGAGGGGATGTACTCCAAAGAGGAGGAGCCTAAAAATCGGCAGATCTCCCTTCTGTTGGACCTCCTCGAGCGTTCAATGGCGTTGATGCATCCCTATCTTTCCTTCATCACCGAGGAGATCTACTCGAAGCTGCCGAACAAGAAGGGCTTGCTGATCAACCATCCGTATCCCGAGTATGACGAATCGTTGGTCTTTCCTGAAGAGCATACGGTCTTTACCCGCCTTCAGGAAGCGGTTACCTCGATCAGGGCGGTGCGGAGTGAACTGCAGATTCCTCTTGATCGAAAAGTGCGGGTTGCGATCCAAAGCGATGATTCATTCATCGGTGCCTCGTTCTTCAAAGCTCATGAGCGACTGCTGTCCCTCTTCACCAATGCGCTGAGCGTTGAAGTTGACCGGGAAGTCGAGATTCATGGTGCTCTTCCCGTTGCCGGCAACGGCTACCAAAGCTTCGTCTTCGTCAGCGATGCGATCGACGTTGAGAAAGAGATCTCAAAATTGGAAGGGGAGATTGAAAAGACGAAAAAGAATCTCGAAGGGACGCTCAAGAAGCTCGCCAACGAAGGATTTCTACGGAACGCCAAGGAAGAAGCGATAGCAAAGGAACAGGCCAAGCGCGTCGAGTTTGAAGAAAAACTTCAGAAGAGTGAACAACACATCGCCTTGTTGAAGACTCTTGTCTAAATGAGTGAGGCGCCGAATAGGCGCCTCTCACTCATTATGCGTTTTTCTCCTCTTGGATTTCCTTGCGGCGATCCTTGGCAAGCTTGCCGAGCTCGGCAAGGGCTTTGCGGGCGCGTGCTGCCGCAGCTTTCACGCCTTTTTCGGTGAACTTTCGGTTCTCTTCCAAATAGGCTTCATACTGCGCAACGATTTGTTCGTGGATTGTCATAGAAAACTCCTTTTGCTATGTTGCGTTATTTTACCACGATTTAATGCCAACGCAAACACAAAACATACGAATAACGTTAAAATATGCGGGATTTGCTTGTTTTTAAGAGGATTTTCCGTCAAATCCCATCGTTTTTCTTGGAGTTTCCGGCTTCACCTCCAGCGATCGACGAATAATGTACCCGTCGCTCAGTGCAACATCGGTCCTAAGGTAGCACGGTTTGTTGTGATCCCCTTGGGGAATCTTCTTCATTTCTTCGTCGAACAGGATGAAATCATCCAAGGCGAAGTTGGGAAGATCGGGGGCGATGATCTCAAGGATGTGCTCCGTTCGGATTGAGTTCTTCAGCTCCAAGCGGTAGAGGTTGTCCGCTTTTTGTTCACGAATGAATCCACAGAACAGAGTGCGTTGTTGATAGTCTTTTTTGGTAATCATCGATCCTTTTGTCGGATCGATCGGACCGGATCCGAAGAAAAAACCGGTTGAGTATTCGCGGTGCGAAACATCGATGAGATCTTCCCGGTAATCTTTCCAGTGGGGATCCTTGTCCAGAGCTTTCCGGTATGCCCGGGTTACCACGGCGACGTAGTAGGAACTCTTCATCCGCCCTTCGATCTTCAGGGAGGAGACCCCCGCTTCGATGAGCTCATCGAGATGATCGATCATGCACAGGTCCTTGGAGGAGAGAATCGTCGTGTAATCCTCATATTCTTCGATCGGATAGTATATTCCTTCCCGTTCTTTTTCCTCCAGCGCAATGCGGTAGTTCCATCGACAGGAATGGGAGCAATCCCCGTGATTACCGCTTCGACCGGCCAGATGGGCGCTGAGCAGGCAACGGCCGCTGTACGCCATGCACATCGCCCCATGAACAAAGACCTCCACCTCCAAGTCGGGGTTTTTATCCTTGATCGCCTTGATGTCATCGAGGGTCGCTTCCCGCCCAAGAATGATCCGCTTGAATCCCGCTTGGCGGTAGAACCTGGCGCTTTCACTGTTGGTACAGGAAGCCTGCGTGGAAAGATGCAGTTCAACATCTTCACCAAGATGCTTGCGGAGCAGGGAAACGATCCCCATGTCGCTGATGATGAACCCGTCGAACGGCCACGCTTTCATCTTTGGCAGCTGGTCTTCCAACAATGCCAACCGATTTTGGTCAAACAGCATGTTCACCGTGCAGTACAGCTTTTTCCCCGTTCTTTCCTTCAGGGCGCTGACCTCGTCAAGGTCAGCGTCGGTGAAGTTGCCGGCGTTGGTTCTCAGTGAAAAGGGAGAAAAACCCAGATACGCCGCATCGGCTCCATACTCCAAGGCAAGGCGCAGCTTTTCGAGATTCCCGGCCGGGCTCAGAAGTTCGACGCTCAAGAGAGGGCTTCCTTCACCGCTCTGGCTACAGCTTCGGCGATTGAGACGACCTCCTTGGCTTGGGATTGAGAAGTCTCTTGGGAAGGATGGAACGGTTTGAGCTTTCGCTTTGCATCCTCGGGGAAGGCAAGGCGGAGGACCTCTTCGATCGTGGCGACGCTGTGGAACACCACCCCTTTCTTCACCTCATCTTCCAGCTCATCCAGATCCCGCTTGTTGAATTGCGGAATGATGATCTCCTTGATCTTGTTCCGCTTGGCGGCCAGAATCTTCTCTTTCAATCCCCCGATCGGCATGACTTTCCCTTTCAGGGTGAGCTCGCCGGTCATCGCCAGATTCGGAGCCATCACTTGGTTGGTGATCAACGAGTACAGTGCTACGGTCATCGTGATTCCCGCCGACGGTCCATCCTTGGGGGTCGCCCCTTCGGGCACGTGGAGGTGGACGTTGTTGTGGTCGAACCAGAGGGGATCGATCCGGAATCGATCGGCATGGGCTTTGATGTACGTGTGGGCGATGGAAACCGATTCCTGCATCACGTCCCCGAGCTGACCGGTGAGTTTCACTTCACCTTTTCCGGGAGTGTTCTGCGCTTCGATGATCAACGTGTCTCCACCCATGCTCGTCCATGCCAGACCGAGCGCCATTCCTATCTTGTCCGCTTTGAGGATCTCGTCTTCGACAAAAACCGGCTGCCCAAGGTATTCGACAAGATCCTCCTGTCTGATCACGACCGGAGTGTCCAGATCGGGTTGCTCCACCAGTTTCAGGGCTACTTTCCGATTGATCTTATCAAGGGATTTCTCGAAGTTTCTCACCCCCGCTTCCCGAGCGTACTCATCGGCGATTTTTCGGAGGATCGGGGATGTGTATTTGATCTCCTGCTTGTTCAGGCCGTGTTTTTCCAACGACTTGGGAACGAGGTATTTCCGGCCGATCGCGAGCTTCTCATCGCTGGTGTAGCCGCTGAGGCGGATCACCTCCATCCGATCCAGAAGGGGGCGGGGAATCGTTTCGAGGGTGTTCGCGGTGACGATGAAGAGCACCTGGCTTACATCAAAGGGAATATCCAGGTAGGTGTCCCTGAAGGCGCTGTTCTGCTCGGGGTCGAGCACTTCCAGAAGAGCGCTTGCAGGATCTCCCTGGTAGGAGATGCCCATCTTGTCGATTTCATCGATCAGGAACACCGGATTCTTGCTCTTGGTGATCCTCAGGCCCTGCACGATCTTCCCGGGCATCGCACCGATATACGTCCGGCGGTGGCCCTTGATCTCGCTCTCGTCGTTCATCCCTCCGACGGAGAACCGGAAATACTCTTTCTTCAGCGCCCGGGCGATTGAAACTCCGACGCTCGTTTTTCCGACTCCCGGCGGACCGACCAGACAGATGATCGAGCCTTTGGTGTCCTGTTTCTTCTTTCGAACCGCAAGAAACTCGAGTATTCGGTCTTTGACATCCTTCATCCCGTAGTGGTCCTTTTCCAAGATCCTTCGGGCGCTGTCGATTGAAAAGGTCTCCGGTTTGGGATCTTTCCAAGGCAGGTCGCTGATGATCTCGAGGTAGGTGCGGGTGAGTGAATACTCCGGGGAGGTGCTCTCCATCATCTCAAGGCGACTCAACTCCCGTTCCACCGTTTCCCGGGCTTCTTCGTTCAACGGGAGCGATTTGAACTTTTTAGTAAGCCGTTCGATCAATTCGGCTTTGGGGTTGGTGGTAAGACCAAGCTCCTGCTGAATCGACTTGAGCTCCTCACGGAGAAAGTAATCGCGCTGGTTCTTTTCAAGCTTCTTGTTTACCCGAGCCTGGATCTTCGCCTGGACCTGGGCGATATTTTGTTCGTTTTTGATAAAGACCAGCACTTTTTCGATGCGGCTCCGCACTACGAGCGTTTCAAGAATATCCTGCTGATCGGTGCGGTCGACATTGAGAATCGATGCAATGAAGTCGGCAAGTTTGCCCGGATGATCGATGTTGACCATGTTCAACCGCATCTCTTCGCTGATGAGCTGGTTGTTCTTCGTCAGGCTCTTCATCTCGTTGAGCAACAGGCGCGTCCATGCTCTGAGCTCCTCGCGGTCGTCTTCGATATCTTCGAGATAGGTGACTTCGGCGATGATGTATTTGCCGCCGGGATAAAACTGCTTGATCTCAAATCGTTTGAGGGTCGAGATGAATATGCTCATTCCCCCATCGGGGAGTTTGATTTTTTTAACAATCTTGGATACCGTTCCCACCGTATAGAGATCTTCCGCTCCGACCGTTTCCGTTTCAACGTCCTCTTTGACTAACAGCAACCCTAAAAATCCACCATGCTTTACCGCCTGGTTGACGATTTCGACATCGCTTTTATCGGTAATCATCAACGGCGTGAACAAGCCGGGAAACACGGGGTTTCCGCTTACCGGTAGAATAAACAAGTTGTTGGGAAGCAGTTGCTCGATCGGCATCAGTTCCTGTTCGCTCATGGCGCCTCCAAATGATCATGCGGCGAACCGAGTTGCCCGCCTGCATCAAAGGTACTCAAACTTTCCTGTAAAGGAAAGGCACGGCTACTCCTTGGACAGCCACTTCACGCCAAGGTAGCAGAACGGGGTATCAATGAGGGCGAAAACCACCTTGAAGAGCCAGTAGGGGATGATAAGGGAAAAGAGATAGCTTACCGTGAAGGTGGGAGTAAGCTTGTAAAAGGCGATAAACATGAAGATTACCGTATCGATGAACTGGCTGGTTATCGTCCCGACGTTGTTTCTCAGCCAAAGCATCTTGCTCTTTGTAAGCTCCTTAAGGGTCATAAAAATCACAACGTCGACATACTGGCCGATTCCGAAACTGATCAGGCTTGCCAGACTCATTCTCATACTCATTCCAAAAACCTGTTGGTATGGTTGCTGTAAATCCCAGGTTGGGTGGGGCTTTACCGAAACGAAGATCGCCGTGACAACAAGCATGAGCGCAAGCATGATCGTGCTGAAGCGGACGAAATGTGTAACCTGCTTCCGTCCGCGCACTTCTCCGACGATGTCGGTGATCAGAAAGAGCACCGGCATGAAAAAAATTCCGACGGAAACCCGGACACCGAAAAGGCTGATTATTTTGCTGCCGACCGTATTTACCAGCACCATTCCCGTGATATACAGGGAAAACAAGAAAAGATCCTTCTTTGTCCACGTTTCCATTGCGTTCCTCACTTGCGCTGAGTCTATACAAAGTTATGGTAATGGTCAAATACACATCCCCATGAAGGGGTATCTTGTGATAGAATACCTGCACATAAGGAAACAACCATGGAAAGCAAACTCATCGTCATCGCCATCGGGGGAAACTCGCTGATCGAGGACCCAAAGCACGTTACGGTTCAAAGCCAATATGAAGCGGCCCGTAAAACCGCCGGCCACATCGCCCGTCTGGTCCAAGCCGGTCACCGGGTGCTCATCGCACACGGCAACGGTCCCCAAGTCGGATACGTCCTGCTTCGAAGCGATATCGCCAAAGATGTTCTGCACCAGGTGCCGCTTGACAGCTGCGTGGCGGACACGCAGGGAGCGATCGGCTATCAGCTTCAAATGGCTCTGCACAATGAGCTTGCCGAGATCGGAGTGACCCGTCCGGTCGTGACGGTGGTAACGCAGGTCGAGGTCGATGCGAATGATCCGTCTTTTTACAATCCCACCAAACCGATCGGTTCTTTCCTGACCCGGAAGGAGGCTGAAGAGCGGAAAACCAAGGATGGATGGAACGTAGTCGAAGATGCCGGACGCGGCTATCGCCGGGTGGTTCCTTCGCCCAAGCCCAAACGGATCGTCGAGCTGGATTCGATCCGTTCCCTTTTGGAAAACGGCTCGATCGTCATCGCTGCGGGGGGGGGGGGGATTCCGGTGATCAGGGATGAAGACGGAATGCTCCGAGGGAAGGAAGCGGTCATCGACAAGGATCTTGCAGCAGCCCTGCTGGCCAAGGAACTGAACGCCGATCTGTTTGTCATCTCCACGGCGGTGGAAAAAGTGTTTCTCAACTGGGGCAAGCCCACGCAAAAGAGCTTGGACCTGATAACCTCCACCGAGGCGAAACAGTATATCAAAGAAGGACACTTCGCCCCCGGATCGATGCTTCCGAAAGTCGAGGCAATCGTTGATTTCGTCGAAGTTACGAACAACACGGGCTTGATCACCGACCCGGCAAACATCCACGGAGCGCTCTATCGGGACAAAGGGACGAAGATTGTCAAAGGCTAAAAGATTTTTTCCCGATCTGAAATCCCTCATCGTCTCAACGGTCGTCATCCTTCTTCTTCTGATTTTTGCCGTCGTTGTTACCGACCACAACAACGTCCGGCGCCTTCATCGCTATCTGTGGGAAGCGGAAGCGGCTAAAGAAGCGTGCTATTCACTGATCGAACAGCGCCTCGGCTATGCCAAGGCGCTCGTTCGCATCATTGATAATCAAGTGGATACCGACAGAGTGGAAGAAGTGATCGGTCGATGGGATGCAGCTGCTTCCGTAGATGAAGCAAGCGTTCTTTACAAAACCCTCGACGATGAGCTTGCCCTTCTTCAACGAAAGGCGGTCGAACATGCATCATACCGCGCCTGGTCACCGTACTTTGACCGGATGTATCTGATAGAGATGGAGTTGACAAAGACTTCGGCCCACTATCAGGAACGCGCTGAATTTTTTAATGCGCAGAAGGGGGGATTTCCGGCACGCTTGGCCGCAAGACGTCTCGATCTCGAAGATCTTCTACTGTTTGATTTCGGTTCTTCCCTGAAAGGCCGCCCGTGAAAGATAGATCGGCAGCAGAAGCGCGATGAGAAGGGTCGCATCCTGATGGAACGGAGCGTTTAAAAGCTCCAACGCAAGCAGGACGATCATCGACCCGAGACCGAAGAGGAGAACCTTGCCCTGTTTTTTGGGACGGAACGCGACGCAGAAGAGAAGAGGGTTGATGAACAGGATGTTCAAGTTCCAATAGGTCACGTTCATGTTGGTTCCAACCATCAACACGAAGAGCAGGGTACCCACCAGAGCAAGGGCGATAAAGAGTAGTCCATAGAGCAGCGAGGTGAAGCGGGGAAGGTACAAGCCGAGGATGATCAGAACCATCGAGGCGATCAGGCCGACGAAAAAGAGGGCGTCGATCGTAAGGAAATCGTGTTTTGGAGGAGAAAGCGAGCCTTCATTCAAGACCGTATTGTTTATGCCGAAATGCTGACCGTCAGCCAATGTAAAATCGAGAACCGCCTGATGGAGTGTCTCGGGGAGATACATCTCATCCCACAGCGTCGTCGGTTTGTCGATCCGCCAGCTTTGCAGGAGGTTCAGTCCGAGTCCGAGAAGGGGATCATGAGCCATGTAAGGAAGAGCGGTACTTCTCAGTGATGTGCCCTCCCGGCTTTTAGCCCATGCTTTGAATTGTCCACCGGTTGCTTTGTCCAGGATGTCACGGACGCGGGTCGCACAGTTGTCATCGTAGAAATGATACAGATACGTTCGCCCGGTGGGGCCGATTTCATGGTACAGAAAATCGATCAATGCGAATTGAGCGCTTGGATCGAGGTTCAGGTCGACGATCCGAACATCTCTTCCTTCGGCGATCGAATCCTCGATCCGCCAGAGAGCATCACTGACGCTCACTCGATAGTACATCTTTCCAAAGGCAAAGTCCCGATAGAACCCTTCTTTCGTGTCATCGAAGATTCCCCAGTCATACATGATCTTTCGACCGTTGGTTTGGGTCACGATCAAGGCGGTGTGGCCGAACCACGCATAGAGATCCTCCCCGGGTCCTACCGTCAAGAGCTGGATGCGGGTCTTGGCGACCCAATCCTCTTGGTTTTGGGCAAGCGACGGACCGAAGTTTGCGTAGTAAAGCGACTCGATGCTGTCATAGGGCTGCTCAATCTCCAACGGGACTACTGAGAGAGAAAAAAGAGCGAAAGAAAGCAGGAGGAGTGTTGTTACGCCAATCAATCGTTTCATGATTCGCAGTATACCAGATGAATGCCCATCTTCCAACTGGTTGATTTTTTCTTTCCCGCTCTTTACCCTGATGACATGGAGCGCAATGTTTCCTCCCGGGCAATCGTGGTGCACAGCCAAAAACAAAGTCAGATGAACCGAAGATTGACGTTGTTGAGCGTTGATTTCGGATTGATCGAAGCAATAAGCTACGGATCGGCCAAATCGATGCGGGCGCCAAAAGCAAATGTCTTTGCCAACGCTACCGTCTATCTGTACTATAATCCGGTTCGCGATCACTATACGCTCAAAGATGTGGCGATCATTGAGAGCAACGAACATCTGCGCTCGGAGATCACGCTGACCTATCGGGGACTTTTTATGGCGGAATTGATCATGAAAACCCATGGAGGGGAAAGCGAGCTCGAATATGAACTGTTAAGCCAGAGCTTGAGACTCTTACAGAGCGGTGTTGCCGATCGGGTGCTGATCCAATTCGTTCTGCGCCTTGCCCGGATTCTCGGGGTGCATGCCGATTATGAAGCGTGTCCGGTATGCTCCAGGAAATACCGTGATGATGAAACGCTTCGGTTCACCACCGACCTGCTCAGTCCCTGCTGTTCGGAGTGCGGAAGCGCCGATCTTTCGTTGCCTCCGGGCGCTCGCCGCTATGTGAAGCTGACTTCTACCCTCGAATATGGGGAAAGCCTGAACGTTCCGCTCAGCGAGACGGCTACCGCCAGAATCAAAGGCTATGCCCTTTCATACGCCAAGCTGCTGGCCCAGGGACCGCTGAAGACGCTGCAGAGCGGTCTTTTGTAACACGTGATGAGGAAATGACGATGGATGATAGAGTGTGGGTGAAGGAACCTGTTGAAAGTGAGGCGATAAAGCGCCTTCTGGAAGAATATCAATTCAGCACCCTTCAGGCGACGATCTTAAGTCGCCGTGGAATCACCGAAGCGGATGATGTGAAGTATTTCCTGGAACAGGAGCTTTCCTATTTGCACAACCCCTTTCTCTTCGACGAGATGGAGGATGTGGTAGATCGGATTCTTGACGCAGTGCAGGAAGAGGAGAAGGTGAGAATCTTCGGTGATCGGGATGTCGACGGAATTACCGCAACCGCCCTGCTTGTTGAAGAGCTGAGAAGATTGAACGTTGATGTTTCCTATTCACTGCCAACAGGGGATGAGCCCTATGGACTGCTTCAAAGCGGCGTCGAACAGGCGGCATCCGATGGCGTTACCCTTCTGATCACGGTAGACTGCGGAATCAGCAATATCGAGGAGATCGTCCTGGCGAACTCTCTCGGCATCGATGTCATCGTCCTCGATCACCACATCGAGGGGGAGGAGCTTCCCCCGGCTCTTGCGATCATCAATCCGAAGATGAGCGGATCGGAGTATCCCTTCGTCCATCTGGCCGGAGTCGGTGTCGCCGCCAAAACGATCTGGGCGCTGAGGTTCGCCCGGACGGATCTGTATCGCCAAGAACTCATTCTACTCCACGCCCAGCCGGGGAACGACACAGTGATCATCCAGGCGATGAAGGTGAACAACCTGCTGGTCACCGATCGAATCATCGAGGAGATCAATCCCGGGGTACTGAAAACCGAACGGAGCAAAGCCCTCGCGTTTCTCTCCTGCAACGTGCCGATTCTAGTTCTGGATGCCGCCGTTGAACACGCTCAATTGAGCAAAGCGTTTGGTAAAAGCGTCGATATCCACCTGCTTGATCTGCGAAACGAGCTGGAAAAGGTGCTTCCGGCGGTAAGAAACCGGGGCCTCTTCGCTCTGACCCAGCTGAGTCGGGCGGCTCGCTACGTCAAGGGGGGAAGGGATGAGCTTACTACGCTCTACTCCCTTTTCATCGCCTATGTGCTGAAGAAGCACCCCGCATTGGACGACGAGTATGAACGGCTCTTGGATCTGGTTGCCATCGGGACGGTCGCCGACCTGATGGAGCTTAAAAATGAAAACCTCCTGATGGTAAGACGGGGTCTCAAAGTCCTGTCCACCGCTCCTCGGCCAAGCCTGGTTCCCTTTCTTGCTTCCCTGGGGCTTTTGAACAGACGGATTTCATCGACGGAGATCTCCTGGCGGATCGCCCCGCCGATCAACTCCACCGGCCGGCTGGGAACTCCGGCGGTCGCCTTGGAGATGCTGCTCAGCACCGACCCGAACGAGATTGAACGGCTGACGAGCGAGGTGCTTGCGATGAATACGGAGCGCAAACGCCTCAGTGATGAGATCTGGAACGTCGTCCGGGGAAAAGCTCAGGAGAGCTTTGAGCGGACCGGCTCCAAGATGGTCATCCTTCAGGATGAACAGATCGAGATGGGCGTCGCCAGTTCCCTCGCTTCGCGCTTGGTGAAAGCGTATAATGCTCCCGCTCTGGTGCTTTCCTCGAGCCGTAGCGGACGGATAAAGGGTTCGATGCGCGCCAATGACTCGACGATCCATACCCGAAACTTTCTGGAGCATTTCGATCGGCAAGGTTCCTATTTCCTCTACTATGGCGGGCATGCAAACGCCTCGGGATTCACGATGGAATCGGACCGGCTTGAAGAATTGATGAAGGCGCTCCACGAATACGTGGATACGATCGATTGTCCCGAGGAACGAGTGAAAGAGTATTTCATCGATGCAACGATCAGCGAAGAGGAGATGCACCCCGAGTTGATCCGGTTGGTAGAATTCTTCGAGCCGTACGGAGAAGGGAATCGACCCCTCGTATTTGAAATCCAGGGAGCGGTCGTCGAAGAGATCGGCTATCTGAACAACAGCCAAGGCGGGGACCGCCACGTCAAGTTGACGATAGGATACGGTCACTACCGCTGGCCGGCGGTCTATTGGTTCGCCGCTCCGCTTGTAGGAAAGGTGTTCGACCGGGGCAGTGTGCTGGACATCCTCTTTCGACTTGCCCGAAACTACTGGATGGGAAATGAGACGCTGCAGCTGAACATCGTGGATGTGAAGCCGACTAAAGCTCTGTGATGATCCCTATCGTTTTTCCCACCGAGATAAATGCCTTCGCGGCTCGTTCGATATCCTCGGTCGTATGGGATGCCGACAGTTGAACGCGGATGCGTGCTTTTCCCTTGGGAACTACCGGATAGGAAAAGCCGATCACATAGATTCCTTCATTCAGCAGCTTCTCGGCAAATTCAACGGCTTTCGCCTCTTTATACACCATGACGGCAACAATGGCCGTAGTCGCGTCGATCAGATCGAACCCCGCCGTTTTCAACAAGTTCCTGAAGTGATCGGCGTTTGCCAGAGTTCGCTTGCGCAAGGAGTGATCTTCCTGGAGAATGGAGAGCACCTTCAGCGTTCCTCCGCAGATCGCCGGAGCCAGGGTGTTGGAGAAGAGATAGGGGCGGGCCCGCTGGCGATACAGGTCGATGAGCGGCTTTCGTCCGCTGATGCATCCGCCGCTTGCCCCTCCGCACGCTTTGCCGAACGTCGTGGTGATAATATCGACCTTTCCTTCAACACCGCATAATTCAACGCTTCCCCGGCCTGTTTCGCCGAGATATCCGGTTGCATGGCTGTCATCGACTGCGACAAGAGCGTCGTAAGTCTCCGCCAGGGCGCAGATCTCCTTCAGCTTTGCAACATCGCCATCCATTGAAAAGACCCCGTCGGTAATGATCAACCGGCGGCGAGCGGAAGCGCTCGCTTTGAGCGCCTGTTCAAGGGCGTTCATATCGCTGTGCTTGTAGCGGAAGCGCCCGGCTTTTGAAAGCCGGATTCCGTCGATGATCGAGGCGTGGTTCAATTCATCGCTGATGACGGCATCCTCTTCCCCCAGAAGCGGTTCAAACAGCGCGGCGTTCGCATCGTAGCATGATGAAAAGAGGATCGTGTCCTCGGTTCGAAGAAACGATGAAATCGCTTGTTCAAGCTGCTTGTGGAGCGTTTGGGTTCCGCAGATGAATCGGACCGACGAAAGGCCGAAGCCGAAGGTCTCCATCGCGTCCGCTGCCGCTCGGATGACTCGTTTGTCATCGCTGAGGCCAAGGTAGTTGTTTGCACAGAAGTTCAGAACCGTTTTGCCGCCGACAAGGATCTTCCTGCCTTGGGAGCTCTCGATGATCCGCTCCTCCTTATAGAGCCCTTCTTCCTTCAATGAAGTGAGGAATTCGGTCAGTTCCCGTTCCAATCGGCTGTTCATAGTCCCTCCCGTTCCCTTATTTTCTCAATCATGTCTTCCGTCATCGAGGCGAGGGTGTAGCGGGGTTTGAAATCCCATTCGACCCGAGCCGCATAGTCTTCCATATAATCCGGCCAGGAATCGGCGATCGCCTGGCGAACCGGATCGATCGCATAGCTGATCGTGAAGGTTGGAATGTGGGTACGGATATACGCCGCCTGCTCCTCGGGACAGAAGCTCATCGCGGCGATATTGAACGCATTCCGGTGGCGAAGCCTCGCCGGATCCGCCTCCATGATCTTGATTGCAGCTTCCACGGCATCCGGCATGTAGATCATATCAAGGTAGGTATCCCCGCGGAGGAAGCAGGTATAGTGCTGATTCCGGATCGCTTCGTAGTAGATCTCCACCGCATAATCGGTGGTTCCGCCTCCCGGGGGCGTCAAGCTGCTGATGATCCCCGGAAAGCGGATTCCCCGGGTATCGACATCCCAGCGGTGGTGGTAATAGTCGCAAAGCAGTTCGCCGGTCACCTTGGTGACACCGTAGATCGAAGTAGGGCGTTGAATTGTATCCTGAGGGGTGAATTTTTTTGGGGTCGTCGGCCCGAACGCGCCGATCGAAGAGGGAACAAAGACGGCGCACGACCTCTGTCGGGCGACCTCCAGCACGGCGATCAGGCCGTTGATATTGAGATTCCACGCTTCCATGGGGTCCTGTTCGGCACGGGCGGAGAGCAGGGCTGCCAAATGGTAGATCGTATCGATCCGGTGGGTGCGGACGACCTCGTCGATCCGTTTCCCGTCGCGGGCATCAAGAAGATAAAACGGACCATCTTCAATCAGAGGGCGATTCACGTCGCTCCTGATATCAGCCAATACGACGTTGTCGGTTCCATAGCGACGGCGACATTCGAGAGCGATTTCACTGCCGAGCTGACCGAGTGCACCGATGATCAATATGCGCTTCATTTCTCCTCCCTTCCGCTTGTTTCTTGACAGGAACGGAGCGTGCTTTTACAATCTGTAAGCAGGTTCAGTATATTGAACAGGGTTTAGTATGTCAAACTTTATAAGGAGTTCCCGATGCAAACCCCTCCGATGATCGGTAAAAACATTCAGCGAATTCGAACGGCTCGCAAGCTTACCCTCAATGTCTTGAGTGAGCGAAGCGGCGTTTCCAAAGCGATGCTCAGTCAAATCGAAAGCGACAAGGTGAATCCCACCGTTGCCACGGTATGGAAGATCGCCAAAGGGCTGAATGTCGAATTGAACGACCTTTTGGAAGGAGTTGATGAACCGACAAGGGTGTTTTCGCTCAATCCCGCTTCCGATGACGGATCGAAACTCGAGAAGCGGAAGGACGGGATCACGATCAAAATCCTCAGCCCCCTGTCTTCCGTGGAAGAACTGGAGATGTACCTCCTTACCTTCGAGCCGAACTCGACCCTTGCAAGCGAGCCTCATGTCGCCGGTAGCCAGGAGTATCTGACGGTCTTCAAAGGCTCGGTCGATGTCCGGGCAGGGGAGAACTCCGCTCACCTCAAACCGGGAGACTTCCTGATGTACCACGCCGACATCGAACATTCGATTTCCAATCAAAGCGGCAAGGAAGCGGTGGTTCACATGGTGGTGAGGTTCAGTTCCGATATCCGGTGATTCCTTTGCTCCTTGACACGATGAGCGGATTTATTGCAATCTTCATCCATAAGACGAACCCAGTAATCGGGAAAGGTGGTGATACGAAAACATGGCATACGTCCGAGTAGACGAAAACGAGCCGCTCGAAAAATCAATCAAGCGATTTAAGCGCATGGTCGAGAAAGAGGGGATCATTCGCGAATACAAACGTCGTGAATACTTTGAAAAGCCCTCCACCCTCCTGAACAGGAAAAAGAAAGCACTTGCTCGCAAGCAGATGAAAAAAGCCCGGAAGCAATACAGCTCCAAAGGCTACTGATACCAAGTTGGTGTTACCGCCGGCAGCTTTAAAAGTTGCCGGTTTTCTCATTATATAGCGCAATTTGTTAGGTAAATAACAAAAATACCGTATATTTTTACGGTTAATCAATAAATATTTCTCTAAAGGCTTTGAACAAATTCCCAAAATGCGCTAGAATGGCATCCAATCCGGATCGTGCCGGAAATATCCTGTAAGGAGTGTTTCTTATGCTGATACTTGTCGCGGACGCCTTCGATGCTTCCCTGCCCGGCAGGCTCTCCGTTTTTGGAGAAGTCACCACCGACCACAATCGTCTTTCCGAAGCGAATGTCGTTCTGGTCCGCTCGAAAACGAAATGTACCAAAGAGTACATCGACGGCGCCCCGAACCTGAAGGTGATCATCCGCGGCGGAGTGGGTGTGGACAACATCGACACCGAATATGCGCTCAGTAAAGGCATCGTGGTACGAAATACTCCAACCTCCTCCTCGATCGCCGTGGCCGAATTGACGATGGCGTTGATGATCAGTGTTCCCTGCAACCTGATCGAATACCACCAGGGGATGAAAGGGGGTAATTGGCTGAAGAATCTCAAACGCACCGAGCTGTACGGGAAAACCCTCTGCCTCCTCGGTATGGGGAATATCGCCTGCAAAGTCGCCGAGCGGGCTCAGGCATTCGGAATGAACGTCGTTGCATACGATAAGTATGTAACTACCCATCAGTTTGCAAAGAT
Organism: Sphaerochaeta sp.; assembly: GCA_004294855.1. Classification (GTDB taxonomy): domain Bacteria; phylum Spirochaetota; class Spirochaetia; order Sphaerochaetales; family Sphaerochaetaceae; genus Sphaerochaeta. Next base: position 32,517 of record SHOI01000002.1, on the reverse strand, counting down.
GCTTCCGAGTGCCGAAATCGCGGTTGAGAACGCCGATTATATCTCTCTGCACCTTCCGCTGACCAATGAAACGACGAACCTTGTCAACGAAGAGCTGCTCAGCCACTGCAAGAAAAAGCCGGTGGTCATCAACACCGGACGGGCGCTCTGCGTGGATGCCGACTATATGGCCAAAGCCTTGAAAGGCGGTTCGGTATCCTGGTACTGCACCGATGTCTACCCAACCGATCCCCCGGCGGGCGATTATCCGCTTCTTGATTGCGAGCGGGTTACCTTCACTCCTCATGTCGGGGCGAACAGCGTGGAGAATCTGGGACGAATCGGTCAGGAAACATTCAATATCATCAAAGAACTGCTGGAAGGAGGAATTATCTGATGGAGCGCAAGAAAAACTTTTTTGCCGGCCCGAGTGTATTGCCGCTTGAGGTGCTGAAGCAGGTACAGGAGGAGTTGGTCGACTACAAGGGCAACGGACTGTCGATGATTGAAACCAGCCACCGCGGCGGGATGTTTGAAGAGATGTACGATGAAACGCTCGCGCTCTTCAAACGCCTCATCGGGGCGGGTGATGAGTTCGATTTCTACTTTCTCGGAGGTGGAGCAACCCTGCAATTCTCCATGGTACCGATAAACTTTCTGCCTCAGGGTGGAAAGGCGGGGTATATCAACAGCGGATCGTGGTCGGAAAAAGCGCTGATCGACGCAAAGAAACTTGGAGATATCGATGTCGTGTGGGACGGGAAAGAGAGCGGCTATACGACTCTTCCGAAGATGGAGACTCTTAGGGTCGATCCGAGTTTGAGCTATCTCTATCTTTGTTCCAACGAGACGATCGGGGGTATTGAATATAAAGAGTTTCCCAAAACCGATTCGGTTCCCCTGATTGCCGATATGTCCAGCGACATCTTCAGCCGTCCTTTCGACGTTAATCAATTTGGAATGATTTTCGGCGGAGTTCAAAAGAACCTTGGTCCGGCCGGAGCCGCCTTCGTGCTCTATAAGAAAGAACTCCTGGAAAAGCAGAATCCCAATCTTCCGTCCTATCTTGATTACGCTCTCCATGGAAAGAACAAGGGGCTGGCGAATACCCCGCCGGTCTTCGCCATCTGGGTGGTGAACCTTGTACTTAAATGGATCGAGAGCCACGGCGGAATCGAGGGAATGGCCAAGCGGGCTGAAACAAAGAGCAGCCTCATCTATGATGTGATCGACTCCTCTTCCTTCTATCGCAGCCCCGTCGACCCGAGCTATCGCTCGACGATGAACGTGGTGTTCCGCCTTCCCGGCGAGGAATTGGAGGAGCTGTTCATCAAGGAATCGAAGAAAGAGGGGATGCTCGGCCTGAAAGGACACCGTTCGGTGGGCGGACTGCGGGCAAGCCTGTACAACTCGCTTGAGCCTGCCGCCGTTGAAGCGCTCGCCCAATTTATGCGTGAGTTTGAGACGCGTCATGGATAAGCTTATGAAAATAAAAATGGATGAGACGAACAAAGCGATTCTTCGGCAACTCATCGACGGACGGAAGCCCTTCAGTGCAATCGCCGATGAGTTGAGCATCACCGAGAACACCGTTCGTTCGCGCGTCAACAAGCTGATTGATGAAGAAGTCCTCCAGATCTCCGGTCTGATCCGCTCCGAAATGATTCCCGGTCTCCAAGTCGTCTTCATGGGAGTGAAACTGTCAACGCTCGATCTGGAACGAAAAGCAAAGGAGTTTTGCACGTTGCGCGGTGTCATCTCTTCCGTTGTGGTGACGGGGCGTTACGATCTTATCGTCCAACTGGTTCTCAGCGAAGAAGAGGATCTGAGTCTGCTCGATTTTTTCAAAGAAGAGCTTTCCAAGATGAGCGAGGTTCTGGAAGTCGAAACATTCGTAGTCTATCAATCGGCAAACTACCGAATTCCATACGTGCTCTGAGCGAAACCGGGTAGAGGAATCGGGGCAGGTATGGTATACTTGCCCCGTCTTGGTTTGATGAATACCTTTGGATTGAGGAGAAGATACCCGATGGCAGATTTGTCCAGTACTTACCTTGGATTACCGATCAGGAACCCCTTCGTAGCAGCTTCAGGCCCGTTGACCGCATCACTGGATTCCCTGAAACGATTGGAAGATGCCGGCCTTGGCGCCGTTGTCCTGAAATCGATCTTCGAAGAGCAGATCGAGCTTGACGGTATGACCGCCCTCAAAGATGCCGAAAGCTACCTTGGCCATACCGATGGCTATGAGTTCGTGAAAGCCACCTCGATGGAACAACAGATCGATGCATACCTGGGCTTGCTTGAAGGGGCCAAGAAGAGCCTTGCCATCCCGGTCATCGCTTCGATCAACTGCTACCGGGATGGAACATGGCTGGAATATGCAAAACGCTTCATCGATCTCGGAGCGGATGCGATTGAATTGAACTACTATGTGGTTGCTGCCGATCCTGAAACAGAGGGCAGGGAGATGGAAAAGGAGTTTCTCCAACTGGTCCGCTCCGCCCGGAAGTCGATTGATGTCCCGCTCAGTCTGAAGATCGGGTGCGCCTATTCCTCATTGGCGAATCTGCTTCGTCGCTTCGATGAAGAGGAGGTGGACGGGGTCGTTCTGTTCAACCGCTTCTACAGTCCCGACATCGATATTGAGCACATGAAGATAACCCAAGCGCAGATGATCAGTAGCAAAGATGAATATGCCCTTACCCTCAGGTGGGTCGGCTTGATGAGTGAAGAGGTTCGGTACGACCTCATCGGCGCGACGGGAATCCACAGCGCCGACACCGCCGTCAAACTGCTTCTCGCAGGTGCGAAAGCGGTTCAACTGTGCTCCGTCCTCATGAAGGAGGGGGTGGACAGTGTCGCGAAGATGCTCGGGGATCTTGAAGTGTGGATGAAGAAGCATGGATTTAAGGATATCGAGGCGTTCCGCGGGAAGCTTGCCAAGAAGTACAAGGCGGACGGTTCCGAGTGGATTCGAGTTCAATACCTCAAAACGATGCTCGAGGCCCAAAGGATGTAAAAGATGGATATCAATTCCTATCGTGATATTGCCCCCTATCGCGGCCAAGACGTGTTGGATGCGGTAGAGCGGGTCAAAGCTCATGAGAAGGCAATTGCCCAGTTTATCGCTATGCTGGATCCGCCGCGGACGAATGATGAACGCCTTGCCCTTCAGGAGTCGGTGAAACACATCGTCTCCCTGCTTGATCACGTCACCACGTACGAGGAGTTTCAACGCACGATCACCGCCGGATTCTTTCTTCCGAAGATCGTGGAAAAATCGGTAACGGCATTTACCCACAGCGGGACAGAGAAGCTTGCGAATGATCAAGCATACTTGTACGTCTCCAACCACCGCGACATCATTCTCGATTGCGCCTTGATCGATCTTGCGCTCGCCCAAGCGGATCAAATGTTGATGGAGATGGCGATTGGCGACAACCTGCTGACGAACCAGTTTGTCACCGATCTCTTCAAGCTGAACGGGGGGATCGTCGTCAAACGTACCCTTCCGCTGAGGGAGAAATACCTTGAGTCATTACGCCTTTCCGCATACTTCGTCGAATCGATCAGCGAGCGAAACCAATCGATCTGGGTCGCCCAAAAAAGCGGGAGGAGCAAGGACGGAATCGATGAAACAAACCCCGCCATCATCAAGATGCTTCATCTGTCCCAGAAAAGGAAAGGCGTCAGTTTCAGTGAAGTGATCAAGCTGTCGCGCATCGTTCCGGTAGCGGTCAGCTATGAGTACGATCCTCTGGATGTGAATAAAGCAGCGGAACAACTCCGCAAACAAAGCGATAAACGTCCGTATGAGGATGTGATTTCGATGAATAAAGGCTTGAAAGGGTTCAAGGGTCGAATTCATATCGCCTTCGGCACACCGTTGACCGAGGCTGAGTATCACACACCCGAGGAAGTGGCCAATGAAATCGATCGACAGATTCATCTCAACTACAAGCTTTGGCCAACCAATTATTTCGCGTATGATCATGTAAACAACACCACGACATTCGCCGAACAGTATCGTGATTTCAATCATGAGACATTCTTGCGTCGCTTTGCATTCCGTCGAGAGGAGGTTCGAGACTTTGCCCTTAATGCATATGCAAACCCGGTCAGATCATTCTTATCTCAGCAAGCTCGTCTCTCATAAACTGTTCTGTCTTTTTCTGATCTTCTTCGTTGTTTTCAGTGTTGGCGGGTGCAAAGGGGAGGAGTTCGACGTTTTGAATGTCGAATCGTCTCTCTCGGCGCTGTACTTTCTCCCTGAAGGAGCGAGTGCCTCAATCCTTACAGTGAGCTTTGAAGTAACAAGCGATGATTCCGTGTTGGAGGTGCAAGTCTCCACCCCCGATAAGACTTCCCGCTGGGTCGTCTCGGTAAAGCGCGATAAACAGGGACGGTTCACCGTCGGACCGCTATCGATGGGGAAGGGAAACACCCTCACCGAAGGGATGTATTCAATGGTGATTCTCAATGAACAGGGAAAGACGATCGATTATTCCTTTCCGGTCCGCTCACCGAACACCACCGTCGATCCCCTCCAATGGGGGTCATTTGACAGTGATGCCCGGACACTGGTGATGAACCGGAGTGCAACGCTTCAAGTGGGGAATGACCATGTTGATCTTGCGGAAGGGGAGAGTTACATCTTCGCTCCCGACGATCATGAGTTTTACCTTGCCTTCGATCAGGGGGCGACGATCGTTCGGGTCACTCTTTAGGTTCGACCGACCGAGGTCATCAAATCATCCTTATTCAAGCGAATGACGAAGGTTCGGCCATGGGGGCAGATCGGCTCTTCAAGGGCAAAGACGCTTTTCAGAAGCTCCGTCGCGGCGGTGGAGTCGATGCGATCTCCCGCTTTAATCGCAGCATGGCATGCAACGACCGAATAAAGCCCTTTTTCAATCTCGCTCGGTTCCCCCCGCATCGTCTGCAGAAAGGCGATGACTTCATGCTCGATCGTCCGATAAAGGGCGGGAACGCCGAGCAGTTCCCAGACAAGGTCTTCGACCTTCCTGAGTTTGATTCCCAGATTGAGATAGCTGTCGAGGTTTGACATCAGGTACTCGTCGATCGACCGCTCCACCTCGAAGACGATGGGAATCATCAGGTTTTGAATTGGCTGTTTTGCTCGTACCTGATCATACAGGATTCGCTCGTGGGCGGCGTGTTGATCGACCAGAAAAAGATCGTCGCCCTTTTGTGCGATTAAAAAGAGGTTGAACGCCTGACCGAGGTAGGTGAAGGTCTCATCGCTTTGCCGGAGGGTCCAGATATCCGCCTCTTCATCGGTTCGCTTCGTCTCGAAGGCGGGCTCTTTCAATGCTTCCCGTGCTTTGGCGAACCAGGAAGGATCGATTTGTTCCTTCGGCGTATAGGTGAATGAGCGTTCACCGACCGTTGAACGGGTTCGAAGATGATCATTTTTCTCTTCAAAGAGCGTGGGGGAGGGGCTCTCTTTTTTTTCCTGGAGCCGGGGAATGGGCCGTCTGACCTGAGAGGAGATCATCCGGACCACCCGGTGGTGGATCTCCGCCTTGTTGCGAAGGCGTACCTCCCGTTTGGTTGGATGGATATTGAAATCGACCAGGCTCGGATCGATCGTGATAAAGAGATAGCAGTAGGGAAACGATCCACCGGGCAGGAGATTGGAATAGCCGTAGGTTACCGCTTGAACAAGGGCATACTCATCAACCGGTCGCTTATTTACGAAGATCTTGATGTGGGAGCGGTCGCTTCTCCACAAGGCGGCGGAGGAAGCTACGGCATAGAGGCTGAACCGCCCGTGGTCATCCAATAGTTCGATCAGCTCTTCCTTGACGACCCGTTGACTGATTGTCAGCACGTCGACAACCCGATCTTTCGCCGTGGTGACCGGCAGATTGAGGCGAAGAGAACCATCGACGATGAGCTTGAACGCAACGTTCGGGTACGCAAGGGCTTTCTCCTGTAAAACCGTTCGAACCATCGCGGCTTCCGTAGCCGCCCGTTTAAGAAATTGTCGGCGGGCGGGAAGTTCGCCAAAAAGGTCTTTCACGATGACGAGCGTGCCTGAAGCGGTCGTTGATGAAAGAATCTCTCCACGTTTACCATTATCGATCGTTATCTCATATCCGTTGGAGGCGATTGTGATCGAGCTGACCGCAGCGATCGAGTAAAGGGCTTCACCGCGGAAGCCCATGCTGGTGATGTGATACAGGTCATCCAAATCTCTGATTTTGCTCGTTGCATGGCTTTCGCCGAGCAAGGGAAGATCGTCCTTGGCGATTCCGCTCCCATCATCGAGGACTCGCATCTCTTCGATTCCCCCCTCGGTCACCGAGACGGTGATCGCGGTGGACCCTGCATCAAGACTGTTGTCGATCAACTCCCGGATGACCGATGATGGACGTTCAATGACCTCGCCGGCGGCGATGCGTTGCGCCACCAGCGGATTCAGGCGGGCAATGGGCATCCTAGAAGACACCATCGAATCGTACCTTCACACTGATATCAACAGAAGGTTTTTGGTTGTTCAGAATAATCGGTACGTTCAAGCGCGTGGTAAAGGTGAAGATTTTATAGGTGTAGGAAGCTTCAAGAAACGTGGAGGCCCACTTGCCGTAGAAGAGGGGTTTGAGCGAACCGCCTTCAAAGGCTGTTTTCAGCGTACGCAGGAATCCGACCCGACTCGCTCCCAAGCTGAGATGAAACACATCCGCGGTATAGGTGAGGCCGATTTGACTGAAGTCGGCGTCCTGAGTTTCACCTTTCACCGTAGCGAGAGCGAACTCCTTGGTGAACGGAACATTGAGAATCGCATTGGCGGTGAGGTTTTTGCTCTTCCAGGTTCCTGAAGCATATACATCGATAAATCCATTATGATCGATGTGGTCATGGGCTTCGGCAATGTCGTTAAAGAGCAGCAAATGATTTTTTCCTTTCGCTAAAGAAGCCATGATCTGACCGTTGAACGGCTTATGATTTACCGTCAGTCCGACACCAAGCTGGTGGTTCGGGAAGAAATAGGTGGAGTTCATGTCAAAGAACTCTTCGAACTTTACACTTGGGTAAACCGGCAGATAGCCGCTTGCCAAGAGGAGAGCGGAAAACTGTGTCAGGCGAGTATTGATGATCGGGAAGGAGAGCTCAAGCACCGGATAGAGCTCGGCTTTGGAGATCCGGGAGCTTTGTGAATCCAAGATCGCCAAGGTTCCCAATGCGATGCCCATGGGATACGATCCGCCAAAGGTGTACTCCAACACGGTCGAACCGAGTTGACTTCCGCTGTCATTGATGATGTTCGTGAATCTCAAATCGTCAAAGCTGGTAGTAAGCTTGAAGCCGCCGATCGTGATCGAGTTATACAACGCCATCTTTCCCGAGGGGAAGGTGGAAGCGATAAAGGGGGCGAGCTGCGTTCCCGGATACCCGCCCTCTTCAATCAGCAGGTAGAAGGGGCTTGTCGAATAACCGACTTTCACATGATCGACGATGCCGAAGACAAAGGAAACAATCCCAAGAGCGGATGGATCAAGGTTCAGGAAGTTCGTATCGAATGCGGTGAAGGAATCCGTTTCAACATGTACATTCAGCCGAAGGGCAAGGGAGTTGTAGGAGATGAACGGCTTCACTTCAAGGCGGTGGCCCGGCCAATAGGAAGCGCTTTTTATCGGGAAGGTGAGGGTGTATCCGGCTTCAATGCCATAGGTTCCTTTGGACTGGATGAGAGCAGGCGCACTGTCCCGAAGGGTTGTCCGGGGTTTGGCGACAGCTTCCTTGACGACCGGCATTGCTTTGACACTGGGGGACAACACAACCGGTTTTTCAGGAAGAGAGCGGACAAGCTCTTTGATTTCTTCAGCTTCTTCGACGAATTCCAATCCCACAGTCCATTGGATGGCACCGGGTTGTGCCGGAATCCGGGCCGGTCTGACAATTCGCCCTGCGGCGGCTTCGGCCGGAGCGAGGGTTCGTTTCGCCAATTTGGGATTGGAGAGTTCAAGCTCCTGGAGCGCTTCGATCGTCGTTGTCTTATGGGTGATCAAGTTCGTGGCGCGTACTGCGACGTCAAACGATTGGACTCGTTCCTCATTCCGGGTCGAAGTGACAAACACTTCACCGGCGCGGTCAAGTTCATACAAGGTCGCCGGGGTGATGATTGACAAGGTACCCTGGGTCGTTTTCGCCGTTACCGATCCATCGATCAACAAAAGGGTAGTGCTTGTCGCACTGACCTCATCCAGAATCAGAATGGAGTCAGGGAAAAGCCTGATATCTCCTCGGCTGGTTTCCAAGATGATCGGCTCGTCGCCGCTGACGAGGATCGTTCCAAGCTGAAGATCGTTGATATCGATTGTTTCGATTGAGATGGGTTTACCGTTGGGTTCATAGAGGCGCAAGGAGGCAAGATCTCCTTCGATGACGCTCACGTACTCTTGACCAAAGATGCTTAACGGCGCAATGAGGGTGAGTAAGATTACGAGGATAAAGGTCTCTAGTCGTTTCATAGTCTCTCCTAAACGCTCCGGTTAGAGGAGGACGATCCTCACCACAGCGTCGATAGTCGATGTCAGATGAGTGTTTTCATCGTATGCCAAACTGACTCCAAGTGAAATCACATATGGCTTTACTTTGATGATGGCCAATGCTTGAATATCAACCATGCGCAACGCCATCAGTTCATCAAAAAAGCTTCCATCTCTTTCGTTAGGATAAAGCTTTTCATACCTCAAGTCCAGAGAAAGAATGTTGAAGAGAAAGCGGTCAAAACGAAGATTTGCGAACAATCGGGTGTTTTCAAACACTCCGTCGGTAAGATCGCTGGCAATTTTCGCGCCGAAGAAGATTTCCTGTTTGGGCCAGGTGAAAGAAATCAACGATTCAAATCGAGAAGATCCCGGTGGAAGGATCATCTGCTGTTCGTGTTCGATCGCCCATTCATTGGAGAAAAAGCTTGCGTAATAGTTGCCGTACACCGGAGCGGTGAGTGCAAAGTTATAGGTGAACAACCTTCCGAGCCGACCGTTGATTCCGCCCCGAATCCCGATGGCCTCCTGCGGGATCGAGATATCGAACCCTTGAAAGAGAACATCAATAAAAAGATCGCTTTTGATGTTTTTTTTCTCAACAAGGGGATGGGCGAAATCCAGACTGAAGAAGTGCCGTTCAATCGTTCGCTCATCGATGACTCTCATCCCATGAGCATAGGAAAAACCGAGTTGCAGGGATGAGAGAAAAGCTTTTTCATAAAAGGGATTGGAGTAGATTCGCCATGCTTTCATCGCAGGATCAAACAGATCATCGACAAGAAAATGAAATCCGCTTTGGACACCGGTCAAGGATGAAGCATCGATCATGAGGTTCAGTCCGGGCTTGGAGGTCAAGAGGCCCACGGAGCGATCGACATATCCGTTGATCAGAGCTCCGTCCCCGAGGGTAGGACCGAGAAGCTTGCCGTAGCGGATGTAGATCGGGTCATAGGGGTTTCCGAATTGAAGGGCTTGGATGAACCGAGAGTAGTGATGAAGGAGTTGAAGGGCATACTCCAAAGCCGACTCTTCCGCACCCCGTTCGGGGGGAATCCAATCGGAGAAATCAAACTGGAAGTCAAAGGGGTCGAAGGTGAATCTTCCTTTCAGGGGAAATGAAAGCCTGGTCGAGAAAGGGCCATAGCTCAAGGCGGGCTTGATGATCACCCCGAAGGATCCGTCAGAGAGGGCGACGGCCTGAATCAAGCCGTCATCGGTGGATTCCTCGCCCAAACCATCGAGGGGATTGAGGATCGTGATTGAGGTGGAATGATTATGTACCCGGAAATCACCCTCCTTTTGAGGAGGCTGAGCGACCTCTTCCGCTCCCGCCGAAAAGGGAAAGAGGAGGAGCATGAAAAGCAATATAACTGAGTGCTTTTTCCATCGTCCGAACATTACGTGTACCATATCATTAAACCGATGAATTGGACAGGTGTTACACACTTTCCGGAAAGTCGATTACAGCTGCAGTCCGTCTCATGTCACTATCCTATTGTTGCATTTGGGTGGGCAACGAAACACCTATGGCCGGCGATCCGCTGCAGAGCATTGTTGGTGGTTGACAAAGATATGAATGTTCATATGTTGAGAACCTGCAAGGTTGCAGTCAAAACCGGTTTCCAGTTTAAAAAAAAGTCACATATGCAAAAATATAAGACAGCTATTGAGAAAACACCAAGAGCAAGGCATGGTATTTAAAATTATTGCACAATGTGCAAATATTTAAAATAGAGGAATCATTGAGCGAAATGTATATCTCAATGCTACAGATTCCCGACTCGTTCAAAAAATAATCGTTGTAGGTGGAAATTCTCCTGCATGGATGAATGAAGAAGAAATTCCGATCATCAATCTGTTTGACTTCTTGCTCAATCCGGACAGTCTGGATCTCTAGTCATCCAAGAAATGATGGGCTTTATAGATGTGTTCCCGGGTCAACGGGTCGATCTTCACCAGGCTCCTGACGATCGGCTTCAGCTTGGAGCGGATATTGGTCCGGTCATAGGGACACACCGGTTTGATGACCGGAAGATCGTATATTTCAGAAAGGCGTTGGATCTGGCGTTCATGGATTTCGATCATTGGACGGATCACTTGAATCTTCCCGTTGAAAAACGGTTGAACGGGTTTCATCGTGTCAAATGATCCCCGAAAACACAGGTTGATCAGGGATGTTTCGACAAGGTCGTCGAGGTGATGTCCCAGCGCGATCTTGACGATCCCTTCGTTCTCCGCCCAATCGAAGAGGATCCGCCGGCGGTTCCGACTGCACAAATAGCAGTTGAATTCCCCTTTAAAGGAGGGAGGGCGCTGTTCTTCGTCAACAATATGAAAGGCATACCCAAGCTCGGTAAAGAACACAGCAAGCTTTTCCCGAAACTCTTCGGGAATCGGATGCTCCTTCCAGTTGATCATCACCGCCTTGAGGGTATAGTCGATCGGCAGCCACTTCTTCCGCAGCGAAAGCGCCAAGGCGAGGGCAAGGCTGTCCTTCCCGCCGCTGGTACCAAGCAGAATCGTATCTCCATCCCTGATCATCGAGTACCGGTTGATCGCCCTCCCCGTTGCCTTCACCAGGCGCATCACCCACGGGGGAAGATCTCCCTCAAGAAGCGTTTGATAGGGGAGTTTCTCACTCATGGATATGCTCCCAAGCATGGCGGAGCACCGTCGGATCGATGGAAGGATCGGCAAAGAGGCGAACGGTCCTCAGCGATGAGGTGAACTCCATTGCCCGGCTTCGGGTGAAGAGGGGATCGACATCCTCGAACCTCCCCAGGAACGTTTGATGATTGACAACCGGGATATCGGATTCAAAGGAAACCCGTTCAGGGATATCGATGACGATCGATCCGCCTATGAGGGTCAGGTCTTTTTCAATCCGTTCTTCATACTCACTGCGTTGCCTGAGGCTGAGGGCATTGGTGTGGATCGGATTCTTTTCATCGAAGAGCTCTTCGACCACCGGTTGGAAAAACCTGTTTTCCCGAACCCGGGTCAGGAGATTCACCAATGGCCTTTCGGTTTGGCTGAGCAGGAAGAAGCTCTCGTCATCAAGGCCATAGAGCCCGTCTTCGTCAAGGGTCCCCCGTTTGAGGTTTTCATAGAGGCAGCGCTTGATCATCGCCGTTGCGCTCCGAACGGATGTGTGCCAGTACACGTTCCGGTACATCAGGTACTTTGAAAACAGAAGATGTTCAATCGATCCGAGCGCCTCAAAGCCGATCGCAAGCGCTCCTTCGTGGAGGTAGAGGTGATCGGTAATGTAGGAAACGTCCTGAATTCCATAGGGAACGCCGGCAAAGTACGCATCCCGGTTGAGGTAGTCGAGCTTGTCGGGATCAAGCGCACCGCTTAAGATCGAGCGATACAGGAGCACTTCTTCATTGTTCGTCGGCCGCTCTTCATCGATGATGTCACCGATGATTTTTGTATCCAGAGCGGCATCTTTCAGTGCAGTACGGAGGATTCGGTCGTTTTCAAGCAGTTCTGTCGCCAATTGTTCGTGCGATTTGAGCGGCAGTTCTTTGAGGCTGTGAGTGAACGGGAAGTGTCCGATATCATGGAGGAGGGTGGCGGCAAGGAAATGCCGGACACCGTCGATCGTGAGAAACCCTTCATCCGCCTTTCGCCTCAGCAGACTGCCGATGATCTGCCGAGAGAGATGAAACACTCCGAGACTGTGGTTGAGCCGGGTATGCACCGCTCCGGGGTACAGGTGAAACGCAACGCCGAGCTGTTTGATTCTCCCCAGTTTGATGAAGCTCGGGCTTTGAACCACCTCAGCCATATAGGTTGGAATCGAAATATCCTTCCACAGCGGATCGCGGAAGGTCTGAGCGTGGGTGAAGCTCGAATCGGTGAGAAACCGAGTGTACGTAAGACTCATATACCGCCACTGTACTTGATGAAATGAGTTTGTGTAAACCTCTGTCACGGAGTATACTGTATCAAATGAATACCTACCTGATTATCGCAGACGATTTTACGGGTTCCAATGACAGTGCTCTTGAATTGGCTCATCGGGGGCTCTCCACGATCATCGGCTTCTCTTCGCCGAAAGGGACGGTAGACTCGTATGTCCTGGATACGGAGTCCCGAAACAGAGAAGGTGATGAGGCGTACAGGATGACCAAGGCTCTCATCAAAGACCTTGATATCGACTCATACGACATCGTCCTGAAAAAAATTGATTCGACCCTTCGAGGGAATATTCTGGAAGAGATCCGGGCGATTGACGAAAAAATGAACAGTGATCTTATTCTCGTCGCCCCGGCGTTCAGCCAGATGGGACGAACCTGCGTCGGAGGAACCGTATTCGTGAACTCGGTAAAGCTCTTGGATACGGAGTTTGCCCACGATCCGCTCAAACCGGTAACGGAGGATAATCTTATCACCCTCTTTGCTTCCGAGTATTCGACCATTCACCTCTCGGTGGATGAGATCCGAAGCAAAGCATTTCCCCTCATCAAGGATGTACAGGTCATCGTCTGCGACGCGGAGCATGAAGCCGATCTCTTTGAAACGGTCAAATGGGCGAGGGGTCTTGATAAACGAATTTTGTATGTCGGCAGTGCCGGCTTGGCAGGAGCGCTGATCCAATACGACCGTCCGAAACAGCCGGCCCTTGCAATTCTCGCAAGCTTGAGCAAAGCAAGCCGTGCGCAGCTTGACTACGCCAAGAGTCGAGGGGTCGCCATCCTTGCTGTGGATGTCCTTTCGATCCTCAAAGGGGGAGACTTTACTCCAATCATCGATCAAGGAGTACAAATCCTCCAAGGGGGAGAGGATCTGATCCTCACCCTCTCTTCAGCTCTGGATCGGTCCGTATTCCAACAATCGATCGAGGTGGGAAAAGCGTTGGGCTTGAAGGACGCTGTTGTCGGAACGATGATAAAGGATTGCCTCTCGAAGGTGTCCTTGGAAATCATTAAAGCAAGCGGGGTGAAAAACCTCTTTCTCAGTGGCGGTGAGACCGCATTCGGGCTGATGCAGATGATGGGAATCAATGAAGTGAAGATCATCGGAGAGGTGGATATCGGAATTCCCATCACTCTCGTGCTTGACGGACCCTATCAGGGGATGAAAATCGTTACAAAGGCCGGGGGCTTCGGGAAGGAAGATGCACTGACCTATAGCCTGAGACGTTTGGAGGAACGGCAATTATGAAAATCTTTGGCATTACCTTGGGCGATCCCTGTGGGATCGGCATCGAAGTCACCATAAAAGCGTTGCTGAAGGAACCTTCCTATCAAAGGGAAGCGCTCCTCTTCGGTCCCCTTTCAGTGCTGGAGTATTACAACAAACGATTGAAAGCGAACTTCACCTTCAACGTGATCGAAACAATCGAAGAGTTCAAAATGGGGATGATCAATGTCGTGGATCCCCATCCGGTCAAGCTTGAGGACGTCCTTATCGGAAAGGTGAGCGCGTTGGGCGGGGAAGTCGCCTTTGAAGCGGTGCGAACGGCGATCGAGTTTGCCCGGAGAAAGGAGATCAGCAGCGTAATCACCGCTCCCTTGAACAAGGAAGCGCTTCATCTGGCGGGACACCGGTTTGCCGGCCACACGGAAATCTTCGCCCACTACGCCAAAGGGGATTCCTACGCAATGCTCCTCTCCAGTCCCAAGCTGACGGTCATCCACGTTTCAACCCATCAAAGCCTGAGAAGCGCGTGCGACGCTGTGACGAAGAAGCGCGTTCTGGAGGTCATCCGGCTTGGTGCGGAGACGATGAAGAAGTTCGGATACCCTCATCCGAGGATCGCCGTGGCGGGCCTCAATCCCCATGCAGGGGAGAACGGGCTCTTCGGCGATGAGGAGATTCGACAGATCATTCCGGCGATCGAGGCGGCAAAAAAAGAAGGCCATGATGTAACCGGCCCGATCGCTCCCGATACCGTGTTTCTCCGGGCGATCAAAGGGGATTGGGATATCGTGGTGGTGATGTACCATGACCAAGGGCACATCCCCCTCAAACTCCTGGCGTTTGATGACGGGGTGAACATCACCGTCGGTCTTGACGTGGTGCGGACCAGTGTCGATCATGGCACGGCGTTCGACATCGCCGACAAGCTGATCGCCAGTGAACAGAGCATGCTCAAGGCGATTGAGTTGGGAAAGAAGCTCTAAAGGAAAAAGAAGAAAAAGAGATAACAGAGATCAGGGGGCCGTTCGGCCCCCTGCGGTTATAAACGATCACTTCACATACGGTATGGCGTATGGACCATCGCTGAGATAAAGAATCGTCAGATCGCGGGTTCCTTCGCGCCTGTAGATATCCTCGATTGCCGCTTTGACGACACTGGTGTAATCCCGCTTGTCGGTAAGTTTGGCGGCATTGATGCCCGGAAGACCCGCTTCCCTGCCCGCCTCAATTTGAGGAGCATAGTGGTAGTAGTGGTCCAGTGGAATCTTGTCAAAGGCGGCAGCCCACTTCTGCACCTGCCACTGGTCGGGGGTGAAAGGCCAATCCGGGGAGTGAAGAAGCTTCACCAGCGCCTTCGACCCATGGTTCGCCAGGATCGCCAGGACCGTTTTGTAGTTTACCGATCCGACAATATCTTTCTTGTCGGTATAATTGGCGATACTGATGAGATATCCGTTTTCCTTCATTGCCCCAATCGCGGCGAACGCAGCTTTGGCGCTCTGATAATGGTTGATGCCGACGAACCCCGCATGGGTTACGACGATATCGGCTTCAGATTCGATGGGAATTTTTGCATACCCGCGAATCATTTCAAAAGCGGCCAGGTGAGCGGCTTCCATGTCTCCGGCATAGATTCCCGTGATCTTGAACGCATGATCCAACGTAACATTCACGATGAAATCCGATCCCGCCATTTTTGCAAAGGCAAGGGATTCTTCGTGGACCGGGTTTCCTTCCAGAAGGAGATCACGGGAATCGGGATGACCCATCATCGGGGCTCCATGGAACAGGAACGTACCCATTTCACTGATCAAACCCGGACAAATGGATTTTCGTCCTCCGCTCACTCCCGCCATGAAGTGGCTTTCCACCAGGCCGGTGAGGATCTTCAAGTCGCTTTGAAGATACAGGGAGCTGATCCACACTTCACTTCCGCGCTCGGTCTTTCCAAGGTAGGTCAATCCATCATCGTCCAAACAGTCATGGTTGACCACTCGGACCCCTTGTTCATAGACCCATGGGTCGATAACCGCCTCCAGCTCTTCATCGGTCATCGGTCGGTGGGTTCCCGTCGATACGAGGGCTGTGACCCTGTCCGCCTTGAATCCGGCATCAAAGAGCACTTGAATAATCGGTGTCAAAATATTTCCTTCACCTTTATAGGGAACCGGACGGGTGTTGTCACTGATGACGATGACGGCGGTCGCATCCTTGTTGACAGCAAGTTTGGCTTTGGCTATTGCAGCCAGACTTTCGCTTTCAATCGGATTGTTGAGCGCATCCATGATCGCCTTGTCAGCGTTTACCAGCGCCGGCGGGGCTTTCATGGCATACACAGCCGTTGTATCAGGAAGAATTAATTCCTTCTTCATGGGATCGATCGGGTTAATCACCTTCATAGGCATCTCCTTGACAAGGTAAAGAAGGCGAGCTTATGCCCGCCTTCCCAAAGTATACTCATGGTTCAGTGAACATCCTAGAGTTGCTCACCGAGGTCTTCGATCTTTCCACCGACATCGGCGATGGGACGGGTCACAAGACCTCGCTTGAGCTCATACTTGTAGAAGAAGTCGACGAGGAAGGGAACCAGAATCGCCGTTACAACGATCGAAGCGGCCACCTGAATCGTCGCTTTATCGACATAGGGAGCCCATGCGGGGTCGACAAGGGCGATCGCCGCGGGGGTCGCCAGAGCGTTTCCCGCCGTGGTTCCGACACCGGCTCCGACAGCGCTGGTTACTCGCATCCTCTTGGGGATCAGGAGCCGATAGACAAAGTAGGAGGGCACTCCGGTAATCAACAGGGTTAAAAGACCCAGGAGAATACCCGGCAATCCCGCCTGTCCGAGGGTCTGCAGACTCAATCCGGCACCAAGGGGGAAGGAGAAGGTGAAGATCGCGATGAACATACCGGGTTTCAGGAATTCGCGGAACTTTTCGTCCAGATTGCCCAGAATCATGCCGACGATGATCGGAACGATGACGGCGATCAGGGCGACGATCGGAATATTTGCGACACCGGCGATTCCCATGAACATCATCTCGAAGAACGGTCCGTCATTGGAAGAGATGATTGCAATCGCACCAACGTCGGATTCATCTCCGTACTTCGAGGCAAGAGCGGTGTAGAGTCCTCCGTTTGAGTTGGACATCGCGCTGATCATCGCCAGAGGAGTGACACCGAGGAAGGCAGCCTGAGGACCGGCGACCTTTGCGAAAATGACACCAAGAAAAACACCGAAGAGCACCTTGCTTGTGTTGAGGACGACACCCTTGTATACCGCAACACCGGCGGTTTTCAGGTTGATCTGGGCTCCGCTGCAGAGGAAGAGCAATGCGATCAACGTCAACGCGCCGTTCTTGAAGAAGGCAGTCGTGAAACTACCAATGTTCAAGACTTCGGGAAAGAATGTGTTTGTGAGAACGCCTAATACCAGCGGGACAACCATCAATCCACCCGGGATTTTGTTGATCGTGTCGAGAATTGGAACCTTTCCCATTTTCATAGGTCCACCTCCTTGAAGGAAAAATGTATATTTATACATTATCACATTCCTTGAGAATGTCCAGAAATATTGAGATAGGAAACCCGAGGAATGTAACCAACACAAAAGATGATTGTTTACTTGATGGAGGGTGGATGAAACGGGTGCTTTTGTTTCTCATACTGGCAGTGTCCGCACCGGGCATAGGAGCCGCTTCATTGGAAGAGGCGTTTTCCTATAAGCTTCCGGTGGATTTTTACATCGGTCAAATCATCGAGCCCGCAGAAAACAGTATCGAGGAGCAGAGCCTCGAAGCGTTGAAAGAACCCTATACTCCGGCCTGGGTTGAAACCTATATCCCCGAGGGAATGAGACAGGGGTTTGTTCATACCTACGACCATCTTCTCTCCAGCTATCTTCCTTCTGAGGAGCTGCAAATCGGTAAGCCGGTAAAAATTGGCGCACTTGTAGAAATCCCCTTTAGAATGTTTTCCCCAAAGCCGCTTATCGGTCTTCTCGTCTGGGTAGAAAATGATGAAGGCGATCCATTCCTGCTTTCCTTGTCTATTTCGGAATGACATCCAGGAACCTTCAACTCCTGCACGACATATCATTCTCCGCTTTTTTCAAAAGAGACTCAATTTGGAGTAGTTGCCTTGAGATTCCGGTGTGAATTGGTTATGTTTAAGGAGTGTACTATATCGATTAGGGCACAAAGCAAGAAATAGGAGAATAAAAATGCGAACACAGTTAGAGCACTTTCACAAACGAGCTCGACTTTATGTCCTTGGTGCTGCAATCCTCATCATTCTCTTTGCACTTTTTATCCCCAATGTAACGGCTAAAGTAATCTTGATTATCCTTACAATCATCGCATTTGCTGTTTTGGCAATTGTTGAATGGTTAAAAAAAGACGACGTTACATCCAAAAAAGATGATGCAAGACAAGCAGCAAAAGCATCAGTCGAAAAACAGAAGCCGGAAGAAACCAAACGAAAAGCTGAAGAAGCTAAAAAGGCGGAAGAAGCAAAGAAAGCTGAAGAGGCTAAGAAAACCGAAGCAGCTAAAAAACCAAAAGCTAAAAAAGCGGCTGCGCCGGATGACGGTATCACAACCCGAACCGGACGCTACTGCGTGGAGGATGGGACGTACCATTGTTCCGAACACCCCGATCGAACCGTTGAAATGGTTGTAGGAAAAAGATTCCCACCGTGCCGCGGAGATGGAAAAGGACACTCGGCGATTTGGACACTTTCCAAATAACATGGATCAGCCAAGTAAACCCCCTCAAAAGCGAGGGGGTTTCGTATATTCAGGCAGTTCTTCGTTTTTTCCTGAATTGAAAAAAGAGAATGACAATCAGGATGACAAACCCAACTGCGTCCTGGATCGGATCCGCCGTGATGAGGAGCAGCGCTCCGACAAAGACAAGGATGCGTTCAATCCATTTCATGCCCGTGAGGGCGAATCCCTCCGTAGCCATGCCGATCATCGATACCCCTATGATAGCGGTGATTGTGACTCTCAGAGCGACAAGAGGCGTGGTGTCCAACAAGAGGAGAGCGGTATTGTACACGAAGATGTAGGGAACGATGAATCCCGCCAAGGAAAGACGGACCGACTGCAGACCGGTCTTCATCGGGTCGCCCCCGCTTATTCCCGCTGCAGCGAAGGATGCAAGAGCCACCGGAGGAGTGATGTTGGCGAACATCGCGAAGTAGAAGACGAACAGGTGGGCTGCAAGAGCCGGAATGCCGAGCTTGATCAACGCGGGAGCAGCCATGCTCGCGGTGATGAGATAGGCGGGAATGGAAGGCAGGCCCATACCCAGAACCATGCAAGTCACCATCGTGAGAACCAAGGTAAGCATCAGGTTCGCCCGACCGAGCTGGATGATCGCGTTGGCCATGTTCAAACCAAAGCCCGTAAGACTCACGATCGCAATGATGATGCCCACGACCGCACAGGCGATAGCAACGGAGACCGTGGCGGTCGTCCCCTCGGCAAATGCATCAAGTATTTGCCTGATCGTCATTCGCGTTGATTTGCGGGTTTGGGAAACGACGATGGTCGCCACGATCGACCAGAATGCCGAATAAATCACGGTAAGACCGCTGAACAGCAACAGATACAAAAGAACAACGATCGGAATGAGGAGATGTCCCCGATCCTTCAGCACGTCACGGACTTTCGGTAATTGTTCCTTCGGAAGTCCTTTTAAATCGCGCCTGTTTGCCCGAAGCTGGACTTGAACCATGATCCCGAGGTAGTAGAGCAGGGCGGGAATCGCAGCACTGATGACGATTGTTCCATATTTTACACCGAGCATCTCCGCCATGATGAAGGCGGCGGCGCCCATGATCGGAGGCAACAGCTGACCGCCCACACTCGCCGAGGATTCGACCGCTCCGGCGAACTCTTTGGAGTAGCCGCTCTTCTTCATCAGCGGAATCGTGAAAGTACCGGTGGTTACCACGTTGGCCACTGCACTGCCGTTGATCGAACCGAGCAGACCGCTGGCGATGACCGCAACCTTGGCGGGGCCACCTTTGGTGGAGCCGGCGAAGGCGAGGGCGAGGTCGTTGAAGAACCGCCCCATTCCGCATTTGTTCATAATCGTACCGAAGAGGATGAAGAGGAAGATATAGGAAGCGGCGACATCGACGCTGGTTCCGTAGATTCCTTCGGTGTTGATGAAGGCGTGGTTGACGATCGCCCTCCAATCGTATCCCCGGTGCATGAAGATTCCCGGAAGGCTTCGGCCGACAAGTCCGTACAGGATGAAGATCAGGGAAAGAATCACCAGCGGCCACCCGCTGATTCTTCTGGATGCCTCAAGAACGAGAATAATGAGCATCGTACCGAAGATCACATCGATGAGGTTCGGAGAGCCCATCCGGTTGATGAACCCGACGTAATCGACCCATACATACACCGCCACCGCGATTGAAGCGAGGGCTAAGGCGATATCATACCAGGGAATCGTTTTTCGACTGGATTTTTTTCCAATGGGATAAAGAAAAAACGTCATGAACAGCATCATTGCGACGTGGAGACTTCGGTGGAGGTGGGTCGCCGGATAGCCGACGGCTGCGGTAATGAAGTGATAGAGAGCGATTGCGATCGAGATCCAGTAGATTCCGTTGACGAGGGCGTATGAATCGAATTTGCGCGTTGTCGATTCCTTCTCAAACTGCTCGAGAATCTCTTGTTGTTTCAATTCCTGCTCTTGATTCAAATTGTTGAGGGAGATTTTGTCCATAGGCGCTGTATTCCTTCCAATGTCAACGTGACCGCTTTGTGGTGGGGGAGGTCCCCTCCTTCAATCAGGGTTTTGCCTCCAACCGTTATCGAAACCAACGCGGTCTCTGAGTGGATCCAAGCGAAAGAGGGAAACGTTTCATTGATATTCCGCATGACCACCATGCCGTTTTCAACGGTAGTCTCCCCTTTGTCGTTGGGGATTCCCGCTCCAAAGCCGGCGACCCGGATCGCATCAAGGCGGAAGGCAAGATCTTCGGTGATCGTATACTCTTCAATCCACGGAATATGTTCATAGGAATGAATCCATTCGAACACGAGATCGTCTCCTGCCTTCACCGGCATCGAAGCGAGGACGGTGCCGTGCTCCTGATCACGGACCCGAATCACCGGATCCTCGCTCATCCGAATTCGGCATGCTGCTCCTCCAAGAAGAAGCAGCACCGGAACGAGCAGCAACAATGCCACTCTTATCTTCATTTATTTCCAGCCCATCTCACGATAGTAGCGTTCGGCTCCTTCGTGGAAAGGAATGCCGACACCGATATGACTGTTTTCAAAGGAGATGTGCTTCTTCGCGGTGGCGTGGGAGGCCTGGATATCGGCAATGTGTTCAAAAACGCCTTTCGTCAACTCATACGCCGCCTCTTCAGGCATCGCCGTGGTGGTTGCAAGAATGTTCCGAACGGTAACGGTGGCGACATCACCATACATGTCATATGTATCGGCGGGAATGATCTCGGGAGTGAAGAACGGGTACTTTGCCATCAGGTTTGCCAATCCTTCACCGTCGATGGGGATCAATACGATCTTCGAGACCGTCCCGAGTTCCATGATCGTGGCGTTCGGTATGCCGCTGGTGACGAACACCGCATCCATCTGGTTGTTCTTCAGCTGATTGATCGCCTCTCCATAGTTGAGATAATCGATCCTGCTGTCGGCATAGGTCATTCCGTGCGCTTCGTACATCAGCCGGGCGTTCAGCTCGACGCCGCTGTTGGGGGCTCCAACGCCGACGCGCTTGTTTTTCAAATCATAGAACGATTTGATCCCGGTCTTGTCGGTGGTGACCAGCTGAACGTAGTTCGGATAGAGGCCGAGAAGGGCTCTCAGTTCACTGAACGGTTTTTGGCCTTCATAGGGACCGTACGCCTCATACGCCTGGGCGACAGCGTCACTCATCAGAATGGCGACCTCGGCCCGGCCGTCTTTCAGTAGGGTGAGGTTTTCCGCGGATGCTCCGGTTGCCTGGGCGGAAGACTTATACCCGAGCCGGTTTTGATAGAGGGCGCTGAATGCTCCTCCGATCGGGTAATACAGACCGCTGGTCGGTCCGGTCGCGACCGTGACAAAATACTTGCTCTTATCAAAGCCGGTGCTTTTGGCCGCTTCCCCCTGTCCTGCAGCGAATACGGGCGTTGCAAGCAGTGCGAATGCAAGGATGATTGCAAAAACGAGTGATTTTTTCATAAGGAAGTTCCTCCTTGTATATCAGGGAAACATAGCGGTTTCTCCTGTATGTGTCGTTGCATGCGGCTGATGGCTCACATACGTTTAAATGTATATTTATACCAAATCTATCCGATGGATTACAAGACATAGGGGTAGAATGTGATAATGGGCAGGAGATTGTCAAGGGTTGAAGTCATCCCTCTAGGCATATTTATGCGCATTATTTATGATTGCCATATGACGAGCACTCAGTTTTTTGGAATCGTTGAAATGTGAACGAAGATCATCAGCATGGGCACGTTTTTCATGGCAAGCGTCTATGGATATTACCTTTCCGGGACCGTTCATTGGCCGATCTTTTTTCATCATGCTCTTCGCTACCTTGGATTTTGACATGGGGACGACCGGTTTCAATACCTACTTTGATTTCCGCCGAGGTACGGACAGCATTGAGTACACCAAGGAGAGCGGGAAGGTTCTTGTGCATGATGGGGTTTCGCCCAACTCCGCCTTGCTTATTTCGGCAAGTCTCTTTCTCATCGCCGCCGTGTTGGGCTTGTATCTTGCCTCGATGACGAGTTGGTATCTCATTCCGGTGGGCGGCATCTGCATGTTTGTCGGATTCGTATACACGGGAGGTCCGTTTCCGATCTCCCGAACCCCTTTCGGTGAATTGTTTGCAGGCGGGTTTTTAGGTACGGTTCTCTTTTTGATTGTGCTTTTTGTCCAGGGGTTTGAGCTTTCCTTGGCGAACTTTTTGATAACGATTCCCCTGTGGATTCACATCGCTATGATTCTCTCGGTGAACAACACCTGCGA
>SHOI01000002.1:0-9749 GCA_004294855.1 Sphaerochaeta sp. | reverse complement strand
CGGTTTTGCGCTCAGCGCGGTTTTGGCTTGGTGATCGTAGCGGCGAAGATCGAGTTGACGACTCCCAAAATCGCTGAAATCGTAAAGAGAACCTCGATTCCGACTACTTTCCAAATGAACCCGCCAAGAAGGGCGATGAGGACGCTGATGAAGTGATTGACGGAGATTCCGGTAGTCAGCGTCGCTGTAAGCTCTTCTCTATTGTCGGAAAGATCCATCACATAGACGTTGCTCGCCATGCTCGCCAGACTGATGATTGAATCGAGGACGAAGTTGACCATCACGACATAAAAAGCGATATGCATCGGAAAGAGGCGGTGGGCGAACCCATAGAGGAGGCATACCGCCACCAGGATGAGCGTGTCGGCAACCATCACGACTTTATAGCCAAGGCGATCGATGATCCGACCGATAGCCGGGGAGAGAAGCATTCCAAAGAGTGCACAGATCGCCAAGAGCAAACTGATCGTCGTTGTGGTCGCGCCGTACACCAGAATGAGGACATACGGGGCAAAGGTGAGAAAGATCTGCTTGCGGGCACCGTAAAACACTTCAAGCATATAGAACGTAAAAAACTTTCGTCGAACATAGAGGCGGCTTCGTTTCACCCTCTGTCCGCTTTCCTTCATCGCAAGGGCAACCAGCGTGGATCCGACCAAAAGAGCGGCAGCGAGAGCATAGACGGTTTTGAACGCCACGGTATCCTGACGGGAGAAGCCAAGACGGGCAAAGACAAAGAAGATGATGCTCACCACCAGATAGCCGAGGATGTTTCCTCCTTTGCCTATCGCCGAGGTGATTCCAAGGGAGGTTCCTCCCTTGTCTTTTTGGGCCAAATAGAGGCTCATCGAAGACTTGATCGGCATCACGACGTGCTCGCCGGTGGAAAAGACGACCATGAACAGGATGACTACAACTTTTGAAGAACCCGTGAACAGAAGTCCGAGGACACCGGCAAGCATTACCGCCGTTCCGACTTTGAAGACATTCGTTTCACTGAAGCGATACATTGCAGCGAGGATGAAGACCAGGAGGAGGCCGGGAAGTTCGCGAAAGAACTCCACGATGCCCCGCTCAAACTCGGTGATATGGACGATTTCGGCCAAGTAGTTATCCTGAACTCCCCGATACAGCCCATAGGCGAGCCCGGTGAGCAGAACAGTCACGACAAAGAGTTTGAGGTTTGTATCTTTTTTGTAGATCAATTCTTTTGTTGGGTTCATGTAAAAGGACTATGGACAAAGGCCCTTCGACTGTCAATCACCGTTTGACAAGATCCTTTGAGGCGGCTTTTTCGAGGCGATTGTTGATCGCCAGGCCGATTCCTTCATCGGGCAGGCGTTTGGCGATCAGCGCGGTAAGACCTTTTTGATCCAGCGTTCTCATCGCCCGGTAGAGGGTTCGGGCCGCTTCCAAGGGATCGGCTTTCCTGCTGATGAAGATCACTTCACCTTCAAAGGAAAGGGAGCTTTCCTCAAACAATAGAATGCCAAGATCTTTCCGACGGGTATATGCGGAAAGATCCTCAACGAGGAATAACGGTGTCTTCGGAGCGTAGTGGGTATCAAGGAGACCGGGGCTTTCAAGGGGGGCCCCACCGACTCCGATTTGAGGAGAAAGAACAAGGTCGGGAAGAAACGGCAGGAGTTCTTTCATTCCGATCTTCCCCGGGCGGAGGATCGCAGGAACCTCGGAGACGAGGGAGAGAACGGTGGATTCGATTCCGACCGTGCAGGAGCCGCCGTCCACAATCGCATCAATCCGCCCGGCAAGCTGTTCGTGCACATGGGCCGCGCTTGTCGGACTCGTCTGTCCGAAGAGGTTCGCCGAAGGAGCGGCGATCGGCTTTCCGCTCAGAGCGATGAGACTGCGGGCGATCGGGTTGGCCGGCATCCGAACCGCAACGGTCCAGCTGCCTGCCGTTACCAGGTCATCGATCGCCGGATCTTTCTTCACCACGAGGGTAAGGGGCCCCGGCCAAAAGTGTTCGGCCAGGGTTTGGGCGCGGTCATCCCAATCCAGTACGACACCGTTGAGTTGTTCAAGATGGGCGATATGGACGATCAGGGGATCGAAGGTGGGGCGTTCCTTTGCTGTGAAGATCCGTTTTACCGCTTCCACATTGGTCGCATCCGCTCCCAAGCCATACACCGTTTCAGTGGGAAACGCCACCAGCTTGCCGGATGCGAGGAGGCCCGCCGCTTCCCTGATCATCTTGGGGATGTGAACGGCGGGATGGGGGAATCTTCTGATGAAGGCGAGGACTTCCTCAATCGTGTGGAAAAAGAACGTGGAGCCGGATGAAACGATTGCAGGATAGGGGATGTTCGCCGAAAGGCGGAACCCATCTTCGAGGTGATAATCGATTCCATGCAACGGTATCGTCTGACCCTTGACATACACACGAAGATCGCCGATTTCATGAAGAAGATCTGCGTGTTGCCGATAGAGGACTCCGGAAGTGGTGACAACGCTGGAAATCATCATCTTACTGTACCCAAAAACGGATTCTTCACTCAAGCTCATTCGCCGATGATTTTTATCAGAACCCGCTTGGTCCGCTTGCCGTCGAACTCGTAGTAGAAGATCTGCTCCCACGTTCCGAAATCCAGCTTTCCGTCGGTGATCGCACAGACCGTCTCGCGGCCCATAATCGTCCGCTTCAAGTGGGCGTCGGCGTTGTCCTCATACCCGTTGTGCCGATACCGGCTGTAGGGCTTTTCCGGCGCAAGTCCTTCCAGCCATACCTCCCAATCGTGATGGAGGCCGGATTCGTCATCGTTGATGAAGACGCTTGAAGTGATGTGCATCGCGTTGACCAGTACAAGACCTTCCCGGATGCCGCTTTCATCGATCGCTTTTTGAACTTCCGAGGTGATGTTCACCAGGCCTCTGCGGTGGGGCAGATGGAAGCTCAACTCTTTTCGATAGTGTTTCATAGTCGTTTCTCCTTGCTCTACGATACCTGAAGCGGTAAGGTAGGTCTATGGTATACTCATCCATGGAGTGAAGATGAAACTATTGATAACTGCCGATATCCATATGGGACGGATTCCAAGCGTGGGAGGACTGCTGAACCTCAGTGGAACCTCGGCATGGAAAAAGATCATCGACAGCGCGATCGAACATGAAGTTGACGCCCTGATCCTTGTCGGAGATGTCGTGGACGACAATGAACTCTGGTTTTCCGTGTATGGCCATATTCTGGATGGGCTAAACCGTCTTGAAGAGGCGGGAATCAGAGTTTTTGGGGTTGCGGGGAATCATGACTCCTCGGTATTCGCCCGATTGAGCGTCGATTTCCCCTTCCTCACGATTCTTGGTCAAGGGGGGAATTGGGAGCGCGTGGAGTTCAACGGGATCGAGCTGGCAGGATGGTCGTTCCCCAAAGAAACCGTTGCCCAAAATCCTTTTGATCAGTTTACAAAAACAGATTCCTCAAAGCTCACGCTCGGTCTGTTGCATACCGACCTTGGCGGAAGCCAAAGCAAGTACGCTCCTACGAAGATCGAGGACTTCCAAACGAGCGGAATCGATCTGTGGATGCTTGGGCATATTCACAAACCGGGAAAGATCGATTCAGCCGAAGTGTACTACTGCGGCTCGCCCTTCGGCCTGGACCGGAATGAAACGGGTGTTCACGGCTGCTGGCTGGTAACAAGTGATCGTTTGACCCGGTGGGATCGAATCGAGCAGATTGAGCTTGCCCCGTATCGCTTCGAGTCCTTCACCGTCGAATTGAAGAATGAGGAAAGCCGGGAGGAGGTTCGTCAAACAATTACCCGGGAGCTTCAGAAGCTTACCCGAACGGCCGACCGCACCTTGTTCGTTCGGCTTAAGCTGACCGGGGTCGTCAACCGGAGTCTTCTCGATGAAAATCTTCTTGAAGGCGATGAACGATACATCGAGCTGTTTGCCATACAGAACGGAACAATATACCTCGATCGAATCTACGATCAGGAAACGACGCCGCCGTTGGACCTTGAAGAGATCGCTCAAGGCAGCGGTCCCGCCGCCCTGCTGGCCCGACGGATTCTCGATCCCGATTCCTTGAAACGGCTTGCGGAAACCTACAGTGAGCTGGAAAAAGCCTCTTATCGCTCGGGAGCGTATCAACAGCTGGTGCCTGAAACCGAATGCGAGGAGGAAGCTTTGAAGATCGCGAAGGAGCAGGCCCTCCTTGTTCTTCAGTCGCTGATGAACCAAGTGGAGAGTGAGCGATGAAACAGCGATATTCCCTATCATCAATCACCATCGCTCGGGCTCCCGGTTTCGGAGCGAATCAATTCCCCGTCATTGAGGAGTTCAGCGATTCCCTGAACATCATCTACGGTCCCAATGGAGTCGGTAAATCCACGCTCTTGCGCAACCTTCGCGCCCTCATCTATCAGCGTGAAACCGAAACCCGGAGCGAAGCGTATGGTCGACTGAGAATCGGAGAAGATGTCTGGGAGTTGGAACGAAGCGGAAAAGTCGTGAAGCAGCTGCGTCAGCGGGATGGAGCGATCATCGATCTTCCGGGGGTCAACGAAGAGTTTCGTGAATCCTATTGGTTCGCACTTCACGAGCTTGTCGCCCCGGCGCTGCAACATCATACGGTCTTCTTTGAAATGGCGAAGCGGCAGATGCAAGGGGGAATCGACCTTGATCAGGCGGAAAGAGAGCTCGAAGCGATCACCCAGTTCGCCGGAAAAGGGCTCAAAGAAGCGCGAACTGTCGTCGCCGCCAAAGCGAAGCTGAATGAATCCAAGAAACGAATCGGGGAAACCAAGGAGCTCGGTGAAGAGATTCAACGGGTGAAGACAAGCTTGGCCAACCGGCCGGAGCTTCAGGCAAGAGGAAAGAGGCTGGAAGAGATCCGTTCCTACCTTGAACTGAAACATGCCTATGAGCGGCAGAAAGCGGAGGTAGAAAAGCATGACGGACGACTCGCCTCGTTGAGACACACGAACCTTGATGTGCTTTCCAACCTTGAAAAAGCTGCAGCCAATGCTCGGGATTCCGTGGAAGCCGGACAAAAGGAGCTTTTGGAACTCACTCGGAAACTCGATGAGCTGGCGGTTCCTGAGCATCTTCTTGGTTACAAGGAGGTGGTGGACCGGCTTGAGGATGAACTTGATGAGGCGGAAGACCTCCATGTCAAGCTCCAAAACGGTACGGAGAACCTCATTCGGAAGAAGGGAGAGCTGGAGAGCTGGAACGGACAACTCGGATGGCTCGCTTCCGAACCGCCGGAGGAGGAAGCGCTTCAGAAGATGGTCTCCTCCTTGGGTAAGCTCGCCCGGACCGATGAAGCATTGCGGAGCGCTGTCCAAGCCAATGCCAAGCTGCTGAAGCGGTATCCGAAGCCCACCGAGGATCAGAAGGAATACCGGAGCGAGCTGATCGAGCGAAAGCATAAACTTCTGGAACTGGCTACAGGGAAGAAAAAGCTCACCAAAGGTGAACAGGCGGTATATTGGATTCTGCTTTTCATCATCGCTCTCTTGATCGGTGCCGGAATCTATTTCGGGATGAACGGGTTCACCCGGGAACCGATCATCCTTGGTGCGTTATCGGTCATGCTGCTTTCCGTTCTCGGCCGAAAGGTGGTCTGGGATCTTAAGCGCGAACATACCGTTGATATCAAGGAGTTTATCCGATACTTCGAAGCCCAACCATCGACTACGTACGACCAGATTCTGCAGATCTGTTTCACCGAGCTCGCCGAGCTCGATGAAAAGATGAAGGTCAATGATGAAGTACAGGCGGAGTTCGAAGAAGCGAAGAGCCGATATGAGGAACATATCGCCGCCTTTGAAGAGATCTACGAAGCGCTGGGAATACCGTATGATTCCGCGTTGGAGGGCGCCCGGTTCTTCAATGCGGGGGAGCATCTTCGACTCTGGTCAAACCTGCTCGGTTCCGTTCGTTCCCAAGAGACCGTGGTCGCTGAACTTCAAGCTTCATTCGATCAGCGGATCAAGGCCCTTGAAGCGCTTTGCCAATCCACGTTTGGGAATGACCCGGTTCGTGAAGCGAAGCGCTTTCTGGATCGGCTGAAGCAAGCCCAAACGACGAAAGAGACGCTTGAACGTTATCAACGATCGCTTGATGAATCCAAGGAGCAGCTTGCTCTTGCCGAGGCTGAACGGCGAGCATGGTATGAGCGTTATGAGATCGAGAGCCGGGAGGTCGCCGAAGCGCTCTTTAGCCGGATGGAGGAGTACAAGAGTCTTGCTGACGACCTTGAACTGCAAAAAAGGAACCTTGCCAAGGTTGATGAAACAATTGTGGAGGAAGCACGGCACATTGATCGCCAAACGTTCGATATCGAGTTTGAAGCGCTTCAGCAAACATTGGAGAAGCTTGAAGATCTCCACGAGCATTTCATTACGATTCAGGAGCAGTATCGGTTGGCGAGCAGGGCTTCCGAGCATGAGAACGCCCTGTATGAGTACGAAAGCTCGCTGGAAGCGTTGGATGCCCATCGTAGGGACGCCCTTAAGAAACGGCTTGTCCACTCGATCATCGCCGATCTGAAGGAAGAGACTGAGCGGGAACACCAGCCTGCGGTCATTCAGCGTTCGTCGGCATGGCTTGGGCGGATCACTCACAACCGATATTCACTGAATGCCGGGAAGGAGGACTTCAGAGCGTTCGACCACGCCGAAGATCGGTCCCTTGCTCTTGAAGAGCTCTCCAGCGGAACGCGCATCCAGGTGCTTTTCGCTCTGAGAATGGGGTACTTGGAAAGTCTGGAGGAGGGGAGCAATGCGGCTCTTCCGATCTTCTTTGATGAAATCATGGCGAACAGCGATGATGAACGATCGCTGGCGATCGCCGAAGCGATCGGCTTGATCGCCGAAGAACGGCAAGTCTTCTATGCGACAGCCCAGACCGATGAGGTGCTTAAGCTCAAAAATCAAGCGGAAACCCCTCCTCGTCTGATCGATCTTGAAAAGCTGCGCTCGAAGGAGGCG
This sequence comes from Sphaerochaeta sp., assembly GCA_004294855.1. Classification (GTDB taxonomy): domain Bacteria; phylum Spirochaetota; class Spirochaetia; order Sphaerochaetales; family Sphaerochaetaceae; genus Sphaerochaeta. The sequence continues at coordinate 2,787 of SHOI01000002.1, read as the reverse complement.
GTCGAAAGGCGGCCGTTCACCGCACCAAAGATCGTTCCCAGAAAAGAGATCCCCTTTGAAGAGGAATACCACCAATACGCCAAGACGCTGATGATCGCTCAAGCCGGCCTCTTCGATCCCGTCGAGACCCTTTCTTCGTGGTATCTTTGTCTTGACAGCAAAGAGTTGCAAGAGCTCCTCACGCGTAACCTTGACAAAGCGGGAACGGCGAGATGGAGCTCACCGTTGCTTTCAAGACGGTTTCTCCTCTTGAAGGAGGCCCGGCATCTGGCTCAGGCGGGACGGGAGAAAACACTGACAGCCGCTGACCTGAGCGATCCGGAGCTCACCCTGAATCGATCGACCAATTACTATCAGAGCATCGAAACCTTTGTACATCGGAACAAGGTTACCGGCTCCGACTTGCTTCAGGCGATCGCCGAGAAGAAGGAGATCAAGAACATCTCATCCGATACCTTGCAGACGATCACCGAGTGGCTGACGAAGCATGGTTTCCTCAGCGAGGAGGGGGTGTATACGAAGGAGGAGATCATCTCGCTGCTCAGCGTCAAGCATGAGGATTTGAGGATCGGAAGCGATGAACAGTTCATCGTGGAGCGATATCTTTCCCACATCCTTGACCCCTAGCGCCGGTTATCGCCTATACTCGAAGCTATGTACAAATCCACGATCAGGGCGTGCCATCTCGGCAGTTTCATCGGTGCGTTGACGGTCAATCTCGCACCGCTGTTGTTCGTCATCTTCATGACGCAGTTCGGCCTGAACTTCGAACAGGTCGGTCGCTTGGTGCTCCTGAACTTCGGCATCCAGATCGTCACAAGCCTGCTCTTCAGTTCCCCGGTTGATCGATGGGGACAAAAGCCGTTCATCCTTTTTGCCCACCTGATGGTCTTCATCGGATTGATTCTTCTGGCTCTTGCCCCGCTGCTTTTCACCTCGATTCCTTACCTCGGCTTGGCATTTGCGACGATCTTCTATTCGGTGGGAGCGGGTCTTTTCGAGTTGCAGCTCAGCGCGATCATCCAATCGATCCCGACGGACAACAAGGAGGGAGCGATGAACCTGCTGCACTCCTTCTACGCTTGGGGCATTATCTTCGTGGTGGTGCTCACCACGACGCTTCTTTCCGTCTTCGGAAAGGGTTCATGGCCCTTCATCGTGCTGTTCTGGTCGATCTTCCCCCTCTACAATTTTTTCAATTTTCTTCGGGTCCCGTTTCCTCCGGCGCTTCAAGCCCAAGAGCGGACGAAAACGGTCAACCTTTTCAAATCAAAGTACTTTCTGCTTGTCCTTGCGGGAATTTTCTTCGGTGGAGCGACGGAACTCTCAATCTCCCAGTGGACGAGCGCATTTGCCGAATCGTCGCTGGGCTTGAGAAAAGAGATCGGAGATCTGCTAGGGGTAACCCTTTTCGCCCTCTTTCTTGGAGGAGCCCGCACCCTCTACGGAGCGTTGGGAAAAAAATTCGATCTTCTGAAAACGATGACGGTGGGCTCCATGCTCTGTGTCGGGATGTACCTGCTTGCCGCATTCAGTCCCTCTCCGTTCATCAGTCTGATCGCCTGCGTCCTCTGTGGTCTTGGCAGCGCCCTTCTTTGGCCCGGCTCGGTGGTCAATGGAGCGAACCATTTTCCCAAAGCCGGTTCTTCCCTGTTTGCTGCGCTTGCCGCCGGCGGAGCGGCCGGAGCGGCGTTCGGGCCGTGGCTGGTCGGACTGATTGCAAGCATCAAACCGGATCTCGTGAAGATCGCCCCCTGGTTGGATTTCCTCACCACCGAGGAAGCAGCCTTGAGAAGCGGACTGTTCATTGGAGCGATCTTTCCCATCATCATGATTATTCTGCTTACCCTGATGAGGCGCGAGAATAGTACATGACGTACATCAGAAAACTCATCAAGGTCTTTCTCGGAATCATTCTCTACGCTTTAGGGGTTGTAATCACGATAGAAGCCCGAATCGGATTTTCTCCGTGGGAGGTGTTTCATGCCGGCCTTGCCAATGTATTGAACCTTCAAATAGGAACGATCTCCATCGGAGTAGGGTTGATTCTGATCACGATCACCACCATCTTTGGAGAAAAAATAGGAATGGCGACGGTTCTCAACATTATCTTTGTCGGATTGACCGTGAACCTTATTCTCAACGCCGAAATCATTCCGACTTCCAAACGTTTTTCCTTTTCAATCATTCAGATGACGGTTGGGCTCTTCATCATGGTGTTTGCAACCTACCTGTACCTCTCTACCGGCCTTGGAGCGGGGCCGCGGGACGCGTTCATGGTGCTGATCAACCGAAGGACCGGAATCAAAGTAGGCATTGTTCGTTCCCTGATTGAAATCACCGTAACAATCTTAGGCGCCCTGATGGGCGGCCTGTTCGGATGGGGGACGATCATGGCGGCGGTCATTATCGGAATCGCTCTTCAGACAGTATTCCGAATCTTCAAATTCGACCCTCGGACCGTTGAACATGAAGATATCAAAACGACCCTTACATCCATGTTAAACAGACCGGCTCCCTGACGGCCAACCGCTGGGTTTTTTCTCCGACCGAACCGTTGACTTGGTTGCGGCGGTGAATCGTAATCGTGTTGCTTGAGGCATTGGCGACCAGCATCCATAAGCCATCCGGTGAAAGGACGAAGCTTCTCGGTTCTTTATCGGTGATGCAGTATTCGAAACGGCGCAAGCTGTGGTTCACTCGAAAAATCGCCACCGAGTCATGCCCCCGATTCGAACAGTAGAGGTATGATCCGTCTTTGCTGAAGTGAAGGTCGCTCGCTGTATT
>SHOI01000046.1:13084-14440 GCA_004294855.1 Sphaerochaeta sp. | reverse complement strand
CTTGTCGGGGCGAGCGGAGCGATCTACGGCGTCCTCCTGCTCTTTGCGGTGTTCTTTCCCTATTCGGTGATCTTCGTCTTCGGAATCATTCCGGTTCGCGCCCCGATCCTGATCATCATCTACGCTCTGATCGAGCTGTACAGCCAGGTGTTCGGCCGCGGCGGAAACGTCGCCCATTTGACGCATTTAAGCGGATTGGTCTTTGCATACCTGTACTGCCGCATTAGGATGAGAATCAATCCGTTTGAGGTGTTTCGGCGAACCCTCTAGTCGAGGATTTCGTACTGCTTACGAACCTGGGCGTATCCTTGCTTGATCACATCATAGATGATCTTCAGCCGTTCTTCATGGTGGATGAACGCGCTCTTCATCGCATTGATGGTGATCTTCTCCAAATCCCGGATCGTAAGATTGTAATGTTCAACGGCGAGCTCCATCTCCTTGGAGAGCGTCGTATCGCTCATCAGACGGTTGTCAACACAGAGGAATACCCGGAAGCGATTGCGGAAGAGGATCGGGAAGGGGTGTTTGCTCAAGGAAGCGACCGCTCCGGTTCCGACGTTGGAGGAAAGACACATCTCCATCGGAATCCGGCGATCGAGGATGTAGTTCGCAAGCGACCCCATCTCAAGAATCTTCGATCCTTCAATCGTCATGTCTTCAACAAGACGCACCCCGTGGCCGATCCGGTGGGAGCCGCAGATCTGAACCGCCTGCCAGATCGATTCCACTCCGAACGCTTCGCCGGCGTGAAGGGTGATGTTGAAGTTTTTGGAGCGGATGAACTGAAACGCATCAAGGTGTTTTTTCGGAGGATTGCCGGCTTCATCGCCGGCGAGGTCGAAGCCGACGACCCCCCGGTCGGCGAAGGCGACCGCAAGCTGGGCCACTTCAAGGCTGATGGCGGGGCTTTGATTCCGCATCGCACAGAGAATCAAGCCGATGGGAACCCCTGTTTTCCGGGTTCCCTGATCAAGGCCGTCCAAGACCGCCTGAACGCTCTCCTCCATCGTGAGGCCTTTTGCGGTATGAAGAATCGGGGCGAAGCGGATCTCGGCGTAGCAGACATGATCTTCGGCCAGATCTTCGACCGCTTCGAATGCGATTCGCTTCAACGCTTCCTTTGTCTGCATCACGCTTGTGGTGACGCCGAACGCCCGAAGGTAGAGGGTAAGACTTTTTTGTCTGCCGCCGCGGGCAAACCATTCATACAGGGATTTGGGGTCGGTGGACGGAAGAGCAATCCCGTATTCGCTTGCAAGCTCGATGATTGTTTCGACTCGGACTCCACCGTCGAGATGGTCGTGAAGCTCCACTTTGGGAAGTTGTTTGATGATTGCGCTGGTCAACATACTG
>SHOI01000046.1:0-12984 GCA_004294855.1 Sphaerochaeta sp. | reverse complement strand
GATCTGAATGCCCGGAACTACCTTGGCGAGACTGCGCTCATCATCGCCGTGAACACCAATCCTGAAACGAGAATCGTCAGCGCCCTCTTGAATGCGGGGGCGGATTTCAATGCTCGGGATTATCAGGGACACTCCGTTCTGGAGTATGCCCGCGAGGCGAAACGGACGTATATCGTCACCCAGCTGAGAAAGCTTGGCGCCCAATAGAGCAGGAAGAGAGCCCCTGAACCGGGGCTCGCTCTTTGCTACTTCTCCGGTTGCCACTCTTCTAGATACATTGAATCGGTGATTTGGTTCTCAAGCCGTTTGATGAGCGCTTTGATCTCGTCAACAAGGGTCGCGAGGTCGAAGCTCGATTGTTCATCCGGGTTGCTGCGAACCTTCACCTCGACCTTGCCCTCTTTCAGGGAGCGGTTGCCCAAGGTGATTCGGATCGGAAGACCGATCAGGTCCGCATCGGCGAACTTCACTCCCGCCGATTCCTTGCGATCATCATACAGAACGGTGATGCCGGCATCGGTCAGTCTCCGGTAGAGCTCTTCGGCGATCTCCACATCCTTGACAAGGCTCACGAGGTGAACCTGATACGGGGAGACCGTGACCGGCAGGTTCAATCCGAGCTCGTCGTGATACTCTTCGGCCAGGCAGGCAAGCAGCCGTCCGACCCCGATTCCGTAGCTACCCATGATGACCGGCTTTTGGATTCCGTTTTCATCCTGGTAGTAGCAGTCCATCGATTCGGAGTAGCGGGTTCCCAGCTGGAAGATGTTTCCGACCTCGACGCCTTTGGATGATTTGAGCGCCCCTCCGCATTCGGCGCAGATGAAGCCCGCCTGGGCGCTGGCGATGTCGGCGACGGTGCCGTTCCAGTCGCGGGTGAAGTTGGAGTTCAGATAGTGATACCCCTCTTCATTCGCTCCGGCGACGAGGTTGTTGCTCTTTGCGACGGAGTCGTCGGCGATGACGAGAATCTTGTCCTGCCTGATTCCGATGACCGAGCCGTAACCGGGGACGATCCCCGCTGCAAGAATCTCTTCGCTGTGGGCGGGTCGGAGGGCGTTGGCTTTCGCCGCATTCTGCAGCTTGTTCTCTTCGATCTCCAAGTCTCCGCGAATGACGCCGACGACCAGTTTCTGTTCCTCTTCGCCGTTGGTGTCGTCGATGAACGTTCCCATCATGAACACCGCCTTGGCGGTCTGTCTCGTCGAAATCTTCAAATATTCAGCCAACGCTTCAATTGTCGGGCATTCGGGCGTATGGACCTTCTCAAGCTCTTTCATCGCTTCGGGGAAGTGCTCTTTCCTGAAGGTCGCCACCTGACGGTTGGCGGTGTAGGAGCAGGAGTCGCAGGTGATGATCGTATCCTCGCCGATCGGCGAGAGGTACATGTATTCATGGGAGATCTTTCCACCCATCATCCCGCTGTCCGCGCCGACGACGATCGTCGGCAGTCCGGTGCGGCCGAAGATCTTGAAATAGGCGAGGTAGTGGGCGGCGTACTGCTTGTCCAGTCCCGCCTGGTCGATATCGAAGGAGTAGGAGTCCTTCATCGTGAACTCCCGGACCCGGATCAGGCCGGCGCGCGGCCTGGGATCGTCCCGCCACTTCGTCTGGATCTGGTAGACGAGCCGGGGCATCCGCTTGTAGCTGTCGATCTCGAAGCGGGCGATGTCGGTGACGGCCTCTTCGTGGGTCATCGCAAGCACCATGTCCCGCCCGACCCGATCCTTGAAGCGGCTCATTTCCCGGTCGATTGAATAAAACCGGCCCGTCTCTTTCCAGATATCGGCAGGGTTGACCACCGGCATGAGGATCTCCTGACCCCCGATCGCATCCATCTCTTCCCGGATGATCTGCTCGATCTTTTTAACGGAGCTGTAGCCCAAGGGGAGAAGGGAAAAGATGCCCGCCCCGAGTTGCCGGATGAAACCGGCGCGCAGTAGATATTCATACCCCTTGCTGTCCGCTCCGGCGGGTGCTTCGCGCAGGGTTTTTGAAAAGAGTTGTGACATCCTCATCGATAGCTTCTCCTCTACGAAGGGCATTGTAGCAAAACGTCCGGGGGTGCTCAAGGAGAACTCTCCATGATATACTCGGCTCATGGATATCAGTCATTTCGGGAATGAACGCACCAGCGTAGCCGATTTCATGCGTCGGCTCTACGACCGTCAGCTTACCACCGCCAGCGGGGGCAACATCAGCCTGCGAATCAACGAGGAGCTGTTCTGTATCACCCCGTCCGCCCTCGACAAAGGATTGTTGGAAATGGATCAGATCGCGGTCGTCTCTCTGGAGGGAGAAAACCTCACGCCCCATCTGAAGCTCTCGATCGAAGCGGACATGCACCGCCTGATCCTTCGGGCCCGTCCCGATGTCAAAGCGGTCTTCCACGCCCATCCGACCTATGCTTCGGCGTTCACTGCGATCAGCAGGGATGGAAAGCCCGTGATCAACACCCGCCTGCTTGCCGAATCGTACTTCATCCTCGAAGATCCTGTGTTCGTCGAGTACCGGTTGATGGGAACCGATGATCTGGCCCGGTTGACCGCCGAGAAGGCGAAGAACCACGATGTGCTTCTTCTTGAAAACCACGGGGTGGTGTGTCTGGGCAAGAGCATGCTTGAGGGGTTCGACAAGATCGAGCTGCTGGAGCGGGCCGCCCAGATGACCCTCGCGACGGTTCAGATGCGGGAAGCGGGCTACACGGTTTCCTCATTGACCGAGGAACGAATGAAGCAGTTGATGGTGATGAAGGGCAAGGCATGAAGATCCAGCTTGAGACGATTCCGGTATGGGACGGGCTGAACAGTGGAAGCGAATGCTATATCTGCGACCTCATGAAAGAAGCGGAAGAAGATGCGCTTACGTTCTATCTGGGCCCTTCGGTGATGAATCCGGAGACTCGGGTCCGGGTCAATGAGCATGGATTCTGTCATGCCCACTGGAACGCCCTCGTTGCCAGGAAGAAAGCTCAGGCGGTAGCCCTGATGAGCGATACCTACCTCAAACGGACCAGAGAGCTCCTTGAAGGAGATATCAACAACCTCAGGAAAGCAAAGACGGCCAATCAAGTCAAAAAGGCGGTGAAGAAGTTTGCCGAATCCCTCAACAAACGAGAGGCGGGGTGTCTCGTCTGCACGTCGATGGAAAACCGGCTTGAGCGCTACCTCTATACGACCTGTTATCTGTGGGGGGACGATCCGGAGTTTGCGACAGCGTTGTCGAAGGGGAAAGGGTTCTGTCTTCATCATGCGGGTCTTTTGCTTCAGACGGCGCCCAAAGCGCTTTCGTCCGACAAGGTCGCCGAGTTCACCCGCTCCTTGGTCGAGACACAGCTGAAGAACCTCGATCGGATCGCCGAGGATATTCACTGGATGACGCAGAAGTATAAGTCGGAAAATAAGGACAAGCCTTGGGGTACCGGCGAGGATGCCCACAAACGGGGCGTGGAGAAGATGGTGGGAACGGTGCGGGTCATCGACCCCGTTTGATGCCGAGCGTCAATTGACCTGCATCAATGCCGGTTCGGACTTCCTTTTCCTTGAGCTTGTTCATCTCTCCGCTCGGCTTTACATAGTGGTAGTAGTCCAATCGGCCTTTCTTCGACCGATAGGTGAGGATGTACTCCTTTTGCGGGAGAAACGCCAAGCCGAGGGTCATCCTGCAACCCCCCTGTTCCAGAAGAAGCAATTGTTCCTGCTGGTTGGAGGAGAGGTAGGTGAAGGAGAAGATGATTCCCAGAATCTGCTTCCCCGATCGGTCATGCACCATGATGTCTGCGCCATGCACCCCCACGTCCACCCAAAGCGAATCGCTCTCTTCGATGCCGAGGGAGCGGTACAAGTGATTGGCCAACGCATGGGCGACGCTGGCTTTCGGTTTGAACCAGTCAAGAAGAATCTCATCGCTTGAAAGAAAAGACCCCAGGCTTTTCCTGACGGCATCAAAGAGCATGATGTCGGAGTATCGATTCTTCGCGCTCATGCAAATTCAATGTTCCACTTCATTTCAGCAACTTTGCTGATGGTGGTGTAGATCGAACAGTAGCGCGTGGCGGTTTCGAACGCCTTGGTGAAGCGCGCCTGATCGGCAACCCCTTTGGCCACGACATCGATTGAAACCCATTCGAAGGTCGTCGGCGGTGTCGCCTTCTTTTCACCGTTCACATCGAAGCTCACGTGTTCCCATTCGACTTTCATCTTGATCGCCAGATCATTGAACGTGGCAAAGAGACACCCCGAAAGCGCCCCCATGAGATAATCATAGGGAGTAGAGGTCTTTCCGATCTCGAAGGTGCTTCCCCCATCAGTGGTGAACTCCCACTTTCCGGGAACGAATTCTGCACTTAAATGTTTCTTTTCACCCATCTATAGCTCCTGTACTCCATCATAAACCAACGGAAGGGGATTTGCTACAGGAGAAGCTCAGAGCTATCTTGTCTGGGTGCCTCGAATATAAGAATTCCAGACGTTGGGTCTTTTCGATTACTCTCGAAATTCCTATATTCGGGGTACCCATCAGTATATCTTTATATCTATAAAACAATTGGCTATTTTAATATCGGATATTAAAATAGCCAGAACAGAGAAAGATGTCCAAAAGATTTCTCATTACGCAATATGATCTCAATCACGACTAAAAGCAAAATTTCTTGCTTTTGGGCAAGAAAGAGCTCATGCTTACAGAAAGGACAAAATAGTGCTTCTCAAACGCAACACTGAAACGGTTGAGGCTTCTGCTCTTCCATTGGATTCGATTTATGCGAAAACCATCGTTGAATCGGATGGATCGGTTCACTTTGGATTGGATCTCTATTCACACAGCATCATCGTCGGTGTCGTGGCATCGTTGCTCGTTGAGCTGTTTCCCAAGCAGATTCGTGATCGAGTGTTTCCTCTTGGGGTATCATTGGTAGCCGCCTGTCACGATATCGGAAAGGCAAACCCGATGTTCATGAAAAAGCTCTATCAGGACGTCCATGGTGAACAGGTCGAATCGTTTCCACAGTTCAAGGGGGTTTCTGTTCGTCATGAGGAACAAACCGGATACCATGCAGGGGTGAGCAAATCATTCTTTCTGGATCAGGATCCGGCGATCGCTGAGATTGTAGGGGCTCATCATGGATTCATCGCCGTCAATGCAAAGATGGTGGAGGATGAAGTGATAGGTGGTGCTGCATGGAATGATGTTCGTCGAGAGCTGTTTGACAAGCTTCGAGAGTATCTGCAAGTCGATCTTCCTTCCATTGACAGTCTGCACCAACGAACTGCCATCACCGGGCTCGTTACCGTTGCCGATTGGATTGGATCAGGTACGGTCTTCAGCAATCTGCGGAGATTAGATGAAAGCTCGTTGGAGCCATTCGCCCGAAAAGCGATTACGTATGCCGGGTTTGTTCGACCAGCTATTCGAAAAGGGCTTTCGTTTGAGGATGTCTTTGGATTTGAACCATGGGATGCCCAACAAACGCTTGTTGATGCCATCGAAGCTCCCGGTACGTACATCATGGAAGCGTTGATGGGGCAGGGAAAGACGGAAGCGGCCTTATATAGTGCGTACAAGCTACTTGAGCGGGAAGAAGCGACCGGCATCTATTTCGCGCTTCCGACCCGCCTGACTTCTGATCGGATGTATGCTCGGATGAAACGCTTCCTTTCGAATATTCTGGAGGATTCCGAGCGACAAAAACTCTTTCTTCTCCATGGGAATGCCTGGCTGTTCGAAACCCATATGGGAGAGGAAGGAGAGGTCGGCAAGACATGGTTTGATATCGGGAAGCGGAAAATTCTCGCTCCCTTCGGAGTAGGAACGCTCGATCAGGCCCTCTTGGCGGTTTTGCACGTGAGGCATAATGCCGTTCGGAGTTTCGGTCTTGTGGGCAAGGTCGTCATCCTGGATGAGATCCATTCGTACGATGCCTACACGGGGGCATTGATCCGGTATCTCATCAAGGAGCTTGAGGCGCTCGGTAGCACCGTGATCATGTTGAGCGCAACCCTCACGAAGAATCGAAAGGAGGAGTTGCTTGACGAATCGTTGAGCAACGAGGCTCGCTCATATCCGCTGGTGACCAGCAAGACGGAAGCAGGGATTGTTCACAGCCTTCCTCGCGTCCCTGAAGATTCGCTCTGTACCACGCAGTGCACGTCGGATTATGACAAAGCGGTCGCCCTCGCTCGTCAGGTGGCATTGGAAGGGGGACAGGTTCTGTGGATTGAAAATACGGTTTTGGATGCCCAAAAATCATTCCTTCAGTTTGGCTCTTGGGCGAAAGAAGCCGGAATCGAGGTGGGTCTCCTTCATTCACGTTTTCCTGCGTATCGCCGAAGCGAACTGGAGGATGTGTGGGTGGGCCGGTATGGAAAGGATGCTCAGAATGAGCGCAGAGGAAGGATTCTTGTAGGCACGCAGGTCTTGGAGCAATCACTTGATATCGATGCCGACCTGCTCATCACCCGTCTGGCTCCAAGCGATATGCTACTTCAGCGGATCGGAAGGCTTTGGCGACATCGCTCGAACGACCGGTTCCGACCTAAGGGCTTGGAAAAAACCGCACTGATCATCACTCCCGACATCGATGGCCGTTTCAATCCTCAAGTTGGATTCGGGTCTTCCGGTCTGGTGTATGAACCCTACGTCCTTATACAGACATATAAAGTCTGGAAAGATCTCAAGCGAATCGCCATCCCCTCCGATGTACCAACCATTCTCGATCGGACATACGAGTCGAACCCGGAAACCGAAATAGAACGCAAACTACGGGCGGACTTGATCCGGAAAAGAGAAGAACTGGGGCGAAAGGCTAATGTAGGGGTCTCCATGGCGAATCCCACGCTGAGCGAGCAGATTCTCACCCGATACTCCGAAGTTGGAACCTGTCCGTTGTTGTTGGTGCGCAATCTTCCGGCGAAAGGTTCCACGAAATGGGTTTTGCTGGATGGAAGCATAATCGATTGTTCCTTACGAGACGATGATTCCAAGCTGGAAATCGCGAAGCGCATCATGCAAAACATCATAGTTGGGCCCATATATAGTATGCCAGACGCTCAGTCTTTATCCGAGCTGGCGTGGATTCGTCCGTACTACTATATCGATGAAGAGCAGGAGAGTCGGTTGCGTATCGCCTTGCTTGAGGAGAGTGGGACGATCAGGGCATTGCAGGGAGGGGAGGCGAATGAGGACTATGATCTTACATATACGGATCACCTTGGTTTTAGGGCAGTGAAAAGGAGGTAGGTTGTGAACAATACATATAATCTGTTGGACGAGCTCTGGATTCCGATAACCGGAGGAAGGCCCATTTCCCTCATCGATGCGTGGGATGTCGAGTCCCCTCGGCTACTGGGAGGAACCGCCATCCAGAAGCTGTCGGTGCTTAAACTTCTGTTGGCGATCGCTCAACGGGCTTATACCCCCGCCGACACGAAGGAGTGGGAGCGACTTGGAGTTTCCGGATTGGCAAAACACTGCGTGGAGTATCTAGAAAAACATCGCTCCCTGTTTTTCCTCTACGGGGATAAGCCTTTTCTGCAATATCCGATTCTCGATGCATTGCACACGAAGAAAGGAGAACCCCTGCCTGTATTGCCGATAGGAAGACCCTATCATCCGGATATCCCACCAGCCAATGAATCGATTACCAATCAGATACAAGCATACCGGATTCCGACCGATGCGGAAAAAGCTCTTTTTCTCATCTCCGTGATGAACCATTCATTAGGAGGGAAGCGGGTAACACATATCGAACCTTTATCCTCTGATTATCCAGAGAAAAGCGTCACTGCAGCACCAGGGCCTTCCATCGGGAACTATGTGGGGTACCAGCATACCTTCCTTTTAGGTAGCTCGATTGCCGAGACGGTGTATATAAACCTGTTTACTCGTGAAACCTTGGCAGCGTTTCCCCAGTGGGCAGACGATCCGCTCATACCCCCTTGGGAGGCGATGCCCGAAAGTGAAGATGATGCCAATGCTCGGAGAATCCAGAACGGGTTCATGGGGACGCTGGTTGGATTGAGCCGGTTCGTACTGCTCAAAGACGATGGAGCACTTTTTACCGAAGGGCTTCAGTATCCCAGCCATAAGCAAGGATGGCGGGAACCGTTCATGACGAGCATCGGTGCAGATAGGGTAGCATTTCTAGATATCAGCAAAAAACCGTGGCGGAACATCACCGCGTTATTGGCCTTGAGCCTCAGTGGAAAGGACAGTGGTGTCTCCTGTCCGCAAATCGATCTGCTTTTGGGACGGGCACGGGAGGTAACTCGACGCCTAGGGATTTGGAGCGGGGGGTTGAAAGTTCGGGCGGCAACCGGAGACCAGTCGGTAAAACAGGATGATGATTTCATAGAATCCACCGTTTGGTTTGAGTCGGCTGTCCTCGGTGATAGGCTGTTTGCCGAGCTGGAAAACCAAATGAAATACCTTGATGAGTTGGGTACCATTTTATACCGATCTGTCCGGAACTATTTTGTAAAACTGGGAATGGATCCAAAACAACAATCCAGTTCGTATGCTCAGCAGGCTACGGCTAGATATTGGGCCTTTTGTGAAACTGTGTTCCAACAGATTGTTGACAATTGGAACAATCCGGAAAGTCTGAAACGAATCCATGGAATCATTCGGCATAAGGTTGAAACGATTTATAACGACACCTGTAAGAAAGAGACGGCCCGGCAGTTGGAGGCGTGGGTGCTTAATCATCCCTTCGAGGGACGATTCGTGAAGAAGGAGGAGTAGAGATGGCTGACGGAAAAGAAAAGGCATTTGTTTCCTGGGTGTTGCGCCAAAAGCGTGACGAAAACAAAGGACTTATCTCCAGACTGCGGAAAGCGGAAAGCCCGGCGACCGAATTCCAGGCTTGGGAGGTGCTTGCCCGCTGGGTGGATATCGAAAAGCCTTGGGAACGTGAAGCGTATGGACTCATCGGGGCGAGTGTAAGCAGAACCGGAAAAGAACATGATGGGTCATTAAGCTTAGGTGGAGCCCTTCGGGCGGTGGCATTGGGCAAAGGAAAGAATATCGACCTTCAGGACAGCTCGGAAGCGCTTCGGCTCAGAAGGGTGGTGGCATGCACAAGCCAGCGGGAACTTGTCGACATTCTGCGACCAATTCTCCGCTATCTTAATTCCAAGGACGTCGCTCTTTCCTATGAACGTCTTCTTAAGGAACTGATGACATTTCACTTTGAAGATGCCCAGGAACGGACGAAGGCAAGGTGGATCAAAGACTTCTACACCGGGGCGGAGGAGGTCCGATCATGATTGCTTCAATGTTGACGCTTGGGCCACGTGACATCAGGCATCTCGATTTGACCGACGAATATACGATGCATAAGATCGTGTATGACCTGTTCCCGGGGTCGGATCGAACCTTTCTCTATTACCAATACCCGTTTGCAGAGAGGAGGGGCGTGAAGATTCTGATTCTTTCACGGGAGCAGCCGCTGGTTCCGACTCTCGGGACGATAGAATCGAAAATGGTCAAGGATTCCTTTCTGCGCTACCGGTACTATGCATTCAAGGTGAGACTCAATCCCGTCACGAGGCTTGGTGGGAAGGCCACTCCGGTTACAGGACATGATCTGCTGACAAACTGGTTTCTGGAAAAGCAGGAGCGGTGGGGGTTCGTGGCCGATGCAAGCAGGTTGGATCTCTTTGATGTCGGGGTCGCCACGATACAGAAAGGTAAGAACAAGATCACACTTAACCAGTGTACATATACGGGCGTTCTGGAAGTCGTCGACCAGGATCGGTTCATCAAGGGATTCGAGAATGGGTTGGGTCGGGCAAAAGGATTTGGTTTTGGATTGCTTCAATTGAAGCCGTTACGATAAGCATTATTATAAGGAGTCTTACATGAACACGAAGTACAAAGGAATGAACATCGAATTTCACATTCTGCAAAGCTTTCCCGTCACATCATTGAACCGGGATGATGTCGGAAGTCCCAAAACGGCGGTTGTCGGCGGCGTAACCCGGGCCCGAGTGAGCAGCCAAGCCTGGAAACGCCAGATTCGAAGCGCTCTCCAGGATTTCGGGATATCCTTGGCAATCCGGACAAAGTATGTGGCTGACTATCTCTGCGACATCATGATAAAAGACGGTGCATCTAAAGAGCAGGCGGAAGGCGCTTCCGAGGCGATTGCTGCAATCCTGACGAAGGACACCCTTCACTTCTTCAGCGAAACTGAAGCTCAGCATCTGGCCCGATATGCGAAGGAGAAAAACTACACGATAGATGCGTCCAAGAAACCGGAAGTGAGTGCAGTACTAAAGGTTCATAAAGCAGCACTTGGTACAGGGTTCGAGCATCTTGACGGACTGGATATCGCTTTGTTCGGGCGGATGGTAGCGCAGGGGCCTGATCTGACTCTTGAAGGAGCTTCCGTTTTCGCTCATGCGATATCGACCCATAAAGTATCCAACGAACTCGATTTCTTCACGGCGCTCGACGATGTGAAAGAAGAAATGGAGTCGGAGGTGGGTTCTTCACACATGGGAGTGATCGAGTTCAACTCGGCGACCTACTACCGGTATGTGGCACTGGATGTCGGACAACTGGTTGAAAATCTTGGTGGCGACGAGCATGTGCCTCAAGCCATTGAGGCGTTCATCAAGGCATTATATGTTGCCGTCCCATATGCTCGACAGCGGACTCAGGCCGGAGCGATACCGTGGGACTTCGCCCGCGTGTATGTCCGAAAGGGACAACGATTGCAAGCTTCGTTTGAAAACCCGGTAAAGGAGCGCGGCGAAGGATTCTCCAAACCAAGTAGAGAAGCTCTGGTGTCCTATTTGGAAGAGAAGGAAGCGCTCTCTGGATCATTGTTTGGTAAAATCGCTGAATGTACGTGGGGTCTGGATCAAGGGTTTTCAATCGATGACCTGATTCGTGATGTCATCGCAGCGACCAAGCAAGGGTGAGGTCACTATGAAGTACATCGTGTTATGGCTGGAAGGTCCGCTTCAGTCCTGGGGCGAGTCCTCCAAGTATGGAAGAAGGGAGACGCTTGCATTCCCGACGAAATCGGGAGTCTACGGAATGCTTCTTGCGGCAATGGGGTCCAAAGGGGAGCAGGAGGAGCTTTTGGCGAAACTAGCGCCCCTTCCCCAGAAAGTCCTCTCCTTTGGGTCTTCGTCACAAATGATGGATTTTCATATGATCGGCAGCGGATACGACTCTTCCGATCCTTGGCAGAAGTTGGCTATACCCCGTAAGGTTGATGGAGTCATACCAACAGGCACCGGTGGATCGAAAATGACGTATCGATACTATCTGCAAGATGCGAAGTTTGCAGTGATCCAAGGAGTGAGCGATGAGTTGCTGGATCCTATCGTGGATGCTCTGAAACATCCTGTCTACAGTCCGAGCCTTGGAAGAAAGAGCTGTGTCCCGACGGAATTCATCTTTCAAGGCATATATGATTCACAGGAAGAGGCGGAGGAGCATGCAAAAAAGATAGCAGGAGAGAAGTGTGTCGAATTGGCATATGATGTCAGGGAGTCGAGTGAAGCGAACCCCTGGGATCTTGCGGTGCAGGATGTTCCCATCGTGTTTGGTAGTCATAAAAAATATGCTGGTCGATACGTAGAAATAACGGAGTATGCAAAAACCTAAGAAACGATTATTCATCAAGATCGAGCGGAACATGCTTCCGCAGATCTCCGATAGGTATCCGTTCCTTTATTTGGAACGGGGCCGAGTGGAGATCGATGACAGCAGTGTGAAGTGGATTGATTCTGAAGGAAACCTCGTGAGGCTTCCTTCAGCTCTGCTGCAGACCGTTTTGCTGGGCCCGGGGACAAGCATCACTCATGAGGCGGTCAAGGTTTTAACCGCTTCAAACACGACTGTCTGTTGGGTAGGGGAAGATAGTCTGCTCTTTTATGCCGTTGGAACCACTCCTACTTCGAATACAAGAAATCTACGGCATCAATCCAAACTGGCCTCGACGGAAAAATCGAGGTTGGCAGTGGCTCGAAGGATGTTTTCAGCACGATTTCCGGAAGAAGATGTTGAAACCAAGTCTCTTTCAGAGCTGATGGGAATGGAGGGGCTACGAGTAAAGGCAGTATATGAGCGACTGGCGACCGAGTATGGAGTTGGTTGGAAGGGAAGGTCATATATTCCTGGAAAGTTCGAGCTAAGCGATATGACCAATCAGATCATCACCGCTAGCAATGTGGCGTTATACGCCTTGATCACGTCCACGGTCTACCACTTGGGGTATTCGCCCCATATCGGATTCATCCACTCGGGGAGCCCTTTACCGTTTGTTTATGACTTAGCCGATCTGTACAAGGAAGAGTTATGCATAGATCTTGCCTTCAAATTGACCTACGAAATGGGGGGAATCTACAACCGCCATACAGTAGCCGAGGAGTTTAGGGAACGGGTAATAGAAAGTAATTTACTTGGAAGGATTCCTAAAGATATTACGAGTCTATTGGGAGAGCCATAAATGGTCGTCGTGATCGCCAATGATCTACCTCCAGCCGTTCGTGGAAGAATGAAGCTTTGGTTCATTGAGCCCCGTGCGAATGTTTTCGTTTCCGGGATAAAAGATTCTGTCGCCACAAAAGTTGTAAAATACTTGATCAACAACTGTCCTCCATCCTCAGGACTGCTCGTTCTTCAACGTATTAATACTCCTCCTTTCTACAAAATATGGGGAGTCGGAGACACATCAAAAAAGATCGCCCTGATCGATGGCTTCCAATTGATTTTTGAAAAGATAGCGCAGGAATAGAAAATCAACATCCACCACACCTAGCGTAGATATAATAAATGGTATACTATATGTCAGTGTCTTCCCCGCATGCGCGGGGGTGTTTCCGAAGTTCTCCGGTGTGTTTGGTTTTTGACTTCGTCTTCCCCGCATGCGCGGGGGTGTTTCTCACAGAAGGGACAGAAAAGCCCTTGATAAGATGTCTTCCCCGCATGCGCGGGGGTGTTTCTCCAAGCAGAAGTAAGCCTATTAAC
>SHOI01000045.1:11080-14511 GCA_004294855.1 Sphaerochaeta sp. | reverse complement strand
CGGAGCGAAGCATCGGTTTGAATTGAAATATATTCAATGTAGTTGTCGACGTTGAAGACCGCTTTTGCGGTGTCGACCACCTTCCAGATCACCACAACGCCGATGATGATCGGGTTCCCCAGACTGTCGTTGATCTTCTGCTTGTCGTTGTTCAGCGTCATCGCCTTGAGACTGATCTTTTTCTTCGACAGCTTGAATTCAACGTTCATTCCCTGAGGGGACACCACAATCTGTTCTTTTTTCTTCTCCCTCGTCGCTCCCGTGGAAGGATTGGTTCCTGCCGTGGGATTGAAGGCGGAGCAGAACGGATTGACGAAGAAGAACCCATCCTGCTTGAGGGTTCCGTAATACTTCCCGAAGAGGGTAAGGACGAGCGCCTCGTTCTTCGTCAGCACTTTCAACCCTACATACATGATCGGGCCGATGATGAATGCATAGAGTGCGCTGACGACCGTCAAACCAATCGAAAGCAAGCCGGGATATGTGGCTCGCCCCATAACGATCGATGCGACGAACACCCCGATGGCGATGAGAATCGCAAGGGTGTTCACGATGAGGACGACCAGTCCGTTTTTCGGGTTTTGAATGATTCGCTCTTCTGTCATACAGAGTCTCCTTATCAGATATCATAACGATATCATAGTGATAATTTATATGCAAGATATGGGAACCCCTGAACACAAAAAAACAGTACAGCCGGATCGACTGTACCGTCATTGTGCTGATGAGAAGCGCTTATTTTCTGATCTTCTCGTAATTTCCGGCCACCTCATCCCAATCGACGACGTTGAAGAACGCCTTCACGTACTCGCCCCGGAGGTTTTTGTACTTGAGGTAGTAGGCATGTTCCCAGACATCGATACCGAGAATCGGGGTGTAGCCCTTTCCGTCCATCAGGGGGTTGTCCTGGTTGGGGGTCGAGGAGAGGAGGAGCTTCCCATCCTTGTTTGCACTGAGCCACGCCCAGCCGGAACCGAACTGACCGAGAGCGAACGCGCTCAGTTTGGCTTTCAGTTCATCGATACTTCCGAATTCGCTCTTCAGCAGATTCCCGAACGCCCCTGAGGGATCTTTTCCCCCGTCCGGAGAGATCGTTGCGAAGTAGAGGTTGTGGTTATAGTATCCGCCGCCGTTGTTTCGGATCGTCCGACGCAAGGCGGGATCGGCGATCTCATCCAACGAGCCCAGCAGGGATGCAATGTCCTTGTCCACTTGGGCTTTTGCGACCGCATCGTTCAGGTTGTTGGTATATCCTTCATGGTGCTTGGTGTAGTGGGTCTCCATCGTGAGCGCATCAATGTGCGGCTCCATCGCATCATAGGAATAGGGCAATGTATATTTTACGAACATGGTGATACCTCCATAAAGAGTTATGATAAGTTGCCTTTTGCTAACTTTAGCTAAAGATACTCAAGGAACGCCTGTGAGGCAAGGGTTCAAACCGTCATCCATTGAATTTTCATTGTTTGGTGCAAAAGGGAACAGGAGACTCTCAGCCGAGTCGATTGATGTGTTTGAGAATGCGAAGCGTTTTCTTGGTAAGAGCGGAGGAGGGACCGTAGGTTCGCCGGGCGAGGGAGTACGCCCAGCCGTAGATCTGTCTTGCATCGTCCTTTTGTCCGATCATGTAGTAGCACCGGGCCAGATGGACGGTCAGACCGATCTTCTCCGCATCGGTTGCGAACGTCCGATCCTGCTCCATGTAGGCTCTGACGACGACGTAGTGTTCGCTTGCTTCCTTGAAGCGGCGGAGCTTTTCCAAGCAGTAGGCGAGGGCTACCCGCAAGAGCACGGTCCGTTCATCGGCGATTCCGAAGTGTTGATTGGCGATGTCGTAAAGATGCTTGCGATAGCGCAGCTCTTCGTGGTGATTGCCTTTGACAAAGAGGATGTCGGCATGGAGGCTGAGGGTATCGACATAGAGCTCCCAAGAGTAATCATCCCGTTCACCGATCGCCGCCTTGAGAACATAATCACACACTTTCTGAGCTTCCCTGATCTGCCCATCCTGCAGATACGCCCGGCCGAGGGCGATATATGCTTTTGAACTTTCCTGGTTCTCCCTGCCAAGCAGGTGGACGAGGGCTTGGTAGGAGGTTTCGGCGGCTTCAATCTGATTGAGCGTATCACCGGCGTTCTCGTACGCCCCGAGGAGCAGGTCGTTGATCACCAGATACCGCTCATGGAGCGGGCCGAACTCATTGAATGAATCGATCCGCTTCTCCTCCAGCTCGGCAATCCGCTGCTGAGCCTTGGCGAAGGCGATCGGGTCATCGAGGCCTTTGGTGATCAGGACTTTCTTCAGATAGTTCTCCATACCTGTATAATACCCAAGCTACGAGTCATGGGGCAAGCGTTTCGTAGCCCGGACCGCCAAGTATGCATCGGCGATGAAGGAATCAAGCAGTTCGAAGCCGCATCGATCACTATACACCCCTTCGATGACAAACCCCGCATCCCCAAGGCCGCCGAGCAGATCGGCGAGGGTGTGGCTGAACTCGAAGGTGGCACCGGTCTTGATCATCTTCTCGATCCGTTTCCTGCTCAAACTCCGGATATCGCTGTAGGGAAGGGTGTATTTGACTTTCAGCTTGTTTTTGAGGGCCAGTCGTTCATCGAAGAGATAGAGGACGGGATTGGTGATGCTGGTCAAAAAGACTCCTTTAGGTTTGAGCACGCGAGCACATCCCCGGTAGAAGGAGCGGACGTCATCAATGAACACCGTGGAAGCGGGATTGAAGACGATGTCAAAGGCTTCCCCCTCAAATTGAGAGAGATCCCTCATATCACCCTTGATCAAGGTCAGCTCGAGGCCCAATCGATTGGCCATCGTTCGGTCCTGCTCGAGCTGTTTGCCGGAGAGATCGAGAAGCGTGACCTCGCTGCCGGCCAAAGCGAACAGGATCGCCTGCTGCCCGCCGCCGGATCCGACTGCGAGCACCCGTTTGCCCGCGAGGTCTCCAAGCCAGGTGGAAGGCATCGGCTTGTACGTGGTAAGTCGGATCTCGACCGTTCCCGACAACGCTTTTTGCAATTCCTCCTCGGTCAGGCCATCCGTCCAGATGCTCTTTCTATCGACCTCGCGGTCCCATGCTTGTTCGTTGTAGCGGATGTATCGGCTCTCATCCATCGATTCCAAGCTCCTTTTCACAGACAACGGTATACGTCAAGAGATTGTTTTCCCGATGGGAGTGAAACAAAGCAACCGAGGTCGGAGAGATTTCGATCGGTTCGATCATCGGCACGATCGGAATGACGGCTTGGCGAAAGAGGGTGATGTGCGGCTTATATTTCCCCCCTTTGGCGATGAGTTTTTTGGCGATGAGCTCCTGTTCCAATTTCTGCTGGAAGACGGCAAGCCGTTCATCGGATTCGACGTGAAGAATAAGGGTGTTGTGTCTTCTGGAAGGGAAGAGCCCGAGCCGTTTCAT
>SHOI01000045.1:7208-10980 GCA_004294855.1 Sphaerochaeta sp. | reverse complement strand
AGGAGGCTCATATGCACATTGTTTTAATCGGGGCCGGAAGTGCCCAGTTCGGTTTAGGGTCCTTGGGGGACATCATGCAGAGCAAGCTGCTCGCAGGCTCTTCGATCGCATTGGTTGATATCGACGAACAAGCGCTTTCGCGAGTGAATGCGATCGCCCAGGCGTTCATCAAAGAAAAGGGATTGAACTTCACCGTAACGGCGACCACCGACCGAAAAGCCGCCCTCAAAGGCGCTGATGCGGTGATTATCTCGATCGAAGTCGGCCAGCGCTTCCCCCTCTGGGAGGAGGATTGGACCCTTCCCCAGCAGTACGGATCACAGCAGATCTATGGTGAGAACGGCGGCCCCGGCGGCCTCTTCCACGCCCTGAGGATCACCCCGGTCATCGTTGAGATGTGTGACGACGTGATGGAAGTCTGTCCCGATGCGTGGGTGTTCAACTACTCGAACCCGATGACGGCGATCACCACCACCGTCCTCAGGAAATACCCGGATCTGAAGTTCGTGGGGCTCTGCCATGAAATCGCCTCGCTTGAGCGTTATCTTCCCTCCATTCTCAATACGCCGTTTGAGAACCTCGAGCTCAAAGCGGCGGGGTTGAACCACTTCAGTGTCCTTCTCAGCGCCCGCTACAAGGACAGCGGCAAGGACGCCTATCCCGATATCCTTGAAAAAGCGCCCGCGTTCTTCGAGCGCGAACCGGGCTACAGCGATATTCTTGCATACCTCAAAGCACATCCGCAGGAGCTGCAGACCGAAGGCTCGACCAACCGGGCTCTTCCCAAGGAGATCCGAAGCAGGAAGAGCTGGGCGGACCGGGGCTTGTTCAGGGAGATCCTTGAAACCTACAAGCTTCTTCCGATCACCGTCGATTCGCACATCGGTGAATATATCTCCTGGGCCCATGAAGTCGCCGATCACAAGGGCATCAAGGACTTCTTCGAGCTCTACCAGATCATGCTCGGTTTCAAAAAGACCAGGATCGAGCTCAAGGCCCACGAGCGGATCTCCTTCATCCTGGACGGGATCGTCTCCAACTCCGGGTATGAGGAGAGTGCGGTGAACATCCGAAACGACCAGCTGATTCCGGATCTTCCTTCCTGGATCGCCGTCGAGGTGCCCGCCCGCGTCTATGCCAAAGGGATGGAGGGAATCGCGTTCCCCGATTATCCGAAGGGGTTCGGAGCGCTGCTTAGAAACTACACGGGAGTGTATGACCTGACTGCCGAAGCGATCCTCAGGAAGAAGAAGGAGTATGCGATCCAGGCACTCCTCGCCAGTCCGATTACAACACCCGTCAGAGCTGCGAGCGAGCTCGTGGAGCTGATGATTCAACGTCAGGAAAAGTGGTTGGGGTACCTGAAATAAGAGAAAAAAAGAGGCCTCCTCAACATGCGGGGAGGCCTTTTTAGCGGCAAAGGGACTCGGACCCCTGACCTAGCGGATATGAGCCGCTTGCTCTACCAACTGAGCTATGCCGCCAAACAACGAGCTTACTATAGCCAAACCTCTTTAGCTCAGTCAAGGGGGTTTGAGGATGATTTGCCTTTGTGGTAGGATAGGACTTTGAAGAAGTGAGGAACGAAATGGAATATAAAACGTTCAGCAACGGGGTCAAAATTCCCGTCGTCGGGTTTGGAACGTGGCAAGTCTCTCCGGATGAGGCATATGAAAGCGTCCGTTCCGCATTGGAGGTGGGATACCGGCACATTGATACCGCCGCAGCATATGAAAATGAAGCTGAAGTCGGTCAGGCGATCACCGACAGCGGCATCAGGCGGGAGGAGATCTTTGTTACCACCAAGCTGTGGAATGGTGTTCGAGGGTATAAAGAAACGCTTCAAGCGGCAAAGGAGTCGATGGAAAAACTCCAGGTTGAATACCTCGACCTGTACCTCATCCACTGGCCCAATCCCGCCGCCCACCGACACTGGTGGAAAGAGGCCAACGCCGAAAGCTGGAAGGCGATGGAGGAGCTCTATGAAAACGGAGCGATCAAAGCGATCGGGATCAGCAACTTCGAGGAGCGCCATATCGAAGCGCTTCTTGCAAGCGCTCAGGTTATTCCCCACACGAACCAGATCCGGCTCTTTGCCGGAGAACAGCAGCGCGCATTGGTCGCCTACTGCCGAAATAAAGGGATGATCACCGAAGCGTACAGTCCCCTCGGGGTAGGTGGAATCCTCTCCAACGAGGTGATCGGACGAATAGCGAAGGAGACGAAGCGCACGCCCGCTCAAGTGGCGCTGCGCTACAATCTTCAAAAGGATCACGTCGTGCTTCCAAAGAGCGTACACCGCGACCGGATGGTTGAAAACCTCAACCTCTTCGATTTCGAGCTGAGCCGGGAGCAGATGATCAGCCTGGATGCCCTTCCAAATACGATCAGCGCAACGCGCAATCCGGACGAGGTTCCCTTCTGATGGTTGGGTTTTTCATAAAAAAGGCGTTCTTCGACGGATGGGACAATCTGATTTCGATGGTAGTCCATAACTTGGGTTACCTTCTGCTTCTCTTCGCGTTCTTTGGCGTGCTTTCACTCGTTTCGACATCCGCTCTGCTGTTCTTTATCGTCATCATCCTCGGCACGGGAGCGCTTGCGTTCTATACCGCCGGAGCTTCTTCCGCTTCCTGGGCGTACGCCCGCTACCAACGACCGGGGTGGAGCGATTTTAAGCGGGGGATTCGGATCTCATGGCGGCACGCTCTGCTCTTTTGGTTTCTGCTGCTGCTTGTTCTCACGCTGGTCTTTCTGGTGATCCCGTTTTACCTGAGCTTCGAGAACATTGTGGGAATCATCCTGGGGGTCATCATCTTTTGGGTGACGCTGCTGCTCATTTTCGCTCTGATGTACTTCTTCCCCTTGTTCTTTGCGATGCAGGGCGACCGTCCGATGAAGACGCTTAAAAAATCCTTCCTGCTTGTCCTGGACAACCCCTTCTTTACCCTCTTTCTGGCAGTGTACCAAGTGATAAACACCCTCTTTTCGCTTCTGTTGGCTTTTTTGGCTCCCGGGTTCACCGGCATCAGCCTTGCCGGTAGCGTCGCTACGAAGCTGCTCCTCTTCAAATACGATTATTTGGAAGAGCACCCCGAAACCGGTCGCAAAGCGATTCCCTGGGATGATCTGCTCTATGAGGAACGGGAAGCGGTCGGTCCCAGATCGCTGAAGGGAATGATCTTCCCGTGGAAGGATTGAGATGGCTTTTGAAGTGGAGCTCAAGGCGTGGGTTCGCAAGGCCGAAGCGTTGAAGAGGAGCCTCGATACGAAAGAGGGCCTTCTCTATGTCGGCTTCGAAGAGAAAGAGGATACATATTATGCCTTGGAAGAGCTCCCGCTCCTTCGGATTCGAAAAGAGGTGGTCAATGAGGAGCGGTCTTTGGTGGTCACTCACAAGAAGCGCTCCACCATCGATGGAATCGAAGAGAATCTTGAATATGAATTTTCCGTCGATCCCCGGCAGGAACAGGCGGTTCACGCCTTCTTTACCGCGCTCGGCTATCGCGTAGCGAAGAGAAAATTCAAACGGGGATGGCGCTACCGGCAAGTCCACACGACCACCACCCCCGGATTGACGGTGGAACTCGTCCACCTCGAAGGGCTCGGCTGGTTCATCGAGGTTGAAGCGCTGGTGAACACGAGGGAGGAACGCCGGCAGGCCAGAGAGGAGCTGATGGCGTTTCTTGCCTCACTGGGAATCGATTCCTCGGCGATCGAGTCCAAGCCCTACCTTCAGCTGATCGGGTAGACAGGGACGTTTATGACATCC
>SHOI01000045.1:0-7108 GCA_004294855.1 Sphaerochaeta sp. | reverse complement strand
GCAATTAATTCTTGCAGTTCCATCATCACTCCATCGGATACACCAAGTTCCATTGGCGTCTGAGCTCATCCATCACGTTCATCACGGCAAGGATCTCACTGTGCGGCATCTGCTCGCATTCGGTTTTTCCCGCTTCGATCGCCCGTTTGCACGCTTCGACTTGGAACTCGAAACCGGTGATCTGCTTGAAGGGTTTGTAGGTTTCAATCAGATTATACTCTTTGTCGTAGACTTGGATTCCTTCACAGTTGTTGATGTTTTCGAATTCGATGTATCCTTTTGTGCCGAACAGCGCTCCTCTGCGATCCCCGATGCCAAGCATCGAGGCGTGAAGGGTGGCCATCTTGCCGCCCGCCCAGGTCAGGGTGATGGAATTTGATTCATCCACACCGGTGTTCGTCCGCGTGCACACTCCGTCGATCGTCTCGATCCTGCTTCCGAAGACCATCATCGCAAAGTTGATCGTATAGACCGACAGATCGAGCAGGGTTCCGGCGGCAAGCTCGGGGTTCCACATCCGTTCGATCCGACTGACCGGATAAGCGAGATTGGCGGTAAGGGTTTGGACCTCCCCGATCACCCGTCGGGCGAGGATCTGATCCAAAACCGTCCGCATCGGCAGGTACCTGGTCCAAATCGCTTCGGCGACGAGCAGACCTTTTTGTTTTCCAAGATCAAGGATCTCTTTGGCTTGTTTTGCGTTTACGGTGAAGGCTTTCTCACAAAGCACATGTTTGCCATGTTCCAAAGCCAGTTTCATGTGTTCGTAGTGATGGGAGTGGGGAGTGCACACATATACCAGCTCGATATCACGATCCTTGAGCATCTCTTCATAGGACCCGTACGCCTTGGGGATTGAATATGTTTTGGCAAACTCCTTGGCTTTGGCCAATGATCGGGAAGCGACCGCATGGAGCGTCACTCCTTCCATCTGCTTCACCGTCGTTGCCATCTTATTGCCGATGTTGCCGGCACCGAGAATCGCCAGGTTCATGTCGTATCCTCCTTGTGATACCTATGAGTATATCGCAAGAATCGAAGAAAAGGAGATGCGAACACCTTGTTTCACTAAAAATCTACCAGGCGGGTATCAAAAGCTCCTTGTCCAGATGAGGATCGTAGATGCGGTGACTTTTAACGTTGTAGACGGATTTCAGGATTTCTTCGTTCACCACTTCATCGGTCGGACCGTCCGCGGCGACCGCCCCTTCCTTGAGGAAGATGATCCAGGAGCTGTAGGCTTGAGCCAGAAGCAGGTCATGAAGAACGGCGATGACGGTATAACCTTTTGCTACGAGGCCTTGAAGCAGGTGCATCACACTTCGTTGGTGGGCGATATCCAGGTGGTTTACCGGCTCATCGAGAAGAAGAATCTTTCCGTCCTGAGCGAGCGCCCGGGCCAGAAAGGTCCGCTGCAGCTCCCCTCCGGAGATTCGGGTGACCGGAGTGTTTCGGAGGTTGAGAATGGAACATGTTTCCATCGCCTGATAAATCCGCTTCGCATCATCCTTTTGGGGATTCGCATATCGGCCCATCGCAACGGTCTCTTCCACGGTAAAAGAAAAATCCAACCTTCCGTTTTGAGGAACGAATCCGATGTTTTGAGCCAGGACTTCCTGTTTGAGGGTTGCGAGATCCGCTTTTTCAACCCAGATCGTTCCTTCCTCCGGTTTGAGTTGTTTATAGAAAAACTTCAACAAGCTTGACTTGCCGCTGCCGTTGGGGCCGGCCAAGGCGATGAACGCACCCTTGGGGAAGGTGAGGGAGATCTTCCGAAACAACGTATTGTTCTCATACCCGCCGGTCAGGGCGTCAATGACGATCGCATCAGCCAAACCGATACCTCCCTTTGAGAATCAGGAACAAGAAGAGGGGCACGCCGAGAAGGCTCGTGATGATTCCAACCGGCAGCTCCCCCGAGGGCAGGAGAACCCGGGCCAGAGTATCGCTGAGCAGGAGGAGGAACCCGCCCAAAAGGGCGGTGGGGAAAATCAGCCGTCGGTGTTTCGCCCCGAGGATCAGGCGGGTGATATGAGGAGCCATCAAGCCGATGAAACCGATGACTCCAAAGAAAGAAACGCATAAGGCGGTGGCAAAGGAGGAGATCAGAAGCAGACGATAGCGCACGCTTTCCACAGCAAGCCCGCTTGAGCGCGCCGAACCTTCATCCAACAACAGCAGGTCAAGATTTCGATGATTTCTCAAGAGGAAGAGGAAGAGGAGAAGCGAGACAAGAAGGGCGATGACGACCTGATTCCAGGTTGCGGTGGAAAAGGTTCCCAGCGACCAGGCGAGAATCCGCTGATATTGCTCCCGGTTCAGAAAGAGGAGCAGCGTCATCGCTGCTGAAAGAATATAGTTCGCAGCCACTCCGCTGAGCAGAAGGACGGTGTTGCTTGACCGTTTTCGGCTTGCCAGGGCAAGGATGAAGAGGGTCGTCCCCGTCGCCCCGAGCAGGGCGGAGAGGGGAAGACCGAACCGGGTAGCAACGCCGAAATAGATCGCAAGAGCGACTCCGAAGGAGGCTCCGCTGCTGACCCCCAGAATGAAGGGATCGGCCATCGGATTGCGAAGAACCGCTTGGTAGGAGACGCCTCCGAGGGCGAGGATCGTCCCGGCCGCGAAGGAGGCGATGATCCTCACCAAACGCAGGTTGAGGATGATGTACCGTTGGGCGGAAGAGGTGTTCCGGCCGGTGAACACTCCGATCGTCTCGGACAAGCCAATCCTGGAGGAGCCGATCGTAAGCGAGACGAGCGCCAGCGTCAGCGTTGCCACCAGGATGATCCATCCGAGGTGCCGCCTCATCCTATCGTTCCCCGTCGATCAGGTCGAAGAGGATCTGAAGCGCCTGCGCGCTTCGGGGACCTTGGCGCAGAACGACGTCCGCATCGAAGCCTTTGACCGTCGCTTTCAGGTCGCTGTACGGCTTGGTTGTTTTGAACTCACGGATCGTAGCATCTTCGCTTTCTCCCCACCGAGGCGAAAGAAGAATCAACTCGGGGTCTTTTTCAACCAGCAACTCCTTGGAATACGTCCAATACAGCCCGTCTGCGGCGACATTCAATCCTCCGGCTTTTTCGATCATCTCATGGAGGAACGTATCGCCGGTCGCCGCCGAATCGAAGGAGCCGAAATCCAGGGCCATGTAGACCGTGACCTTCGATAGCGGGGCGGCCTTCTCTTCGATCGCCTTGACTTGGGCCTTCATTTCTCCAATGAGCTGCTCCGCTTGGCTTTGCCTGTGGATGACATCGCCAACGGCCCGGATCAGATCATAGGTCCCTTCGAACGTCTCCTGAGCACTGATCGAAAGCACGTTGATATTCGCCTGCTCGATGGAAAAGAGCAGTTCATCCGGAACGAACGCCGAGGAGATCACATGGGTCGGCTCAAGAGCAAGAATCATCTCAAGGGAGGGATTGTAGAGCGTCCCGACGCTCGGAAGCGAGTCGGCTTCCGCCGGATAGTTGCAGTAGTCGCTCCGGCCGACCAGAAGGTCTCCGCCCCCGAGGGCATAGATCGTTTCCGTCACGTTGGGTGAAAGAGAGACGACCCGCTGTTCGACGGGCTGTTCCATCATCCCCT
This sequence comes from Sphaerochaeta sp., assembly GCA_004294855.1. GTDB lineage: Bacteria > Spirochaetota > Spirochaetia > Sphaerochaetales > Sphaerochaetaceae > Sphaerochaeta. Next base: position 3,520 of record SHOI01000045.1, on the reverse strand, counting down.
GAGCGGAAAGCGGTGCGAGCATCAGCACGATCATGCTGATCACGATGAAAAGCGGTGTTAGAAAATGACGTTTCATGACGCCCCTTTATGGGCATGAGACATGCCTTGACCTATCATCCGTAGGTCTTCGGATATTATCCGGATCAGGTCTCCTGGCTCAGGCGTTATCAGAATCGACGACTTCCCACTTCCGCAGTGTCCTTATGCCGATTCCCAAACCTCTACAGTGGCGGGACCGCAGGGGCATTTGACCCCTTTCCCTTGTTCCGGACACCCCATCGTACAACAGTTTTCCCCCTTCGGGCAAGCGTTGACCAACTCAATACCCTGTACTACTATCCGAATGATGAGTTACCACGAAATGACAATCTATACCGACGGCGGATGCATCGGAAATCCCGGTGTCGGAGCCTGGGCGTATGTTCTCGAAGCGGACGGCGTCTTCGTGAAAGAGGGAAGCGGCTATGATCCCGAAACGACAAACAACAGGATGGAACTTACAGCGGTGATCGAAGCGTTGAAAGCGGCAAGCGCGTTGGGGGCCAGAAAGATCACTCTGTATACCGACAGCCAATACGTTAAAAACGGAATCACATCCTGGATCAACAAGTGGAAAATCAACGGCTGGCGGACCGCTGGCAGGGATCCGGTGAAAAACAAGGAGTACTGGGTCGCCCTTGATGAGCTGAGGAACCTCGCCGATGTCACTTTTTCCTGGGTGAAAGGCCATGCCGGCATCCCGGGCAACGAACGCTGTGATACGTTGGTCGCTCAAACAATCGAGGCGCATCAATGAAAAAAACTTCCTTATGGGATCTCTATTTCACGTTTTTCAAGATCGGCGGCTTGACGTTCGGCGGTGGGTATGCAATGCTCCCGCTCCTCCAGGAGGAGGTCGTGAACAAACGCCGATGGGCGAGCGAAGAAGAGTTGCTGGATATGTACGCAATAGGGCAGGTCACCCCCGGAATCATCGCTGTGAATACCGCAACGATGGTGGGCTACCGCAAGCGGGGAATCCTCGGCGGCATCATCGCCACGCTGGGTGAAATCTCCCCCAGCATCCTGATCATCACCACGTTGGCGACAATCCTTCTTCGCTACAAAGATGCCGTTTACCTTCAGCAGGCGTTCGTCGGAATCCGAATCGCCGTGTGCGCCACGGTCACCGTATCAATCATCAAGCTGATGAAAAAGAGTTTGGTGGATCTGCCGACAGTTCTGTTCTACCTTCTTGTTGTGGCTTCGACGTTGATGTTTTCGCTTTCTCCGATCATTGTCGTCATCGTCGCCATTCTTTTCGGTATCGTAGTTCAGAACATAAAGTGCAAGAAGGAACGGACATGATCTATCTCACGCTCTTCTACGAGTTCTTCAAGATCGGTCTGTTTTCAATCGGAGGAGGGTTGGCCACCCTACCGTTCCTCTACAAGCTTGCAGAAAAAAGACCCGATTGGCTTACCATCCAAACGATCGCCGACATGATAGCGGTCAGCGAATCGACCCCCGGGCCGATCGGAATCAATATGGCGACCTACGCCGGCTATCAAGTGGCGGGAATCTTCGGCGGAATCATCGCCACGCTCGGCGAAGTCGCCCCCTCGATCATCATCATCGTGATCATCGCCAAGTTTTTAGCGGAGTTTGATAAGAACCCGCTTGTAAAGCATGCATTCTACGGCCTGAGGGCCGCCGTAGTCGGACTGATCACCTTCGCTCTTTTGAAGCTGTTGTCTGTCACCCTGCTGACAGACGGTGCGATCAACTACCTCAATGCCGGCTTGTACCTCGTCTTTGTTGCGCTCGTGCTCATCTTCAAGAAAGCCCATCCGCTGATCTGGATACTCTTGGGAGCTCTTATTGGACTGATGCTGGGTCTTCCTTCATAAGGTACGCATAGACAAGCGCAAACCAAGAGGAAGGATCCGCCTCCGCCAATGTTTTCAGTGCGGTCATGTTTGAGGGATCCGCATCCAACATCACTTGTGCAAGGTACACAGCCTCTTCCTGCAAGCCGTGCGTTGCCGCCTCCGACAGAAGAAGGGCAAGGGCTTTCACATCTCCCGGATTCAACCTGGCGATCTCCCGATACGTCGCGATCGCCGCATCCGTTCGGTTCAGTTCCCGCTGCGCCCGGGCTTTCAGGTAAAGAAATTCAAGGTATAGGGGATGGCGCATGAACGCCTCTCCACTTTTTTCGATCACCGATTCAAACTCCTTGTTTTGGAGCTTTGCATAAAGAAGATTGTACAGGTACTCGGGGTTTTCGGGTTGCTTCCGGCAGGCATCTTCAAAGAGGGGCAAGGCTTCCTCGATTCTGCCTTCATCGATGTGCTGGAACGCGTCAAGGGTGAGGCGCTCGGCATTCGTGGAGGAACATCCGCTTATAAGGAGAGCAAGAAGGATGGTCGTGATGCCGACGTACTTCATCGCTCCAAGACTGTCTGTTCAATCTCCCGTACTTGCGAACGGTAGAGATTGGTGATTCCGGCACCGTAGTCGGCCAATAGCTGGATGATGTTGCGGGGATTGGATTCGCTGTCCTTTCCGTTGAGCCGGTCACCGGCATCGCCAAGTCCCGGGAGGATATATGCAGCATCGTTGAGCACGGGATCCATCCAAAGGGTATACACTTGAGCTCCTTCGATCGCCCGGACGACCCTCAGCGATCCTTTGAGGGCGCTGATGATATTGATGAATTTCACGCTTTTGGGTCTGACGTTGTGTTCTTTCAGGTATTTGGCGATCGTAACGAGCGAACCGCCGGTTGCGTTCATCGGATCGGCAAAGATCAAATCCTTGCCGTCCAACTGCTGAAGATTGAAGTAGGATTTATCCAGATCGAGGATATAATCCATGTTCGACTCCTTTTTGGAATCATCCCGCTTGATCTTGAACAAGGCGAAGGGTGTGACGTATCCGATGGAAGAGTACTCCTGAATCTCCTTGCTCACGATCATCGAAGGAAGCAGCGCCCCGCGGAGCATCACGCACATTACCGAGTTGTTGATGATCGAATCAACGTCGGGGATTCGGTGCACCGCATAGTTCTGGACCGGGACGGTGACGGGGGTGCGGGTGATGACCGAGCGCTTGGTGGGAAGAACCGCGTCCGCCCAAACATGTGAAAAGAGGAGCTCATACGCCCGTTGAACATAGTAGAGGAACTCCTCGTTGCCGGTGACCGGGTTTCTCAGCTTGCTGATCAGGCGGCTGGCCGCTCCGTGCTGCTCCTGCGGCGTTTCAAAGGAATAGACGTGGATATTCGGTTCGTTGGAACACACTTCTTTCAAAAAGCGCCCGATCTCCCGAGCTTTTACCACAAGATTGTTTCGCTCGGCGACGGTCTCGTCGTGGTTCATGGCGCGATCAAGTTTCGAACAATGCTCCAAATACTCTTTGTACAGCCTGTTCGCTTCATCGATCTTTGCTTTATCGGCATCAAGCAAATACCCGTCAAGGTCCGTTGCATGGAGGGTGATCTTGTTCATCGGCTCGTTCTCCTACGCCGATTCTAGCG
>SHOI01000044.1 GCA_004294855.1 Sphaerochaeta sp. | reverse complement strand
AAGCGACCCACCGATGTTAAGGAAAGCATATCCGACTCATGCAGAGGGAGAAGAGAGGGGGGTGGAGGATATCATCCGCCCGTATACCCCATGAGTCTCGAGAGGCGGGCAGTCGCTTCCTGAATCGCCCCGCTCATTCGTTCCGCCTGTTCGGAATCGAAGCGGAAGAGCGGCCAGGAAACGCTCATCGCCGCGATCACCTTTCCGCTGTGGTCGCGGATCGGAGAACCGATGCACAGTGTCCCCATCTCGTGCTCTTCGTTGTCCATCGCCCGGCCGAGAGTCCGGACCTCTTCAAGTTCGGAAAGCAGGGCTTCCTTGCTGGTGAGGGTGTTGGGAGTGAACGCTTTGAGTCTGACCCGTTCGAGGTAGGAGGCGATCTCCTCATCCTCCATGTCGGCGAGGAGCACCTTCCCGATCGCTGTGCAGTAGAGCGGAATGGTTTTTCCCACCCGGCTGTACATCCGGATCGTATAGGAAGATTCCCTCTTGAGGACATACACCGCATTGTCCTCTTCGAGGACTCCCATGTGAACCGTCTCGCCCAGCTCTTCACTGAGGTGCTGGGCGATCGGGCGGGCGAGGGTGATCAGATCCAGGTGCTCCAAGCCGCGCGAACCCACGCTGAACATCTTCAGCGTCAGACTGTAGAGGTCGTGCGGGTCGCGATAGACATAGCCAAGGTTCACCAACGTTGAAAGAAAACGCAGAAGAGTCGCCTTCGGGAGCTTCGTCTCCTTGGCAAGGCTCTCGAGATTGATCGACTGGTGGCGCGAAAGCGTCTCCAGAATCGTGATCGTTCGAATTACTCCGCTGGTTCCCTGTTGCTCACTCATCATCATCCCTCAAAATAGGCTTTGGCATTGTTGAACGAGATATCACTGACGATCTTGCCAATTAGATCGATATCGTTGGGAATTTCACCGTCTTCCATCCAGGTTCCGAAGATATTGGAAAGAATCCTTCGGAAGTACTCGTGCCGGGAGTAGGAGAGGAAGGAGCGGCTGTCGGTCAGCATTCCGACGAAGCGGGAGAGAAGACCGACGTTTCCCAAAAGCTTCATCTGCTCCTCCATCCCGTCCTTGTGGTCGGCGAACCACCACGCCGAACCGAGCTGCATCTTTCCGGGCCGACCGTCCTGGTAGCAGCCCATCAGCGTACCGAGGGAGTAGTAATCCTTGGGGTTGAGCGTGTAGAGGATGGTCTTGGGAACCTCGCCGCTCTTGGAAAGGTTGTTGAGGAACGCCGAAAGCCCCTCGGCGAGCTCCTTGTCGTGGGAAGCGTCGTAGCCGGTGTCCGGTCCGAGCTTTTCGAACATCATGCTGTTGTTGTTGCGGATCGCCGCGAAGTGCAGCTGCATCGCGATATCCCGCTTCTTGTACGCCTTCGCAAGGTGGGTGAGCACATAGGTCTTGTACGCTTCGACCTCCTCCTTGGAGAGGCTTTCGTCGTTCAGGCGTTTGGCGAAGACCTTCTTGACCTTCTCCTCGCTCCAGAAGAGCGCCGGAGTGGTGACCAGGGCGTGGTCGCTTGCGCGGCACCCCATCTCGACGAAGAAGTCGAGCCGCTTGATCAGGGCGGTGATGAGATCGTCAAGGCTCGTGATCGTCATGTTCGCTGAAGAAGCGAGCGTGCCCAGATACTCCCGGAAGGCCGGAGCATCGATGGCGAGCGCCTTGTCGGGGCGGAAGGAAGGCATGACGCGGGCGGGGAAATCCTTCTGGCCGGCGATCTCCTTGTGGCAGGCAAGGTCATCCGCCGGATCGTCCGTCGTTCCGATTGCGTAGACCTTGAACTGCTTGAGGATCCCCTTGACCGAAAGATTCGGGTTGTTCTGAAGCTGGCGGTTCGTCTCGTCGAATACCGTTTTCGCATTCTTTTCGTTGAACGGCTCATCAATGTGGAAGTAGCGCTTCAGCTCTAGATGGGTCCAGTGGTAGAGCGGATTCCCCATCAGCTTTTCAACCGTTTTCGCCCAGGCGAGGAACCTGTCATACGGGTCGGCATCCTTTCCCGTGATGATCGCCTCGGGAATTCCGTTGGCCCGCATCGCTCGCCACTTGTAGTGGTCCCCGCCCAGCCACATATCGGTAATCGTGGTGAAGCGTTTGTTCGTCGCCAGTTCACCCGGTATCAAGTGACAGTGATAATCGTAGATCGGCTGATCCTTCGCGAACTCGTGGTAGAGCCGCTCGGAACTCTTGTTTTTCAAGAGGAAATCATCTCCCATAAACTGTTTCATCGCAGGAACTCCTTTGTATGGGGTTACAGAACCACCCCGTCTTTAAAGATCGAAATCTCACGATATCCGTGTTCTTCATTCTTCGCAAGCTTCTTGCCGCCGGCGATCTCTCTCATCATATCAATAAAATCGTCAACGACAACATCCTGTTCTTCCCGGAGCAGCCGTTCGGCGTCAAAATCGATCCAATGGGGCTTCTTTTCCGCCAAAGCCGTGTTGGAGGCGATCTTCACCGTCGGAACGGGGGAGCCGAGAGGGGTTCCCCGACCGGTGGTGAAGAGGATGATGTGCGCTCCGGCGGCCGTCAGGGCGGTGGTGGAGACGATATCGTTACCCGGTCCTGAAAGAAGGGTCAGTCCCCGTTTATGTACCTGACCGCCGTAGGGGACGACATCGGTGATGATCGCTTTCCCCCCTTTTTGGATGCATCCGAGGCTCTTCTCCTCAAGCGTCGTGATTCCGCCTTTCTTGTTTCCGGGAGAGGGGTTTTCATACACGACCTGACCGTGTTTGACAAAATACCGTTTGAAGTCTTTGATCAATGCAACGATTTTTTCATACACTGCTTCATCTTTTGCCCTGTTCATCAACAGCTGCTCCGCACCGAACATCTCGGGAACCTCGGTAAGGATTCCGGTTCCGCCCATCGCTGTCAGCTCATCACAGAAGTACCCGACCAGGGGGTTTGCGGTGATGCCGGAGTATCCGTCGGATCCTCCGCATTTGAACCCGACGATGAGCCGGTCCATCCCCACGGGCATCCGGACATCGTTCTGCATTTCATCATACAGCTCCCTGATGAGGGCATGGGAGGCTTCAAGCTCATCCTCCACCTCCTGAGTGGTGAGGAACTTCACCCGCTTGGGATCCACCTCGCCGAGGAGCTCCTGGAAGGACTCGGGGGTGTTGTTTTCACAGCCGAGGGAGAGGACTAGGACACCGCCGGCGTTCGGGTGGCGGACCAAGCCCGCCAAAATGGTTCGGGTCGTCTCATGGTCCTCACCGAGCTGGGAGCATCCGAAGGGGTGGGTCCACGCATAGGTTCCCTCGTAGTGTTCGTTTTTGGGAAGATTCTTCTCCGCCCACTTGACGAGCTGTTCGGCGGTCATGTTCACGCACCCCACCGTGGGAACGATCCAGATCTCGTTGCGAATGCCGATCTTCCCATCGGTCCGTTCGAAGGCCTCGATCGTCGGAATGGAGTCTTCCCGGCGCTTTGCCCGCCGGTCCGCCTCCTGTTGGAACGCATCGCGGACGTTCAAGTCATAGTGATACTCATCATGTTCGCTCAGACGGGTCGATGTGTTATGGGTGTGCACGTGTTCACCGACTGCGATATCCTTGGTGGCGACACCCATCGGAGAACCGTATTTGATGACGGGTTCTCCCTTTCCTGTCCCAGTCAATGCGACCTTGTGACCTCCACCGATATCCTCGAGCACGGTCACGGCGAAATCCCCGATGACGATCGTTTCTCCCTTTTTGAGGGGATGAACCGCTACCGCGACGGTATCCTCGGGGTGGATTCTGATCGCTTTCACATCAACCTGTTTCATGTGCGGCCTCCTTGCGTTTCGGCCCATAGAGCACGGACGCCATGATCGCACAGATCGATTGTTGAAAGACGATTCCGAAGATGATTGGAAGGGCGGTTATCGGAGGGAAATAGTTGATTGCCAACACCATGGAAGCGCTGATGTTTCGCATTGAGGCGGCAAACGTCAGGCTTTTGCTCTCTTTCAGGGAGAGACGGGCGATTTTTCCGAGTGTATGGGACGCCGGATAGCCGAGGAACGCCAAGAAAGCGGCGAGCAGAGCGATCGGAACGTAGGCAAGCGTCGCCCGCTCAATAAGCGTCGGGGCGATCCGGGAGATGTTGATTGTCACGATCGCAAAGAGAGCGATCTTTGCAAACGGCTTCAAAGAAGGCGTCACCTTCTTCGTTCGCTCATCCCCTACGGCATGGTTGATGAGGATTCCCGCCAAGGAGGGAAGGACGATCATCACCAGCAAGCTCATGATCATCGCCCTCGTGTCGATCACAACGGCTTTTTGGGCGAGCAGCTTCACGGTCAGCGGAGTAAGGATCGGTCCCAGCAACGTCGAGATGAGAATCAGCACCAGGGAAAGGGGTTCGTCGCCATGGTAGATCCCCGACCAGATGTATCCGGCCATCGCCGTGGGAATTGATGTCAAAAGGACGAAGCCGGTGACGAGGTTCGCTTCGGTGAAGAAGAGGCTCGCCAAAGCGAAAGCGAGTAGCGGCATGACGAAGTTCGCCCATAGCAGAAAAAGAACGATCGGTTTGATTTTTGTCAAGGCCCCGAAAAACCGCTTCGGACTGATCGCCAATGCGCTGGAAAACGTGATGAAGGCGAACAGCGGATTTACGAACGATTTCAGGGGGGCGAACACCCGATGGAAGAACAGACCGGTAACCACGCCCCCGATCGTGATGAGGGGCATGAATCGTTCAAGCAGCCTATTCAAAGAGCCGAGCCGAGCCTCAAGGGTTTGGAAATGAAACATTGTTTCAGAGCATATAAGCGCTGCCGAATACTGTCAAGATACACATTGGGCATGGTATAGTCGGGGATGAGAAGATGAAAAAAATAGCCCTTGTTCTTGCCTCGATTCATACCGGATCCTCCGTAACGTTGTGGAAAGAGATCGCCGAGCTCGCTGAAGCTTCGGGCGACCAGCTCTTCGTCTTCCCCGGTGGACGGATCGCCTATCAGGAGAATCAGGAGTATCTGCGAAATGAGATCTATGCTCTGGTCAATCCCGACAACGTCGAAGGAATGCTGGTTTGGGCAAGCGCCCTCAGCGGTGCGGTATCGATCGAAGAGGTGGAGGCGTATCTCTACAATGAAGAGCTGCCCACCGTATCGATCGGCGTGAAACGCAGCGCCTGGCCCTGCGTGGCGTTCGATGCGTATGCGGGGATGCAAACGGTGATCCACCATGTGATCGAAACCCACCACGTCAAGAAGATCGCCTTTCTTCGGGGTCCCGAACATCACGATTCAGCCCAAAGCCGCTACAACGCATATATCGACACGCTTCAACACTATCGAATCGATGTCGACCCCCTCTTGATCAGCGATCCGGTCGGCTGGACCGAGGGAAAACGGGCGGTCAAGCAGCTGCTTGATGAGCGCTGTCTGGTCCCGGGCAGAGATTTCGATACGCTCGTCTGCTCCAGCGACCTGATGATGTTCGGCGCCGGAAAGCACCTTGAACAGCTGGGTTACATCACAGGGCGCGATTACATTATCACCGGTTTCAATGACAGCCGGGAGAGCCGCCTTCTCAAAGTCGGCTGCACCACCGCCCGGATGCCGGTGGTGAACCTTGCCCGGATCAGCTACTCCCTGCTTGGGCAGAACCTCGCCGGCGACGATTCGCTTCTCTATGATATAACGCTTCCCTGTCCGCTGATCATTCGCCGCTCCTGCGGCTGCACCTATGCCCTCGGGGACGAGGAACACGCCCGCTCGATTTTGGTGAACGAGACCCGGTTCGCCGAGTGGATCATCGAACACCTGGAAGTGACGAAGGAGGAAGAACCCCTTCTCGATTCCTTCCTGGCAGGGGATTTTGGCGTTATTTCGCAATTCGCCCGCTCCTATTTCGATCGGGAAGGGGATCCGAACCACCTGACCGAGATGATCCATTGGTATCAGAAGTTCTTCGCCAAGAAGTCGTTTGACAACGAACGGATCATGGGCGACTTATTGGCGATTCAGGATCTGGTCACCCACGAGCACGCCTATGAGCGCGACTGCCAGGAGAAGCTGTTGAACAATCTCAAAAGCGATCTGTTGACCGTTCGCCGGATTCCGGCCCTCGGGGCGATCATGGCTCAACACCTGCCGGATCTGGGAATCACCGACGCATACTTGATGTTGGATGGGGAAGAAGGAGTGACGACCTTGGTCGGAGGGTACCGACCGGAGGGTCCGATCCGAACGCAGGAGCAGTTTTCGAGTCGGCTTCTCCTCCCTCAACACTACAGTCAAGCATTGGGCAAGGGGGTGTTCGTCATCCTTCCGCTTTCCGTCGACAACCAGAGCATCGGGTATCTGTTGGTCCGGTCGACCCGGTTCAACGCGGTGGTTCTGGAAGATGTGCGAACCAGTCTCAGCAGCGCGATCAAGGGGGCGCTTCTGGTCGAGAGCGCCAATAAAGCCCGGGATCTGGCGGAAAAGACGGAGCGGAGCCATGCCGAGTTCTTCGCGAACATCAGTGAGGCGCTTCGGGCTCCTTTGGAAGAGATTCTTGAAATTACAAGCGATGTGACGATCGCCAACCATGTTCATCACCTCTTCAATACGATCGATCTGAGCCTTTCCTATACCCCCGAGTTCACCTTGGAGCAGCGGACGTTCGATCCTCTTGCGTTGATCCGACGGCTTGGTTCCGTTGCCTACAGCGGGCCTTCCCGACTGCCGATTCTTGTCGGAGACTCCGTCCGCCTCGGCCAAGCCCTTGAGATCCTCTCCGGCTCCAAGGAGATCCTTCTTGAGGCTCGCCTTGCGGATGAGGGGGTTGAATTGCTCCTCAGAATCCACGTCGAAGCGGGGGCGCAGCGGGATGTGGCGATGCGGATCATCGTCATGCACGGTGGACACATCCATTTTGACAAAATGGGAGTTCGGATTCTTCTTCCCTTTCCGAGCGTCCTCGGGCGGGCGAAAAAGACAAGCGGCACAAGGAAAGTATATTTCCGAGGCGATCAGGAGGAGGTCCTTCCCCCGTTTCTTTCAGAGCTTCCGGATCTTGAGGTGGTTCAGGCTTCGGGTGTAAAGAGCCGCGAGCTTGAAGCCTTCAGCTCTTCAACGTTCTATTGGGACGGTTCGCGGGATGATGGCTCTCTGCGCCGGCTGCTCTTTCAGATCATCGCCCATTCCGAATTGAGCACCTGTCCTTTTGTGTGCTACGGCACGCCCCTCGGACACGAAACATTGGCGGTGAGTTTGGCGGTCTCGAAATCTCAGGAGGGTTCCCTGATCATTACCGGTTCGTTGGGTCCGTACTTCGGATTCCTGCGTGATGCGATGGTCGTGGAAGCAAGGGAGGTTCCGAAGCTCCTTCAAGACACCGTGTTGGGTCTCTTGATCTGCGACTGCATTGATGCGGATTTCCTCATCGCCCTTCGAAAGAAGACGAGCGCTCCCTTCGTCCTCTTGCGGGATGATTGGTCGCCGAAGGAGGTTGAAACGCTCGGTCTCATCCCAAACGTGGTGCTTGCCCATACCTCCATCACCTCAAACCCGGATTTCATCGCCCGACTCTCGGCGCTTCGTTCGCTTGGTGACGTGCTTCCTCCCTTGACGGGAATCCTCGTCAAGAAGGCGGTCGCATACATAGACGAGCATGCCACCGAAGGGATGACGCGGTGGCAGCTTGCCGAAGCGGTCCACGTCAGCGAAGACTACCTGACCCGGATCTTCCGTAAAGAAATCGGGGTCTCCCCGTGGGAGTACATCAACAACCATCGGATCCACAAGTCGATCGATCTCCTGAAGCGTTCGACCCTCACGATCGCCGAGATCGCCGGCGAGTGCGGCTTTCAGGATCAGGCGTACTTCACCCGGGTGTTTCGGAAGATCACCGGAAAAAGTCCCACGATGGTTCGCTTGGACGGCAAGTAGGAAGCAATCAATCGATCCCCGAATGCAAGGTCGGTGAATGGAGAAAATGTCGGAAAAGTACAAGAGCCCCTCTGCATAATCTGCTTGAGATGCCATACCCTTCATGTAAGGGGAAAGCAGATGGTTACAAAATCAAGAAAGAGTGAATTGAGCCGGGAGATCCGTCGTCATGCCTCGGTGTATGTCCTGCTCATCATCCCGCTGGTGTATTACATCACCTTCAAATACGTACCGATCTTCAACGGTCAGATCGCCTTCAAGGACTATATGGCTCTTGACGGAGTGCTTGGAAGCCGGTGGATCGGCCTCGAACATTTCAGGACGTTCATCCAATCCTATTATTTTGCTGAACTGCTGCGCAACACGTTGATGTACAGCTTCGGAAAACTCATCTTCAGCCTGCCGCTGGCGATTCTTCTGGCGATCACGATCTATGAATCAAAACGACGGCGGCTCTCCAGAACGGTCCAGACCCTCGCATATCTTCCGCACTTCCTTTCCTGGGTCATCATGTACGGAATCCTCCTTGCCCTGCTCGCTCCGGGAGACGGGGTGGTGAACGACATCATCAAGGCGTTTGGCGGGAAACCCCGAGCATTTTTGACAAGCGTCGAAACGTTCCCCTGGATCGTGATCTTCAGTGATGCGTGGAAGGAGATGGGCTGGAGCGCGATCATCTTCATCGCCGCGCTGATGGGGATCGACCCCGCGCTCTTCGAGGCGGCGATGGTCGAAGGGGCCACCTCGTGGCAGCGGGTCCGGTATATCACGCTGCCTTCGATTCGGCCGGTCATCGTGATCGTGGTTCTCCTCCGTCTGGGCACGATTCTTGACGCCGGGTTCAACCAGATTTTCATGCTCTATTCGACCCCGGTCCTCTCCGTGGCGGACATCATCGACACCTGGGTGTATCGACAGGGACTTCTCGAGTTCCAATTCGGACTCGCCACCGCCGTCGGACTCTTCAAGGGCGCGATTGGAATGTTGTTGATTCTCTTCACCAACCGCATCGTCAAGCGGCTTGGCGGCTCATCACTCTACTAGGAGGTGGTTCATATGCGCAAGAAAAAACAAGTATCAGCAATCGCAGCCTCCACCAAGGGAGATAAAGTCTTTGATTTCCTCGTCAACCTCTTCCTGGTCTTCATGTTGGTCGTGATCGCAGTTCCCATGTGGTCGACGATCACCCTTTCCTTCAGACCGAATGCGTATATCGGCAGCAACCTCCAGGGGATGTTCCTTGCTCCGTGGAAGTGGTCGACCGCCGCCTACAGAGCGCTGCTTGGAAATGACGGATTTTTGATGGCGTTCAAAAATTCCTTCAAGATCCTCATCGGAGGGGTCGCAACCAGCCTCTTTCTTACCATTCCGCTTGCATATGTGCTTTCGATCCAGAGCCTGCCCGGACGCCGGTATCTGACGATCCTGATCATCATCCCGTACATTTTCAACGTCGGACTGATTCCGACCTACCTCCTGGTGACGAAACTCGGCCTCATCGACAAGATCATGGCGGTGTTTCTTCCGGGAGCGGTCAGCACCTATAACACCCTCATCATGCGCTCCTTCTTCGAGGGGATTCCGAATGAATTGAAGGAGTCGGCCCGAATCGACGGGGCGAGTGAAATCCGCATTCTGGTGATGATCATCCTCCCTCTTTCAAAGGCGATCATCATGACGATCGGCCTCTTCTACGGGGTCGGGTTCTGGAACGATTTCTTCCGGGCGATGCTCTACCTCAACAGCAATAAGCTTCAACCGCTGCCGATTCTGCTGCGCAACATCCTTATGGCGAGCGGCATGAACGAATTTGTGGAAATCAGCGCGTTCGGCGATGCTCCCATCGAGGCGATCAAAGCGGCAAGCGTCTTCATGAGCGCGATTCCAATGATTGTTGCATACCCGTTCATCCAAAAATACTTCACGAAGGGCACGTTGCTCGGAAGTGTCAAAGGATGATGTGGAATAAGGAGGTTTTCGATGAGAAAACAAATGAGTACGTGGTTAGTCCTTGTGACGATCTTGGCTTTGGTGGCGATGCCGCTCTTCAGTCAGGGAGCTGCAGACAAAAAGGCAAGTGAAGGAACGACCGTCATTGAGCTGTGGTACGGTGCGGCGATGACGGAGGCAGGACCTCCCCCCGAGGACTGGGTTGGGTTTCAGATTATCAAAGACAAACTCAACATCGATTTGAAGATCACCGCCCTTCCTTCCAGCGAAGGCGACCAGGATGTGAAGATCCAAGCTGCAGCGGCGGCGAACAATCTTCCCGACCTCTTCATGGTGCGCCGGGAGGTGCTTGCCCGGCTCGTACCCCAAGGGCTGGTAGCCCCGGTCGATGATCTCTATGCGAAGATGCCGGTTCGAACGGCGAACCACTATGACGAAGTCAGCCGCCGAAACGCCATGTTCAACGGAAAGAGCTACGGTCTTTCCGATCCCGGAGCGATCATCAAGAACGAAGGATTGCTGATCCGGAAGGATTGGCTGGACAATCTCGGACTTGCGGTTCCCACCACCAGCGAAGAGCTGTTTACCGTGATGCGGGCGTTCACCTTCAACGATCCCGATCGGAACGGGAAACACGACACGTGGGGCTACGGCAGCTTTGAAGAGATCGGAAGCTACGAAGGGTGGCCCGGGCGGCGCCTGCAGCCGATCTTCGGCGCTTTCGGTGCCGAGGGCACGTGGGACATGACGGAGGCGAACGCCGGATTGTCGGTCTTCAAGGACGGCTTCTACGATGCGATGGTCTACCTGAAGCGGATGGTCGATGAAGGTGTAATCGATCCCAACTGGATGAGCTACAAGAAGGACGACTTCCGAGCCGCCTGGAAGCAAGGCCGATTCGGAATCATGCGCGAGCAGAACGCGGCGTATGCGGCTCAGTCCAACTATGCTCCCTTCGATCAGAACTTCCCGGACGGACAGTGGATCATCATCGATCCTCCGAAGGGCCCGAAAGGCCACGCCTCGGTCGGACCGTACACCGCCAACTTCCGCGTCTATGCGATCAGCGCGAAAGCCGCCCAAGCCGGCAAGAAGGACAAGATCGCCGAGCTTTTGGAGTGGATGGCCAGTGATGAAGGATACTACCTTCTTGGCTGGGGTGTCGAAGGGGTGAACTACACCTTGGATGCAAATGGAATTCCCGTTGCCGCCGGTGTTCCCGATCCCGACTACAGCTTCACCGGACCAAAGGGTCAAGTTGTTACCCAGCTGCGCAACATGGTCTTCTACAACGGCGACGTCGAGCTTTATGCCCGATATCCGACCTATACCACCGCGGTGAGCAAAAAGCAGATGAGCGCCCTCGACGTGCTGAGGGAGATGCAGACCAAGAAGTGGACCCCCGCCGTGGGCTCCAATACCCTGCCGACCCCCAATGCCGACCTGAAGCGCTTCTACGAGCAATCGCTCAGCGAGTTCATCACCGGCAAGCGCACGCTGAACCGGGCGAACTGGAACGTCTGGCTTGAAGAGTTCAGGAAGCTTGGCGGACAAGCGTGGAATGATGCCGGCGTGGCATCCATGAAAGAAAACAATCTCTTGAACTAGGAGATGTGCCATGAGTCCGGCCGATCCGGTCGGACTCGTGCTCTTGGAATTGGATTATGGCAAAGAACTACTCCTTGGAAATGGCTAAAAGCGTCATCAATCGGTACCAACCGGCTCAGATGCAGTGGCATTATGAGCATGGATTGGTCATCACCGCAATCTTGGAGGTGGGTGAGCACTATCGACAAACATCCTTCTTCGATTGGGCGTATTCGATGTATGACCCGTTCATCAAGGAGGATGGAACGATCAAGGACTATCGAGCGGGCGAGTACAACCTCGATATGATCAATGCCGGACGGAATCTTTTTCTCCTGCACGAGAAAACCGGAGAACGGCGGTTCATCAAGGCGGCCCACATCCTTCGCGAACAGCTGATCGGCCAGCCGAGGACGCACAGCGGGATCTACTGGCACAAGCAGATCTATCCGTGGCAGGTCTGGCTGGATGGAGTCTATATGCAGGGACCGTTCTCCGCCCTCTATGCGAAGTATGTCGATCAGCGTGAAATCATCGAAGATCTCGTAGCCCAAATAGAAAGGATATATGCGACGCTTCGGGATTCCAAAACCGGACTGCTCTACCATGCATGGGACGAATCGCGGGGAATGCGCTGGTCCGACCTCGAAACGGGGCTTTCTCCCCATTTCTGGGGAAGGGCGCTCGGGTGGTATGCGATGGCGGTCGTTGACATCATCGCGATCATTTCAACCGATGATCCGCTTTCCGATCCGCTGAAGAAGATCCTCAATACGCTGATGGGCGATATTCTGGCATTCCAACAGCCCGACGGGATGTTCTACCAGGTTGTCGACCGAAGTGAAGCTGAAGGTAACTACAAGGAGACTTCAGCGAGCGCGATGTTCGCATATACGCTTCTGAAGATGGCGAGGCTGGGAATCAATGGCGATTCAAAGATCCGGGAATCCGGCTTGAAAGCGCTAAGCGGGATCGAGAACCGCTATGTGAGCATCGATGAAGACGGGGAGTATCATCTCGAAGGTATCTGTAGCGTGGCGGGTCTCGGAGGAAACCCCTATCGGGACGGTTCTCTCTACTACTACTTCAAAGAACCGCAAGTCGCAGATGACTTCAAGGGTGTCGGCCCCTACATTCTGGCAACCTTGGAGCGCGAAACGCTTTCAACGTAACGATTGGATGATCTTCGCCCTGGGAGGGGATTCTGCTTTCCCTTATAAAGCACCCTCCGCGGGGCGATTTATATGGGTCTTCTCCTTCTTTAATTTGACATCTGACATACACCCTTGTAAAATGAATCTACATGTAAAGATCTTATGAGATCCAATAAGGAGTAGAAGCATGAAAAAATTGTTTGTATTGCTCTGTGTCCTCTTGGTGTTGAGTTTCTCGCTCTTTGCCCAAGGAACAAAAGATGCGGGAAAAGCCACCCTCAGAGTTGGAATGGTAACCGATGCCGGAACCATTGATGACAAATCCTTCAACCAGGGAACCTGGGAAGGAATCCTTCGCGCCCAAAAGGACTTCAGTCTGGATGTGAAGTACCTCAAGCCGGCCGGAACCACCGAAGCCGATTACCTCAAAGAGATCGGCAACCTTGTCGATGCCGGGTACACGATGATCATTTGCCCGGGCTTCAAGTTCGAGACAGCCCTGTTTGAAGCACAGGACAAGTATCCGAATACGAAGTTTGTTCTCCTCGACGGTGAGCCGCACAGCGCCGACTATTCCGTCTTCCGCATTGAGAAGAACGTTGTGGGTCTCTATTGGGCGGAGCACCAATCCGGCTTCCTCGCCGGTCTGGCTGCAGCGCTGCAGATTAAAAACGGCAGCTTCGGGTTCATCGGCGGAATGGAGATTCCCGCCGTTCAGAAGTTCAACTGGGGCTTCCAGCAGGGAGTACGCTACGCAAACGCCAACTACAAGACCAACATCCGGATGGATCAGGTGAACAACCTTTATCAGGGATCCTTCGACAATATCAGTGCCGGTCAGCAGATCGCCGCCGCAATGTACGACCGCGGTGTTGATGTGATCTTTGCAGCCGCCGGCGGCGTCGGTGTCGGTGTCATCAATGAAGCCAAAAACCGCGGAAGCAGCGGACAGAAGGTATGGGTGATCGGTGTCGACGTCGACCAGTATGCTGAAGGTCTCATGCCCAACGGCAAGTCGATTATCCTCACCAGCGCGATGAAGTATCTCGACCGGGCATCCTACGACATGATCGTCGACGAGCTCAACGGCCGGTTCCCCGGCGGAGAGATCCTTCGCCTCAATGCGACGAACGACGGGGTCGGAATTCCGGCGGAAAACCCCAACCTGGACAAGAGCGTCACGGATGAAGTGGCCAAGGTCTTCGCCAAGCTGAAGAGCGGCGAGGTCACGGTCGCCGACAAGAGCGACGGCCTGTTCAAGTAATTGAAGGCACGTTTGTGTATGGGCCACCTTTCCTGGGGTGGCCCTTCTCCTCAATCCGGGGGTTGTAATGAACCATGTAATTGAAATGCTGAATATTCGCAAGGAGTTTCCTGGAATCGTGGCGAATGACAATATCACGCTCCAAGTCCGCGAAGGGGAAATCCATGCGATTCTGGGTGAGAACGGAGCGGGAAAATCAACGTTGATGAGCATCCTTTTCGGGCTCTACCAAGCCGATGAAGGGACGATCAAGGTTCGCGGAAAGGAGGTTCAGATCAGGGACCCCAACGATGCGAACGACCTGGGAATCGGCATGGTGCACCAGCACTTCCAGTTGGTTCATAACTTTACCGTCACTGAAAATATCATCCTCGGGAAAGAGGGCGGGTTCATTCTCCACCAAAAAACCGCATCCAAACGGATTGCCGAACTTTCCGCCCGGTACGGCCTGAATATCGATCCGGACATGGTCATCGAGGATATCACCGTCGGAATGCAGCAGCGGGTGGAGATTCTGAAGATGCTCTACCGGGATGCCGAGATCCTCATCTTTGACGAGCCGACGGCGGTGCTCACTCCGCAGGAGATTGATGAGCTGATGCAGATCATGCGCAACCTTGTCAAAGAAGGAAAGAGCGTCATCCTCATCACCCATAAATTGGCGGAGATCAAGGCGGTCGCCGACCGTTGCACGATCATTCGACGAGGAAAGTTCATCGATGTGGTCGATGTTGCAAAGACTCCCGTGTCGCAGATGGCCTCAATGATGGTCGGCCGACCGGTGAGTT